>CAYWGJ010000001.1:0-303982 GCA_964457835.1 uncultured Anaerolineaceae bacterium
GCGTAGACCTGGCGCGGCGGCAAGTCCATGAAGCGCACGCTGTTGAGCACCTCGCCAGCGCTACGCCATCCAGCGCCAAGTGCTTGATCGCACCAACATGCCAGTTTACGCGGAATACGTCGATGTGCTTACCGGTACGTCCCCGTATCGTGAAGCCTATCAGCGGATGCTCAATGATGCGCGGTCGGGCCAGTTCTCCCACGTAATCGTCGAACGGGCGGACCGCTTCGGACGCAACGACACGGAAGCCCTGCGTGCCATTGACGAACTGCACAATTTTGGGGTGGCGGTGCGCTTCGCCAACCAGCCTGACCTGGACCCTATGGACCCTGACGACCGCGTAGTCGTGGCGCTGTCCTTCACCTTGGCCCGGCGCGAATCGACGCTCTTGGGGATTCGCGTGCAGGGCGGCGTGCAGGCCAACCGCGATAATGGTGGCTACCATGGTTATGCACCCGATGGCTACATCAACATGAGCGCACTGGTGAAAGGCGAGGCGAAGAAAACATCAGGACGCGAAGTTCACTGGATTGAGCAGGACCCCAACCGTGCGCATATCATCCGCGAGGCCTTCGATCTGCTGCTTGAGGAAGAACTAACGCTTGAGCAAATCTGTGATGTACTTCACGCACGTGGCTATCGCTATCGTTCGGGCCGACCTTTTGTAGACGTTAAATCTAATGGCAAGCGACGTTGCAACACCAACACGCTGTCCAACATTTTCCATAACTGGACATATGCCGGTTGGGTTACTAGCAAGACACGCGCCATTCCGCCCAAAACCATTCGAGGAAATTGGGAACCCATCGTGACGACCGAGGAAATTGAGCAGAGCCTGCGTATATTGGAAGAACGTGACAAGAAGCGCGGACGCCAGCGCAAGCACGACTATTTGTTGAAGGGATTCGTCTACTTCCAGCCCAAAGCGGGTGCCGAGTTGATACAGCTTACATGTTCCACATCCAATGCTTCGCGCTCTAATGGCGGCACCCCTTACTACTGCATCGCCAGAAGTAATGTCAACTTCCGTTGTGTTGATATTGATGGGCAGATCCAGCAGCATCTTGCGCGCACTCAAGTAGACCCGGCGCTGCTGCCGGAAATCCGCGAGGCCTACACGCAGGATGTGGCGGAGCAGCTCGGCCATCTTCAGCCTGACGAAAAGAAGCGACTCCAAAACGCTAAAGGCCATCGACGAAGAAGAATCGCGTGTAGTTCGTGTCTTTGCTTCGGGTAGGATAACGGAAAAGGTGTGGGAGGGCATGTGGCGCGAATGGCAGGACCGCCGTAACCAGATTCGTCTAGCGCTTGAGTCCCTAGATGCGCAGCAGGAAACCCACATCGACAACCTCGACGCCGCGCTTGAAATCATCGCGACCGTGGGAATCGTGTATAATGACCTTGAACGCAGCGATCAGCGTGAACTATTGCACCACATGGTTGAGCGGGTCATCGTGGACCCGGATGGAAATGTCACCCTGGAGTTGCAAGCACCCTTCGCCTATCTGAACGACATCAGCGACGCGGTGCGCACCTCCACGCGGGAAACTGAGGCGCAAAAAAAGGCCGCCCTAGAGGACGGCCTCGGTGGACCTCAAAGTTCGACAAAGGTCCTATCGTGCGGAGAGAGTGGGATTCGAACCCACGGTGGCCATCACTGACCACACTCGTTTTCGAGACGAGCCCGTTCAACCACTCCGGCATCTCTCCTGTAGAGTCGATAGTATACAAGTAAATGAGGCACTGTTGAAGGGTCAGCCCTTGCGCACGACCTCCCACGCGAGGTGGTTAATCTCCGGTATGATGAGCTTTTCTACTGCGGTCTTGACGGCGTTGGTGCTGCCCGGTATCGAGATCACCAGGGTGCTCTGGTAAACGCCAGCGGTGGCCCGGCTGAGCATAGCCGCAGCACCGACTTCTTGGTAGCTCAACATGCGAAACAGCTCGCCAAAGCCAGGTAGGGTTTTCTCCAGCTTGCGACTGATGACATCATAGGTGCGGTCTCGTGGGGCGATGCCAGTGCCCCCGTTGCAGAGGACGATCTGTACCTTGGGCAGTGCGACCAGCTCATCCAACACGGCTGCGACCTGATCAGCTTCATCTTTGACAATTCGATAGGCCGCGATGTCATGGCCTAGCTCGGTGAAACGTGCTGCTAAATAATGCTGATTCGCATCCGTTTCCGGGGTGCGTGTGTCGCTGACAGTGATTGTTGCCAGCGTGATAGTGCCTGTACCAGCCTGCTCACGGTGCTCTTCTGCGCCCATTAAATGGTCCTTTCCATGGTGATCGCTGTTCTTAGTGGTAGAATTATATCCTGATTGTGCAAATAGACCGGTTGTTTTGAGGATTTAACGATGAATTTTGAGACTTTACGATATGAAGTGAATGACAGCGGCACGGTGATTATCACTATCAATCGTCCTGATTCCTACAACGCTCTCTCCATTGCGACGCTGAACGATCTCAAAGCGGCGTTCAAGGCGGTTGCTAAAGACGATGCGGCACGTGCGGTAGTGCTTACTGGGACTGGCAAGGCCTTCTCTAGTGGCGCTGACCTGGTAGAACTGGGCCAAAATCTGGACGTGGTGGTCACGGATGTGCTGCGCAATGGCTTGAACGTGATCGTCACGCAGATGCGCAGTCTGGAAAAGCCGGTGATCTGTGCTGTCAATGGCGTGGCGGCTGGTGCCGGTGCCAGCCTGGCCCTGGCTGCTGACCTGCGCGTTGCGTCAGACGCTGCCAGCTTCGTCTTTGCCGCTTTCGTCAATATTGGCCTGGTGCCAGATGCTGGTGGGACCTACCTGCTTCAACAGCTCATCGGCAGTGGGCGCGCGTTGGAACTGCTGCTGCTGGCTGACTCTAAGAACCGTGTCACAGCGGCGCAGGCCCTGGACTATGGCGTAGTCAACCGCGTGGTATCGCACGCGGACCTGATGGCGGAAATCCTGAGTCTGGCCGATAAGCTGGCCCGGATGCCGACTAAAGCGATTGGTATGACCAAGCGCGCTGTTTATCGCGCGGCTCATCGCCACATAGCCGATGCCCTAGACTACGAAGCACGCTTGCAGGGAGCGGCCTTTCAGACGTATGATTTCCGTGAGGGCGTGTCCGCCTTCCTAGAGAAGCGTGATCCTGAATTCAAAGGAGCCTAAAGCGTGGTGTCAATTTTCTCCAAGATCATTGCCGGGGAAATTCCCTCGGACATCGTGTATCAGGATGAGCTGGTCACCGCCTTTCGGGACATTAACCCTCGGGCCCCGACACATATCTTGATCGTGCCCAACAAAGAGATTGTGTCGGTTAACGACGTATCGGCTGATGATGAAGCCGCTTTAGGCCGTCTCTTCACTGCCGCACGCCAGATTGCGCAAGAACAAGGCATTGCGCAGAGCGGCTATCGTTTAATCGTTAACGTGGGCAGTGATGGCGGCCAAGAAGTGATGCATTTGCACATGCATATCTTAGGTGGGCGCAAGCTCGGCCCGATGCTGGTCAAGCGGGACTGAAGCGGGTGGATACTCGTCTAGTGGCTGTGTTCGGCAGCGCCAGCATCCCCCAAGACTCAGTGGACTATGCCACTGCTTACGCTGTGGGTCAGGCATTGGGCCGCGCTGGCTTTGGCGTGATGTCTGGCGGCTATGCCGGTGTGATGGGGGCTGTCAGCAAGGGAGCCAATGAGGTCGGAGCTGCTGTGGTGGGGGTGACTTGCGGCACTATTGAGGCGATCAGCGGTGCACAGGTTAATCCCTGGGTGACTCAGCATGTTCACTACGCCACGCTCACTGAACGGCTCCATCACCTTATTACGAAGGCTGATGCCTATGTGCTGCTTCCGGGGGGCTTAGGAACCCTCACAGAGCTGATGCTGACTTGGGAGCTGATGCGCCTGCATGAGCTGCCACGGCGTCCCGTTGTCTGTTTAGGTGAACATTGGCTGATAATGTTGGCAGCCATTCAAGCCACACCTTACGTGCGGTCCCAGGATTGGGGGCTGCTGCATGTTGTGGACAGCCCAGCAGACATCTTGCCCGTTATCCACCGTGAGCTGGAAGCCTGATGCGCACGCTCGTGATTCTGTTGTGGTTGCTGAGCTTCGGACTGCTGGGTTGTGCGCCTTCTACGTCGTCTGCACCCACCGAATCGGTGCCCGACTTCACACTTACGCTCGATGGCACACCGCTCGCTGCGTCTACGACGGCGGTGCCAATCAACACCAATGCGCCACAGGTCATTACACTGGTGGTGTGGTGGCCGGACACACTAGCCCCCCCAGATGATCCCGCCGTGACCGCGCTGCTTTCCGAACAGATTAATGCCTTCATCGCGTCTGAACCCAATGTTGATGTCGAATTCCGGTTAAAACGTGCCCAGGATGTGGGAGGCATCATGTCAACGATGCGGTCAGCGGCGTCCGTGGCACCCGCTGCACTGCCGGACTTAACCTTGATCCGGCGTGAAGACCTGATCTCAGCCGTTCAGAACGGCCTCGTACAGCCTTTGGAAGGTTTGGTGCCTTCTGGGGTAATCTCTGATCTGTATCCCGCGTCGTTGAACCTGGGGCGTGTGTCGATCAATCTTGATGAAGAAACGGCACAGACACGTATCCTGTATGGCTTGGCCTATCTGCTGGACCCACAGGTGCTGGTATATCGTCTGCTGCCAGAGGAAAACACAGTGCCTACGGGCTGGTCGTTTGAACAAATGCTGGCGCGTGAAGCCGCTTTTGCTTTTCCCGCAGCACGAACCGCCAGCATCAGTGATGTGTTCTACATGCAATATCTTTCGGCAGGTGGGGCATCGCCAGCCGATGACAACCGGTTGACTTTAAGCCGTGAAGCGCTGACCACGACCTTGACCTTTTACGAAGAGGCTTTGGCGCTTGGCTTGATTGATGACCGTGTGCTGGGATATACCAACGCTGGGGACTATATTCCGCGGTTAATCGACAACGACTTGAACGCGGCTGTAATGCATTGGCGCAGCTACCAAGAATTAGTCCGCATCGACCAAACAGAAGACCTGCTGCTTGGCCTGATCCCTACGGCTGATGGGCAGCCAAGTACAGTGCTCAACGGTTGGATGTGGGTGGTTGTGACCTCTAATGCGGACCGCCAAGCCGTATCATCCCATTTTATCAACTGGATGATGGATTCGCAGCGTCAAGCAAGCTACGCTGAAGCTGTCAGGCTGCCACCCTCGCAGCGGTCTACGTTGCGCCTAACGTCAAGCGAGGCGCTGGCAACAGATGCAGTGGATCAACTGCTCAACAACGCCGTCGTGCCGCCTCAGGAGATCGTGGACGGTGCTGTGCTGCGGTTGATGCAAACTGCGCTGACGGATGTGCTTGCTGGTGAGGCTACTGCTGACACCGCTGTGGCTGAGGTCGTCGATGCTTTGGCAAATGATTAAGGGCTGCTAGTGAGCTTTTCGTACAGGCGGTAAGTGCGATAAATTTGCATCTGAAGCCCTTTGAGGACGCCCATCATGTCCTGATTGTTTTCTACAATCCAGCCGCTGTCTAAGGACTGGTAGCCTTTGGCACGCATCGTGAGCATAATGCGGTAATACATCAGTAAATCGATACCTCTGGTGCGGTGCTCTTGCACAACACCCATCAAGGGTACGCGCCCTTGATTGATCTTGGGGCGCAGCTTCCAGTGCCAAAGCGCACGCAGCAGCGTTACCAACTCTGGGGTGTTTGGGTGGGGGCGTGCACAGCGCAGGACTTGGTTGAAGTCCGGTACAATAATGATAAAGCCCACCGCTTCACCGTCTACTTCGGCAAAAAGTGCCAGATCAGGGTCGAAAATCATACCCAGCCCTTCGATCAGCGCGTCAAGCTCGCGTTCTGTCATGGGGACAAAGCCCCAGTTCGCGACCCAGGCGCGATTGTACAGGTCCTTAAAGAGTGCAAACTCTTCATGGAGCCGCTTGCGGTCAATGGGCCGTGTTGTGATGGAGCCGCTGCGTGTAACGCGCTGCACGATTCGTTCCAAACGCGGTTCATAGCCGAATTCTTGAAGCAGCTTCCAGTCATAATAGAAGCTGAAGTAATCCATTGACTTCACAAAGCCGCGCGCCTCGATAAAGCCTTGGTAGTATGGTGGATGATAGGGCATCAGCAATACGGGGGGTGCAAAGCCATCGATCAAAAGACCGATTTCTTCGTGCGTGGTGAAAGTTTGCGGGCCGCGCAAAGTGTCCAGGCCATGCGTACGTACCCATTCCAGGGCGGTATCTAATAGGGCATGGGCCGCTTCGACATCATCCAGCACTTCAAATGCACCGAACCAACCGACCGACTCGTCGCTGAACTCATTATGGCGATGATTGACAAAAGCCGCGATGGTCCCGACAACTTGTTCCCCGCGCAGTGCCAAGAAGTAGTCCCCTTCCATGTATTCCCAGGCCGGGTTTTTCTGCTTGTCCAGCAGTTCGCGCCGCATGGACTTGAGTTGGGGTATCCAGTTGGGATCATGACGATACACCGTCCAAGGGAAAGCGAAGAAGGCACGATGGTCTGCGCGCGAGGTCACCTTGCGAATGTGGAGAGAGTCGATCATGACAACAGCCTGTTCGTTCCAGAAGCTCACGTACTGTTTGATTGTAAGCTCGGCGGCCTATGGCTGCAAGTCACATACGGTCTAGGGCTGGCCCTCGCGCTGTAGGAAGATGCTTCTGTATAATGACTTCGTTGACGACTCTAAACGGAAGGTGCTCTTTTGCCGCAGTCGTATAAAGTCTGCCCAATCTGTGATACGCGCAATCATCCCAATGCCCGGTTGTGCTTGAACTGTGGCACAAATCTGGAAACGGTGGCTGTGACACAAGGGCCGCTGCGTGGCGATTCGCAGTATTACGATTATGATTTTCGCTATGGGGAGACCGACCTGCTGGAAGACGCGCTCATGCACAAGGCACGCAACTACACAATGGCTGTAGTCTTTGGGTTGTCAACGCTGCTGCTGCTGGGTTTGGGCATGATTTTGCTGCCCATGCTGAGCGGCGAAGCTGATGCGGCATCTGAGCGCCTTAATCCTACGTCAAACCTCGGCTCGGCTGATCCCCTGGCGCAAATGCAAAGCCCAACGGTATCCCCTGTGATGTTGGCGCTGGCAACAGTCACAGAAGGGCAGCCCACTGTGCCGCCCACCTTGACCCCTTCCATGACGGCTACTTTGACACTGACGCCCACCCCGGCACCCTGCGAGCAGATCGTTGGTTCGGGTGAGGGCCTGTATGCTGTTGTCAGCCGTTGTGGGCACCGTGATTTGTACGTGATTACCGCGGTGATTGACTTGAACAATCTGAACAGCGACACAGACATCATCGCAGGGCAGCGCCTGATTGTGCCCTGGCCTACTGAAACCCCTGATCCGGCTGGTGATGCTGAGCCTTTCGGGCAGCCCTCGGACCTTACGACGTCGAACACAGCCGACCAAGCGCCCGACCTTTCCGGGCAGATGTCGGCGGAAGACATTGCAGCGACACAAGCAGTCGATCCCTTTTTTAACCCTACACCGACCAACCCTCCAGGTGTGCAGAACCATCAGGTGCAGGCGGGTGAGAATATTGCCACGATCATCGTCTATTATAACACCAGCATTGATGTACTCGAACAGCTTAACCCACAGATCACCTTTTCGCAGTGTGACTTTGGCACGCGCTTCGGCGGTGAGCGTTGTGTTGTGCTGCTGAACACGAACCAGATCATTCGTGTGCCCGCGCCTACACCGACCCCTACGCTTTCGCCGACGCCATCAGGCAGCGAAACACCCACGCCGACAGCTACAGCAACCTTCAATGCGCCCAGCCCCTTGAGTCCCAGCAATCGCTCTTTCTTTCAGCGAGATCAAATTGTAACACTACGCTGGACAACATCGGCTTTTTTGGCGCGTGGGCAGGCTTATCTAGTACAGGTTGAGAACCTCACGGAAGGTATCGTGTACACTGACCAAACCACCGACCTCTTCTACGTTCTGCCTCGTGATTGGCAGAGCGCAGCATCGGGTCGTTTTGAATATGAGTGGACAGTCAGCGTGATTGATGTCGCAGCGTCAGATACACCGCTTTACGCCACTGAACCGCTGGCTTTCTCATGGGAGGGCCAAGCGGACCCGGAGGAAAATGAATGAGCGCTTTCTCACGCATTCACCCTATTGTGCGTTTATGGCTGGTTTTGCTTGTGGCAGCATTGACTCTGGTTGCTTGTGACACTGACCTTGGCGTCCCGACACCAACCGTTGAAGGTATTGAAGAGCTTGACCCACTGCCGGACCGCCCGACGCAGGCTCCATCCGTCACCCTACAGCCCACGACCTCGCCGACCGTGGTCGTTGCTATTTTGGAGACGCCGCTGCCCACCTTCACGCCGCTGCCACCTTCCCTGACGCCCACGCCCACGGAGACGCCCGGACCCTATGAGCACGTCGTGCAGCCGGGGGAAACGCTGCTGGCGATTGTGCAGCTTTATGGCTATCGCAGTCCGGCAATCATGAGTGTTGTCGTTGCGCTAAACGCCAACCTGCCCAGTGCGGATGCCTTGGTTGCTGGGCAGACAATTCTCATTCCGCGCCAGACCAACACACCAACACCCCCTGGTTTTGAGGTGACCCTGACCACAGTTGCCACACTGGGCATTGATCTACCGCGTGCCATTCCTACGAATGCTGTGATTGATTGCCACACGGTCGAGGAAGGCGAGACGATTATCAGCATTGCTCAGGATTACGCCACGACGATAGAGATTCTCGCAGAGCTGAACCCTGCTATTCTCTTTAGTGGCTGTGACTTCAACAACCGCAGCGGCGGAGAAAACTGCATCGTTTCCATTGTTGTGGGGCAGTGCGTTAATGTGCCTTTCCCGACGCCCACACCGACTCTCTCGCCGACGCCTTCTGGCGATGAGACTGCCACGCCAACTCCCACGTATCCACCGCCGCGCGTGGTTTCTCCACCAGATGGCTGGACGCTGCGCGGCAGTGTGCCGCTGCAATGGGTCAGTGTTGGCCTGCTTCAGCCGGATGAATATTACTTTGTAGAGGTTACGGACACTGAGCGCGGTGAGGTGTTCACCGAAGCAACGCGCGTCACCAGCCTAGACTTGCCGTTGGACTTGATGCCGCCCGCGGGTGAACAGCGTCGCTTTACCTGGCGCGTGTTGATTGCCGCGCAGACGGAAAATGGGACCTTTCGGGAGGTCGGCATCAGTGTGCCCACGCGCAGTTTTGTGTGGCAGGGGCCATAAAGCTAACCATCACTGCGCCGGAATTCACGCGCGATCTCGTCACCGCTCATGTGCAGCAGTGTCGGCTGTCCATCGGGGGTGTGCAGTGGTGCCGGGCAGCGTTCTAGCTTGCTGACGAGTGCCTGCATCGCGTCGGCCTCCATGATTTGACCGGCTTTTACCGCAGCTTGGCGCGCAGTAAACAGCAGAAGGGCGTCTTCGCAGGGGGTATCACCGCAGCGTTCTAGCATGAGAAGCAATGCGTTAATCAAAGCTGATGGGTCCTGGCCTACTGTGACTTGGGGCATACTGCGCAACGTCACACTGCGCGGGCCGAATGCTTCCACGTCATACCCAAGGCGGCGCAGACTTTCCGCGTGCTGGTCCAGCAGGCGTTGCTGCCGCTGTGTGACCTCTATGTTGTTTGGCTGACATGGCTGCGTGGGAAGCGTTTCACTGTTGGATAACATCGCGACGATCTCATCGTGTAGGACAGCGGTATGGGCTGCGTGTTGGTCAATCAGGTACATACCCGCTGGTCCCTCTGCAATGATGTAGGTGGCGCTGATCTGCCCGATGATGCGCAGAACAGGCAGGGTGCGCGGGCGCTGTGGGGTACCCATGCCGACTGGAATCTCGCTAGGGTCTGGTGCTGGTTCCCACACAGGCCGTGATCGTGATGAGCTGTTGGCTGACCCTAGGGCCGCGTGACGGTTTGTTGGGTACATTAGCGCATCTGTACCGGTATATGCTGCGGGGCCGGAAGGTGGAGGGGGCTGTGTACGATGATCTAAGCCCAGCAATGCAGTACGCACCGCTCGTTGAATGGCTTCAAAGACCAGGCTGGGATCACGAAAACGTACTTCTGCTTTAGCCGGGTGTACGTTGACATCAACCTCTTCAACAGGCAGGGCGATGCTGAGTGCTGCGATGGGGCTGCGTCCGTCTGGCAGCATTCCGCGATAAGCCTGCGTCAAGGCATAGCTCAAGCGGGAGTCCTGTACGGCGCGCCCGTTGACGAACACGCTGAGCCGTCCACGATCTTTGCGTGACAGGGTGGGGGTGCTGACGTAACCGTAGACATCAATGCCCTTGTGGCGTAGGTCGATTTCAACCATGTGCTTGAAGGTATCCAAGCCGTGTGTTTGCACCAGCACATCAGCAAGCAGCCCGCTGCCTGGCGTGCGGAAGACTTCACGTCCGTCCTGTTCCAAAGTAAAGCGCACGCTGGGGTAAGCTAAAGCATATTGCGTGACGACTTGGGCAATATGCCGCTTTTCCGTGGCATCCTGCTTCAGGAATTTTAGACGCGCGGGCGTGTTGAAGAATAGGTGCTCAATTGTCAAGATCGTTCCTGCCGGTGTGCCGACCTGTTCATGGGTGATGATTTGCCCCCCATCGATGCGCAGCCGGGCGCCAGTCGTCTCGGTGATCTGGCGCGTGAGCAGGGTAACGCGGCTGACCGAGGCGATGCTTGCTAGGGCTTCACCTCGGAAGCCCAGCGTGTGAATAGCCGTCAGGTCTTCAGAGCGCTGGAGCTTGCTAGTCGCGTGACGTGTGAAGGCTAGCATGACCTCGTTGGACGCAATACCGCTGCCGTCGTCGCTGACGCGGATGCTGCGTTTACCTGCACCTTCTGTGCTGACATGCACGTTCCGTGCGCCTGCATCCAATGCATTTTCGGTCAGTTCTTTTACAACAGAAGCTGGGCGTTCGATTACCTCACCGGCAGCGATGTGGGCGATCACTTGGTCGTCGAGAAGATGAATGGGCATAAGGTGCTGTTTTTCCTAGTTCAAACACGAAAGCCCCCAACGGGGCAAGCGTGGTCATGATAGGGTCCGAAGGGCGTGATTGTCAAAAGCTGGCGTATTGCTTAGGCATTATCGTGGACATCTGCGCCCGCACCCAGCAGATTATCGCCGCTCAGTGGGATGCTGATGAAGAAGGTGCTCCCCTGTCCTTCAACGCTTTCTACCCAGGCTTCACCACCGTGATGATGCGCGACACTGCGCACGATAAACAAACCCAAACCACTGCCTTTGATCGTGCGGTGTTCTTTGCGATGGATGCGCACATGTCGGTTGAAGAGTGCTTTTTGGTTTTCCGGGCTGATGCCGAAGCCGGAGTCACGCACGCCGATAAGGATGAGGTCGCCACGGTTCAGCAGCAGGATTTCCACTTCGCCGCCGTTGGGCGTGTATTTGATGGCATTATCGACCAAGTTCGTCACGGCACGTTCGATCATCAGGGGGTCCACATTGACGATGGGCGTGTCTTGCAGTGTTGTGTAAACAGTCAGGGTCTGCTTTTCCGCTGGGACCATGTGATTTTCGAAAATTCGCGTAATGATCTCGGAGAGGTCGCTGGGCGTGCGTTCCATCTTGTAGAAGCCGGTTTCAGGGTCAAAGCGGCCTGCATCTTGAATGTTGTCAATGAGGCTGCTCATCGTCTTGATGCCAGACAGGATACGCTCCACGAAGTTCAGCTGGTCTTTGTTGATCTCTCCCACCGTACCGGACTCCAGCATGTCAGCAAAGCCCTGCATTGAAGTCAGCGGCGTGCGTAGGTCATGAGATACCACACGCAGAAACTCGCGCTGATTGTGGTTCAGTTTCGTGTGGTGTTCCAGCGTGCGCAAGCGTGAGGCAATGACGCTGAGGGCATCCATAATGGGTGCCAAATGTGCATCGAGTCCCGCGGCACCATCACGCGGCGGGACGGAGTCAAAAGCCAGCCACAAGGCCCCGACGGTCTTGTCGGCAATGCGAACCGGCATGACTGCCCAGGTTTCGGCGTTGGGGACCTGTCCGTTAGCCAACGGTGGAGAGACCTGTACGCCGACTTGATGGCTGACAACCGGTTTGAGCGCGTCCGTGTTGAGTGCGGGCGTATCGGCATCGCATTGATAGCCGATGGTGAGGTCTGGCTCATCAAAGAGGACCAGCGCGGCTCGATCCGCCCTAACGTATGCCGCAGTTTGTTCCAGCAGCAGGGTAATTGCTGCGTCATTTGGAGGATGATGAGCCACGATATGGAGCATATCGCGCAACACGCTGCTGGAGTCGGGAGCCACCTGTGTCATGTGCTGCCTCTTTAAGTGATGCGTGCCGAAGATCACCCAAATTATAGTACAGCTTGCAAGTCCTGCACAAGTCAAGGGAAAAGCAAAGTCCGTGGGCTTGCGTGACACATAACTAAGGCCGCCGAGACCCGGTATTTGCACCAGGTCTCGTGGTGGAGCAACTAGCTGTAGGACCTTTTAGATGCGTTCGGCGATGGTCACGTCTACGTGGGTGAGCTGGCCACCGCGCACAATTTCCGCGCTGACGGTTTTGCCCACACGATCGCCACTCAACAGCGCGATTAGCTCGTCCAGGTGATGAACGGCTTGCTCGTCCAGACCGATGATAAGGTCGCCCACCAGCATCCCCGCCGACTCAGCCGGGCTGCCGGACTCGACGGACACGACCAGTAAGCCGGTTTCCTGGCTGCGTTCGTTGGCGATCGCTTCCGGCAGGCGGGCGGGTTGTGCCCCCACACCCAGGAAGCCTTTTCGCATCCTGCCATGGGTTATCAAGGTATCCACCACGCGCTGGATGGTGCTCACTGGGACGGCCAAGCTGTTGCCCCGCGTAATTGCGGAAGTGTTTAGGCCGCGCACGAAGCCTGCGGCATCCATCAATGGCCCACCGGAGAAACCCGGATACATCACGACATCGGTTTGAATGGCCCCTTCGACCATGACCCCTGCGCCGCTCATAGAGAAGGAAAACTCCGGCACACGCATCCCACGGCGGGCAGCGCGTTCAGCCATGCGTTCGGCGCGGCGGCGCATCTTGTCTTCCATCATGCGGTGACGTGGATCATCACCGCTGCCCATGTGCGTGATGCCCAGCGCACTGACCACGCCCAGCGTCGTTTGTACCTCATCACCGGGACGTCCGATAGCAAAGATCAGGCCGCCGACCCGTAAGTCGTCTTCGGTACGGGGCAGTGGGGACAGGCCGTGTGCGGCGCGCAGGACGGCTAAGTCGGTGTTCGGATCGCGCCCGACCAAGTGTGCCTCGATGCGGCTGCCATCCGGCAGGCCGATGTGAATGCCTTCGTTCGCTTCTACGGCGTGATTGGCGGTGACAATGATCCCTTCCGCCCAGGCGAAGCCAGTGGCAGGCAGGCGGCGGCGTGCTTCCACGCGCACCGTGCTCTCACCGGCCTTGGCGATCAGTTCGGCAAATTCGTTGGACAGTTTTTCCAGGGTTTCAGCCACGGTATTGACGCTCCTTGAGTATTGTTTCTGTTCGATGTGTACATCTTCTCACAGCACGCGCCGTGTGTGCATCTGCGCTGCGGGTAGCTTTGCCTCGTCTTTGTGGGCGGGTTCCCCATGCTTTTGGGTGGGGCCGTGTTCTTGCCCTTGTTTGGGCACGGAGCGAGTGGGGCGTGTCATGTGGTTTTGCATTTGTTGTGGCCGATCTTGTCGTCATAAACGCGGCTGGCAGCATCCTCTTGATTGGGTATAATGCTTTACCGTCTCTTAACATGATTAGGGTGGTTTACCCCAGCTATGAATGATTTGGCTTCTTCGACGGAACCGGCTAACGAGTGGATGACCGTCTACATCACCTACAACGAGTCAGAAGCGCATATCGTTGCTGGACGTCTTAAGTATGAGGGCATACAGGCTTTGGTGCATCGTGCCATCGGCGGCAGTGCCATCGGCATTACGATAGGTAGCTTAGGCGAAGTGCGTGTGTTAGTGCATCCGCCGGACTATGATGCGGCCATGGCAATCATCGAACCTGCGGCGCATGACGAACTGCCGGAACAAACTGGCGGCGTGACTTTCATCTGGAATGACCCGGAGTACATCGGTGATGACGAGTTTGAGGTCGATGATGACGACGAATAATACGCTCACCGCGGTGCCCGGTATTCGTGTGGGACACGCTTCTGACTTGGATGCCGCGACCGGTTGTACCGTGATTCTGTGCCCGCCTGGCACCATTGGCGGTGTGGACCAACGCGGTGGCGCACCGGGCACTCGTGAAACAGACCTACTGCGCCCGATGCACCTTGTGGAGCATGTCAATGCGATTGTGCTGGCGGGGGGCAGCGCTTATGGGCTGGCCGCTGCCGATGGTGTGATGCGCTGGCTGGAAGGGCAGGGGATCGGCTATCCGGTCGGGGGGCTGGTCGTGCCGATCGTTCCAGCGGCGATCTTGATGGACCTGACCATCGGCGATGGCACGCGCCGCCCGGATGCTGCGATGGGACAGACTGCCTGTGACGCCGCCAACGATGCGCCGGTGACGCAGGGCAGCGTCGGTGCAGGAGCTGGTTGCACCATTGGCGGGCTGCTGGGACCCTCTCTGGCGACTAAGGGTGGAATCGGCTCCGCCGCGGTAGACCTCGGTGAGGGCTTGGTCGTGGCCGCGCTGGTGGCTGTCAATGCGCTGGGCGATGTGCTCGACGAACGCGGCAGCATCCTGGGTGGAGTGCGCAGCCCGGATGGCGGCTATGCGGACGCACTCCAGGTTATGCGGGTGCTGCCGCGCCCGGAAACCCCCAGCAATACCGTGATCGGGGTTGTAGCGACGAATGCCCGCCTGGACAAAACACAGGTGAACAAAGTTGCGGCCATGGCACAAGATGGCTTGGCGCGTGCAGTGCGTCCAGCGCACACCATGTATGACGGGGACACGATTTTCAGCCTGGCAACAGGCACGCATCCAGCGGATGTTAACCTCATTGGGGCGTATGTTGCCGAAGTCTTCGCGGAAGCTATCCGCAGTGGTGTACGCTATGCGCAGACCTTGGCTGGGGTACGCCCGTGGAATGAGTAGTAGTTTGTTCGCCTATAACAGCACATGAAGGGTCGCGGCGATGCGGGTCATCATCATAGAAGACGAATCAACATTGGTCGATAATTTGGCTGAGAAGCTGCAAGCCGAGGGCTTTGAAGTCATTACAGCGAATGATGGCGAGGTCGGCCTGCGTATGGTCAAGGAGCAGACGCCGGACCTGATTGTTCTGGACGTCATGCTGCCTGGTCTGGATGGATTGAGTATTTGCCGCATGGTGCGTCATGACACCAGTATTGCCCACATTCCCATCATCATGCTGACTGCGCGCGGCACTGAAGTGGACAAGATTGTAGGGTTAGAAAGCGGCGCTGACGATTACGTGGTCAAACCTTTCGGTCTAGGGGAATTCCTGGCGCGGGTGCGGGCTGTGCTGCGCCGCAGTCATTCCACCGCTGCACCGGAACAAGATGAGCTGACCGCCAATGATCTGCGCCTGAACCTGACTGGGAGGCGCGTGTTCAAGAATGGCCAGGAAGTCCGGCTGAGCAATAAAGAGTTCGATTTGCTGGCCGAGCTGATGCGCAACCGCAGCGCGGTGCTTTCCCGTGACCTCATTCTAACCAAGGTATGGGGCTATGACTACTTCGTGGATAAGCGCACGGTAGATGTGCACATCCGCTGGCTGCGCGAAAAACTGGAGGACGACCCCTCCAAGCCGCGCCGCATCGTGACGGTGCGCGGCGTAGGTTATCGTTTTGAGGGGTGAGGGCTACCTGTTACGGTAAACGGCATGTTAAGACACGTCTCTGTGGGCACAATCAGGTGTTAACAAAGCGAGCTTTAGCCTTAAAACGCTTTTAGTACTCATGATTGATAATCTTAACCGCGCGATTCCGAGAGGATGAAACACGATGGTTAAGGTACTCATCATTGAAGACGAAGAGACCCTCGTCAATAACCTGGCTGAAAAGCTTAAGGCGGAGGGTTTCAACGTGCTAACGGCCACCGACGGTGAGGTCGGCCTTGAAAAGATCAAGGGCGATCATCCCGATCTTATCGTGCTAGACATCATGCTGCCCGGTCTGGATGGGCTGAGCATTTGCCGTATGGTGCGCCATGACACCTCAACCGCACATATTCCGATTATCATGCTCACGGCGCGTGGCACAGAAGTGGACAAGATCGTCGGCCTAGAAAGCGGCGCTGACGATTACGTCGTCAAACCCTTTGGCCTTGGCGAATTCCTGGCACGAGTGCGGGCGGTGCTGCGTCGTGCTCCCGGACCATTGACGCTTCAGCAGGACGAGATCGTTTCCAATGATCTGCGGCTGAACCTTACGGGGCGGCGCGTGTTCAAGAACGGTCAGGAAGTCAAGCTGAGCAATAAAGAGTTTGACCTGCTCGCCGAGCTGATGCGCAACCGCAGCGCCGTGCTTTCCCGTGACTTGATCCTCACTAAAGTGTGGGGCTATGATTATTTCGTCGATAAGCGCACCGTTGATGTGCATATCCGTTGGCTGCGCGAAAAGCTCGAAGATGACCCCTCCAACCCGCGTCGCATCGTGACTGTGCGTGGTGTGGGCTATCGCTTCGAAGGATAGGATCCAATCGTGACCGACTCAACCGAGGCCCGCATTGCGGAACTGGAAACCCAGTTGGCCGACGCGCGCCGCGCCATCAGCTACCAGACTGCACTGTGTTTGGCTCAGACCAATACCGCTTACGACATCTTGATTGTGGTGGATAACGAACACCGCGTCATTACTGGCAACGCCGCCGCTCAAGACAAATTTGATCTCACACGTACTGGGGTCCGTCTGGGTGAGGCGACGGGTATCCCCGCGCTGGAAACATTGGCAAGCTACGTGTTGGAAAGCCCCGCCCATGATTTTGAAGATCAGATCAACCTCAATGAACGCATCTACCGGGTACGGGTGCAGGTGCTGCGCATGGACACACATGAGATGGTCGGCATCGCTTTACAGGACATCACGCAGTTGATCCGGCTCAACCGTGCGCGCCGCGATATGGTTGCCAACATCAGCCATGAACTGCGTACCCCAATCGCCAACATCCGCCTGATTATTGACAGCCTATTCCACGCGCAGGATAAGCCAAAGCGCAAGGAGAGCATCACCTCGCTGCGGGCGATTGCGCGTGAAACGGATGCGCTGTTGTGGCTGGTGCAGGAGATGGCCGACCTGTCCATGATCGAGTCGGGGCAGGCGATTGTCCGCATGGTGGAGGTACCCCTGGTCGAGGTCATCAATGCGGCTGCCGAGCGCTTGGTGAATCAGAGCCAGTTCAAGCAGATCAACATCGTGACGCATATTCCGGACAAGCTGCACGTCTTGTGTGACCGCGATTTGATGCAGCGCGTGGTGGTTAACCTGCTGCATAACGCCATGAAGTGGTCGCCGACAGGGGATGCGATCACGGTGACGGCGGATGCACAGGGTGAAGAGACGATCATTAGTGTGTTGGATAACGGCCCTGGGGTGCCAGCCGAACAAGTCGAACGTATCTTTGAGCGCTTCTATCAAGTGGACGCTTCGCGCTCTGGCACAGAAGGTACTGGGCTGGGTCTGGCCATCTGCAAGCACATTGTGGTCGCACATGGCGGGCGTATCTGGGCGGAAAGCAACGCAGACGGCGCTGGTGGGCGCTTCCGCTTCACACTGCTGAGCGCTGATGTAGAACGCAGCACTGACGCCATTATCTAAAACGCACAACGCACACCTAGTCTATTCAGCCGCCCTATGCAGCGCGTATCATAGTTGGTATGTAAGCTCTCGGACCTCTGTCATCAGCACAAAGGCCTTGTTTTATGATTCTCAACGGTGTTTTGCCCCTGATCCATGCGCACCCTGCATATCAGGCCCTGCACACACAGCTCAGCGATACGGTACCGATAGCGCAGCACTTCGACGTGATCCGTGCAGCGCGTCCCGTGTTGGCGGCTGCGTTGGTTGCTTCCTGGAATGGCCCCGTAATTTATATCACGTCGCGAGTCAAGCGTTCTTATGATGTGGCTGAGCAGCTCCCGGTATGGCTGAGCGCCGAGACGCCGATCTATCGCTTTGCTGAACCCGTGCCCGCTTTCTACGAGCACGCCCCATGGGGTGACAATGTGATTCCAGCGCGCCTGGAAGCCTTGTTCGCGCTGGTGGATGACTCCGGTGGCGCGTCGCACCCTGTGATCGTGACTTCCGTCAAAGCGCTGGTGCAGCGAACGCTGCCCTTTAACCGCTTCCGCCGCGAAACCTTGACACTCACACCAGGTGAACGCATCAGTATTGATCGTCTGCTGACACACCTGGTGGGTATTGGTTATGAGTCCAGCCCGGTGGTGATCCAGCCGGGGACCTTCAGCCGGCGCGGTGGGGTCGTCGATGTCTACCCGATGAACCTGGTGCAGCCGGTACGCATCGATTTCTTCGATGATGAGATTGACAGCCTGCGCCATTTTGACCCGTCCACGCAGCGTTCACAGGATGCTGTACAGCGCTTGCGGATCATCCCTGCGCGTGAGGCCCTACCGATGGAGGGACCACCGCTCAGTAAGCACCTGGCCGCCTGGTTCGGCTCACTCCCTGACGAAAGCGACATTCACCGCGATCTGCCCTTACTCAGCAGCGGCGGCGCGTTTACACACTTGGAGTTCTATCTGCCTTACATGCTGCGTGGCAGCGCGACTTTGCTGGACTATGCGCTGGATAACGCGCTAGTCATTGTGGACGATCCTGACGACCTACAAACCGCGTTAGCAGAGATCGATGCCCACGCGCAGGATATACGTGCCTCAGGCCATGCGACTCAGCGTCTGCCCGATGATTATCCAGCACCGTATCTGTCGGCTGAAATGCTCAATGAGGCACTGACAGATCGCCGTCTGCTTGCGTTGACCAGTGGTGGTGCAGTCACAGGCGGTTTGTTCAGCCCGGAAGGGCGTTTCGGTGGCCAGCTCAAGACCGCTTTGAACCACATCAGCGGCCTGGAAAAACGCGGGGATCGCGCGGTCGTCATCAGCGAGCAGGTCGCGCGCGTCAGCGATCTGTGGGCAGAACGCAGCGGCGCGGATTACGTGCCCATCAGCTATGATTTCAACGCGATGCCGCCCGCAGGGGTGCCACGCTTCATCAGCGGCAGCCTCAGCGAAGGCTGGATGCTTAACAGCGTACCCAAGCTGCACCTCATCACCGATGCTGAGCTGTTCGGCTGGAATCGTCCTGAACCCCGTCGCCGTCCTGGACGCCGCCCCGTGCGCTTGCCGGAAGCGGAGTACGCCGATTGGCGGGAGGGCGATTTTGTCGTGCATATTGACTACGGTGTGGGGCGGTTTGTCGGCATGAAGCACCGCATACTCAGCGGTATTGAGCGCGAGTACTTGGTTGTCCGCTATGCGGACAACGATCAAGTGTTTGTGCCCATTCATCAGGCGGACCGTTTGACCCGATATATTGGTACCGATGACAAGCCGCCCACGCTGCACAAGCTGGGCAAGCCGGACTGGGAGCGCATCCGCAGCCGCACACGCAAGGCTGTTGAAGAAAATGCCAAGGAACTGCTGGCGCTCTATGCACAGCGGGCCAACGCCCAGGGGCACGCCTTTCGCGCTGATGACCACTGGCAGCATGAACTGGAGGCATCTTTTCCTTTTGTCGAAACGCAAGACCAACTCCGTGCTGTGGCTGAGGTCAAGGCGGACATGGAAAAGTCGATCCCGATGGACCGTTTGATCTGCGGTGATGTGGGCTATGGCAAGACAGAGGTCGCGCTGCGGGCGGCGTTTAAGGCGGTCAATGAGGGCAAACAGGTTGCTGTCCTAGTGCCGACGACTATCCTGGCGCAGCAGCACTATGAGACCTTCAGCAGCCGCCTGCGCGAGTTTCCAGTTAAGATTGCGCTGATGTCGCGCTTCCGCAGCAAAGAGGAACAGTCCCGCATCTTGCCTAAGATCGCCTCAGGTGAGATCGACATCGTGATCGGCACCCACCGCATCCTCTCCGCTGACATCACGCTGCGCGACCTGGGCTTGGTGATTATTGATGAGGAGCAGCGTTTCGGCGTTAAGCAGAAGGAACACTTCAAATCGCTGCGCACTCAGGTGGATGTGCTCACACTGACAGCGACGCCTATCCCACGCACACTGCACATGAGCCTGACCGGAGTGCGCGACATTAGTATGATTCAGACGCCGCCGGAAGAACGCCTGCCAGTGATTACGCAAGTCAGCCCTTTTGACGAAAGCCTGGTGCGTCAGGCTGTGCTGCGTGAACTGGAGCGTGGTGGGCAAGTCTTTATCGTGCACAATCGCATTCGCACCATACACACGCTGCATGATGCCCTGGAGGAGATCGTGCCAGAAGCCCGGATCATCACCGGGCACGGCCAAATGAACGAACGGCAGCTCGAAGGCGTGATGTCGTCTTTTGCGCGTGGTGAGTTCGACGTGCTGCTGTCTACCGCGATCATAGAGAGCGGCATTGACATCCCCAATGCAAATACACTGATTGTGGATCGGGCTGACTGGTTCGGGTTGGCACAGCTCTATCAGCTTCGTGGGCGGGTGGGGCGCAGTGCGCGGCAGGCCTACGCTTTTTTCTTCTACCACGCGGACGGCAAACTTACTGGAGAGGCGCGCGCGCGTTTGGACACGCTCAAAGAGAACAGCAGTCTGGGCGCTGGTCTCCAGATTGCCATGCGTGACCTGGAGATTCGCGGCACGGGGGACATCCTCAGCACCCGGCAGACCGGGCATGTGGCCGCAGTAGGCCTTAACCTTTATACGCAGATGCTCAGCGATGCCGTGGACAAGCTCAAGCGCCACATGACGCCAACAGGGCCGGATGCGGGCACAACGTCACGGGTGCGCAAGCCCACGCCGCTGTCATCCAGCAGCATTGTGCTGAACCTGCCGCTGCCCGCGTATATCCCGGATGATTGGGTCGAGGAATTGGCGCTGCGCCTACAAATCTACCGTCGTATCGGCAGCTTGACCCAGCCAGAAGAGGTGCACGCCATGCGCGATGAATTGCTGGATCGCTTCGGTCGGTTGCCACAGGCTGTGGACGGTCTGCTTTACCAGATGGAGGCCAAGTTGTTGGCGCAGCACGCCGCCGCGACTGCCGTGATCGTCAATGCCACAAATGTGCAGATCAAGCTGCCCTACCTGGCTGAGATTAACCGAGATGCGCTTGCCGACGCCATCGGCAGTGATGCGCGCGTGACCCGTACCGCCGTGGAAGTGCCGCGTGATAACGCATGGCGCGAGCGCCTGCTCAAGCTGCTGGCACAGCTCAGCCAGGTGGCCGCTGCGCCGCAGTCTGGCTGACACAGGCTCAGGACTGCGCGTCAGCGGCCTCCACTTGGGACAACGCCAGGTCATGCAGGGCGATTACTGCACGCTCAAGGTCTGCCTCACTCACAACAAACGAGATGCTGCTTTCTGAGGACCCCTGCGCGATCATCAATACGTTGATAGCCTGTGTGCCCAGCACGCCAAACACGCGCCCGGCGACGCCTGGTGTGCCGCGCATCCCAGCACCGACAGCGGTCACGATCACCACGTCGCTGCGCAGATCGATGTCGTCTACGTCACCGCGGTTGATCTCTTGGTTGAGTTCAGTTCGCACGGCATCCCGCGCCGCGGGCGCTTGGTGATCTGTGACGATGTAACAGAAGCTCTGCTCCGATGAAGATTGTGAAATCATCAAGATGCTGGCACCAGCCTGTGCTGTAGCGATAAAAGTACGGCCAGCGATGCCCGGCACGCCCAACATGCCACGTCCACTGACAGTAAGCATACTGACGTTGCGCACGCTGCTAACCGCTTTGATGACGGTGCTCACTGGCTGGGCTTCACGGGTGATGCGCGTGCCGGGGTGGGTGGGGTTAAAGGTGTTGCATACGCGCAGCGGCATGTCCATATCCAGAATGGGCTGCACCGTCTTGGGATGCAGCACTTTGGCCCCATAGAAGGCCATCTCACCGACTTCTTGATAGGACATACTCGACAGCACCTGGGCGCGTGGGTCAATGCGCGGATCAGTGGTCATCACACCATCGACATCGGTCCAGATAATCAGCTCTTCACTGTAGGTATAGGCTGCGAAGACCGCTGCGCTGAAGTCACTGCCACCGCGTCCCAGTGTCGTGATGGCACCATCCTGGGTCGCGCCGATGAAGCCGGTGATGACTGGCACCGTGCCTTCGTCCAGCGTTGGGTACAGCTTGCGGCGGATGTTGGCCTGTGTGATGTCCCACAACGGTGAGGCGTTTTGATGGTTATCGTCAGTAATGATGAACTGACCGGCGTTATAAGGCCGTGAGCGCATTCCTGCATCGACCAAAGCCGCGGACACCACGAGACAACTCATACGCTCACCGAAAGACGTGATCCAGTCATAGATGCGCGGTGTGGCTTCGCCCAGGATGTTGACTGCCTGGCACAGCTCGGTGTATTCATCCAGCAGTTTGTTAATTGCCATAAGCACGCGCTCGCGGGGTTCGCCAGGGCGCACCAGTTGATTGACCGCTTCTTCGTGGCGATCGCGCAGCTTTTGGGCGACGGATAAATAGCCCCATTTATCGCCATCAACAGCCATTTGTACCGCCGATAGCAGGGTATCCGTCACGCTGGACATGGCCGAGACGACAACAATCACACGATCTTCAGCCTGTATCGCGTTGCTGACGATGCCAACAATGCTGCGGATTGCTTCCACCGTGCCAACGGAAGTGCCGCCGAACTTCATTGTTATCGTGCGCATGGGTTGTTTTCCCTTAACGTGTGCGTTCAATCCGGATTGCAAAAGTTTATGTGTGTTACTTCACCACATTCAGCCGCCGCAGTTCGTAGAGAATGACCTTCTCCCACGCAGTGTCCGTGACCAGGGGCACGTAGTTAACACCGCGTCGGCTGCATTCGCCACGCATATCGTCTTTCCAGGCTTGCAAACGGCGCACATAGACTTCACGCATGGTCGAGTCGATGCTGATCTCTTGGAAAGTGCCGCTCTCGACATCCACCAGGCGCAGATCACCCGTCATAGGCGGCATCACTTCATCCGGAGACAGCACGTGCAGCACAACGACCTCATGGCCTTTGCCCAGCAGCGTATTCAGGCCGTCCAGGTAGCCACTGGGGGAGAACATGTCGCTGAGGATGAAGGTGAGTCCAGGGCGGCGTTCGCGCAGAGCATAATCCTTGAGTGCGACGTTCAGGTCGGTAGTGCCGCGCGCTTGAAGGCTGTGTGCATAGCGCAGCATCGGGACGGTTTGGCTGCGTCCGCGTGCTGGGCCGAAGGTCTCCATGCCGTGGTCGTTCATGGCCGTAAGCATCAGCCGGTCATTGCTCACCAGTGCCATGTAGGCCAGCCCTGCAAACAAGCGCTTGGCGAAGAGCAGCTTGTGCTGATCAGCGGGGCTGTCTTCTTGAGGCCAGTCCATGCTGGCGGAGGTGTCCAGCAGGATATGCACCGCTAGGTCTTCTTCGTCTTCCAGCAGCTTGACATAGGGACGTTCCAATCGGGCGTAGACGTTCCAGTCCAGGCGGCGCAGGTCATCGCCGGGGGTGTAGTTGCGATAGTCAGCGAATTCGATGCTGGTGCCGCGCCGTATGGAACGGCGTTCGCCTTTGATCGCCCCCGCCCGCACTTTCGACGCGACTAAAGTCATCTGGTCCAGCTTACCGCGTGTTTTTTCGTCTAACAGGATGGCGTCGCCGCTCATCGTCACATCCTTCTTCGGTCACTGTGGCGCATGATGTCCCCAAGTATGCGCAGACAGCCCACATCTGTCAAAACCCCCAGCAATTGGTGAAGCTCTCAGTTTGTGTTTGTACCATACTTACATTGTGGCAGTAGGATTATAAAGTAGCCACGCAATATGCGATGAGCCATAGACGAGGCCGCCATGATCGTAGACGAAAACGCACATACTCTCATCCGCCTGGCCTTAAGTGAAGACCTGGGCGAAGCAGGGGACCTGACCAGCCAGGCGACTTTGCCGCTGGATAAGGCTATTACTGGGCGCATCACTGTGAAGTCACCAGGGGTCATTGCAGGCTTAGCGATGGTCAGCGCTGTGTATGAACATTTGGACGGGCCAGTAGTGGTTAAGGTGCTGGTCGATGACAGCGTGCGTGTGCAGCCTGGTGATGTGGTGTGTGAGGTCACCGGGCCGGCCGGCGTGGTGCTCTCCGGCGAGCGAGTCGCCATCAACTTCCTACAACGTTTGAGCGGTATTGCTACGTTGACTGCGCAGTTTGTCGATGCTGTTGCCGGGACCGGTGCAATTATCCTGGATACCCGCAAGACGACACCTGGTTGGCGGGTATTGGAAAAATACGCGGTGCGTATGGGGGGCGGACGGAATCACCGCATGGGTCTCTTCGACATGGTGCTGGTCAAGGACAACCATATTGATGCGGCTGGGGGCATCCGAGCCGCAGCGGAGTCGGTGCGGGCTTTCCCGCAGGCACACGGTGTCCCGGTGGAGATCGAGGTGAAGTCGATGGCTGAATTGGCCCAGGCCCTGGCGCAGCAGCCCGCCCGCATCTTGTTGGACAACATGACTCCCGATCAGCTCCGTGAGGCAGTCCTGTGGGTCAATGGTCGGGTGCCGTTGGAGGCTTCTGGTGGGGTATCGCTGGAGACAGTACGCATTATCGCAGAGACAGGCGTGGACTACATCAGTGTCGGCGCATTGACCCATTCAGCCCACGCGCTGGACCTGTCCATGCGCCTGGTAGAACGTTACGACGAGAACGCGAGTTTGGAGTAAGGACACAGATCATGCAGATTGACATCAACAGCATCCAGATGGCGGGCGATCCGTCTGGCTCAGACGTGACCCTCATCGAGAAAGAACAGGCAGCTATCGCCCGCATTGAGGCCGCGCGTGCCGCGTTAGGCGATGAGGTCGTCATCCTGGGGCATCATTACCAGCGCGATGAAGTGGTGCGCTACGCCGATTTTCTGGGTGACAGTTATCAGCTCAGCAAAGAAGGGGCGGCGGTCAGCGCTAAATACATCGTGTTTGCCGGCGTGCATTTCATGGCGGAAAGCGCCGACATCCTGGGCCGTGACGATCAAGTCGTGATCCTGCCCAACCTCAAGGCCGGGTGCAGCATGGCGGACATGGCAAATTTGAACCAGGTGCTCACTGCTTGGGCGGAGCTGGAAGATGTGCTGGGTGCCGACCCCGCTGAGCAGATCATGCCCATCACGTACATGAACAGTGCGGCCAATCTCAAGGCGTTCGTGGGTGAACATGGCGGTACGGTCTGTACTTCGTCGAATGCAGAGGGTGCATTGAACTGGGCTTTTGCCCAGCGGGAGAAGGTCTTCTTCTTTCCCGATCAGCATCTGGGGCGCAACACGGGTAAGCAGATGGGCATTCCCCGGGATCAGATGGTGCTCTGGGACCCCTTCCAGCCTTACGGCGGCCTCAGTGACGAGCAAATCCGCGACGTTAAAATCATCCTGTGGCAGGGGCACTGCTCCGTGCATCAGCAATTCCGTCCGGAGCATGTCGATTACTGGCGGCGCACCCAGCCGGATGCCCATATTCTGGTCCACCCTGAATGCATGATGGACGTGGTAGATCACGCGGATTGCGTCGGATCCACGGCTTACATCATCCGTATGGTAGAAAACGCCGCGCCAGGCAGTACCTGGGTCATCGGCACCGAGATGCACATGGTCAACCGCCTGAAGCAGCAGCACCCAGACAAGCATATTCATCTGCTGTCGCCGTTTTCCTGCCTGTGCAGTACCATGTATCGCATCAGCCCCCTGGACCTAGCCGATGCACTTGAAAACCTGTCACAGGGCCGTGTCATTAACCAGATCAGCGTGCCGGATGACGTCAAGCGCAATGCGAAGCGCGCTTTAGACCGTATGTTGGCGATCCCGAAGTAATGTGCAGGACTTCTGACCGAACACACAAAGCTGAATTGCATGGATGACTTACGCACCAACACATTGATTATCGGCAGCGGTATCGCTGGGGCAGCGGCGGCACTGCGTCTTAGCGCAGACCCCAACCGTGCGGTCACGCTCATCACCCGCAGCCCGGACGCCGCCGACAGCAACAGCGCCTGGGCACAGGGTGGCATCGTCACGCGCGGCCTGGACGACAGCCCTGACCTGCTCATTGAGGACATTTTGCGTGCTGGGGCTGGGATGAGTTCACCGCGTGCAGCGCGCATCCTGGCGGAAGATGGGCCATCCCTGGTCCACGAGGTGCTCATCGAACAGTGCGGCATTCAGTTTGATCGTGCAGAGGATGGTGAATACGTCTACGGTTTGGAAGGCGCGCACAGCACGCGGCGCATCGTCCACGTCAGCGACAAGACCGGTGCCGCCATCGTCGATGGCATGTTGGAGATGCTGCGCCAGCGCCCGAACGTACATCTACTGACCGATTACACTGCTCTTGACCTCATTACCTTTCCGCATCATTCCCTAGACCCGCTAGACGTCTATGAGCCTGTGAGCTGCCACGGCGCATATGTGCTGGACCGGCAGCGCGGCGAGATTCTACGCTGTGTCGCTGCCCACACGATCCTGGCAACAGGTGGTGTGGGACAAATCTATCGCAACACGACGAATCCAGGTGGCGCACGGGGTGATGGCATTGCTATGGCTTGGCGTGCCGGCGCGCGCATCATCAACGCGGAGTACGTGCAGTTTCACCCGACCACCTTCAGCGTGCGCGGCGCGCCCAACCTGCTCATCAGTGAAGCAGTGAGAGGGGAGGGCGCGGTGCTGCTGACGCCCAAGGGCGAGCGCTTCATGCAGCGTTATGCGCCCGAATGGATGGAACTTGCCCCGCGTGATGTCGTGGCGCGCGCCATACACCATGAGATGCTGCTGCATGGCTTTGAGCACGTCCTGTTAGATATCGCCAGCCAGCGCCCGGCGGACTTCATCCGGGAGCGCTTCCCGCTGTTAATTGAGAACGGACAGCGCTTCGGCCTTGATCCGACGCGCGAACCGATCCCGGTGGTGCCCGCTGCGCATTACTTTGGCGGTGGTGTATGGGTGGATGACTGGGGACACAGCGATCTGAACAGCCTCTACGCGGTGGGTGAAGTGAGCTGTACCGGCTTGCACGGCGCTAATCGTCTGGCGAGTACGAGCCTGCTGGAAGGTTTGGTGTGGGGGGACCGCGCGGCGCGGGATATCATGGCACATCCACGTGATCCCATCGCTATGAAGCGGGTGCCACCTTGGTTGCACATGGGTGATGCCGTGCCAGACCCGGCGCTCATCGAAGGTGATATGAGCAGCATCCGCAGTGTGATGTGGCATTACGTCGGTTTGGTACGCACGGCCAAGCGTCTCGACCGCGCTGATCGTGAGCTGCGCCACCTCTACCATGAGATCGAAGCGTTCTACCGGACTGCCCGCCTTAACGATCCACTGATCGGCCTACGCAACGCCATCCAGACTGCCCGCATCGTGGCTTTTGCTGCCCGACGCAACCGTGTCAGCAGAGGCACACACTTCCGCGCGGACTCGCCGGATGAGGTGCTGCCGTTGGGCACCGTTATGTCACGCTGAGCTACAGAGTTGATGAGGAACTGACCATGACGGAATTTGTTTACCTGGACCACAGTGCTACGACGCCGACTGATCCGCGCGTGGTGGCTGCCATGACCCCCTACTGGACTGAGGTCTTCGGTAATGCGTCCAGCCTGCACCGCGCGGGCAAAGCCGCCGCTGATGCCCTGGAGTCTGCGCGAGCCAAAGCCGCTGCCGTGCTCAACTGTGATCCAGCGGAGATTGTTTTCACCAGTGGTGGTACGGAGAGTAACAACCTGGCCCTTCGTGGGATCGCTGGAGCGCTGCGTGCACGCGGGCGCGGCCAGCATATCATCACCACGGCGGCGGAGCATCACGCGGTGCTGGACGTAGCCCATGCCTTGGAAAAGGACGGCTTCGACCTCAGCGTGCTGCCTGTCGATGAACACGGGCGGGTCAGCGCGCAGCAGATCATGGATGCCCTGCGCGACGACACCGTACTCGTCAGCGTGATCTATGCCAACAACGAAGTCGGCAGTGTGAACCCTATCGCAGAAATTGGCGCAGCGCTGCGTCCGCGTCGGGTGCGTTTCCATGTGGATGCGGTGCAGGCACCTGGGCTGCTGCCGCTGGATGTGAAGGCGCTCAACGTTGACAGTCTGAGCCTGTCTGGGCATAAGTGCTATGGCCCTAAGGGCGTTGGTCTGCTTTATGCACGTCGCGCGCTGCCATTGACCCCGCAGATCATCGGCGGCGGCCAAGAATCGCATCGGCGCAGCGGCACCGAAGCCGTGCCCCTGATCGTCGGTCTAGCCGAAGCGCTGCATATCGCTGAAGCAGTGCGCGACACGACAACCGCTCATCTGAGTCCCCTGCGCGACTCGCTGATTGCGCGTGTGCTGGAAGCCGTTCCAGAAGCCCAGCTTACCGGCCATCCGACCGAACGCCTGCCTGGACACAGCAGCTTTGCCCTGAAAGGACTCAATGGCGATACGATCCTGTTGGACCTGAACGAGGTCGGTTTTTGGGCCAGCGGTGGCAGCGCTTGTACGACTGGTCAGCAGGAGCCGAGCCATGTGCTGCTGGCGATGGGCGTTGACCGTGATCGTTTGGTCGGCCAGGTGCGTTTTGTGCTGGGCAAGTACAACACGTCCGAACACGTCGAGCGCTTCTTGTACCACTTACAGGCCGTTGTGCAGCGCCATCGAGCCGGGGTGCCGCGCCTAAGCTGAGTCTCACGCGCTGTCAGACAGCGGCACGGGAATGAGTGCCTCAGTGGTCACGTCAAACAGCTCGAAGGACAGTTCTGGCAGGCTCAGCACACCATAAGTATGTGAAGTTGTGCGGGCACTCTTGAAGGTGTAGATGGAGCCGGGGTTGATGACACAACCCCGGTCCACGCACAAGTACATCGGCACATGTGTGTGTCCCGTGATAAGTACGTCAACGCCCAGTGAGTTGAGCATCATGTTCAGCAACGTGTCTGAGACATGATCTCGGTAAAGCCCCCATAAATTATTACCCGGCTTGCCGTGACACATGAAGAGTGAACGCCCTTCCAGCTCTCCTGTCCATTCCAGTGGGAGCTGCTTCAGGAATGTCGCGTTTTCATTTGTCATATCGTGTGACCAATCATCCCAGTTGCCGCGCACGGTAAGAATGTCGCGTTTCCGGATGGTTTCCACAACGCGCTCTTGTTCTGGTCCTCGCCCAACCAGGTCCCCAGCGCAGAGGATTAAATCGACTTGATGCTGCTTTTCTAGGCGATACAGCACACGCTCCAGGGCGCGATAGTCCCCATGGATGTCAGAAATGAGTCCAATGTTCATCCACATACCCTAATCTAGTCACAATGCACGCCATTATAACCGCTGAGCCTCAAAAAGGCAGTTATAATTCGTGCTCTGTTGAGCTAAAAGCGAGCCATGTACCCTCATGCGTGTCCTTTCCTTCGTCATCCTAATGCTTTTCTCTTTGAGTGTATCTGCTGTTACCTTAGCGCAGCGCTGTGTTCCTGATGGCAGCGTGCGCTATGACAGCGCGCGTTTTTGTTTACGTGAGGTCATCACGGATACAGGTGGTCGTGAGATGGACTTCACCGCGCTGGCTGTTGGTCCTGATGGGACGCTTTATGCCGCACGACCTTACAGTGGGCAGGTCATGGTCGTAGGGGATAACGGCGCTGAGGTCCTGTTTGAGGGCCTGGACCGTCCGTCTGCGCTGGCGGCGCACGAGACCGGCTTATACGTATTGGCAGCTAAGGCGCTCTATCGCTGGCAGGCGCGGTCTGGGTTGCAATTGCTCATGGAGGGTTTACCACAGCCGGGCGCATACTGGCATCTGGGGCTGGGCATTGGTCCGGATACACGGCTGTACGTTGGCTTAGGTGCTGCTGAAGGCCGTACCGGCGCTATCCTGAGCATGACTTTGGATGGGGAGGACCAACGGGTTGAAGTACAGGGTTTAGTTCAGCCGACGGGATTGGTCTGGGTGGAAGGCGTACTGTGGTTTTTCGACCTGGACCTGCGAAGCGGTGGTACCCGTGGGTACCGGCTGGGTACACAGGGTCCTCAGGTCGTCATGGATCTGCCTGGTGCCAGCCCGGTCAGCGCGGCACTGCACTATACGCATGACGCACTGCCAGGCCTGCGTGATACCCTGGTGCTGGCGCAGCGGGGCAGTTATAACCGCAGCCTGCTGGATGGCTACGCGCTGGTGAGCGTGTCTCTGACCGGTGCGCTGCCTGATGCTAATCGCTGGGTCTACCTGCTGCCTGATGCTGCCACCCGTGGCGATGCTCGTACAGCTCTTCGACGCGGGCTAGGGGTATACCCGCACTATATTTATGGCGCTGCATTTGATCCCGTGAGCGGCTGGTTGTACCTTAGTGTGGGGGGCGGCACGATTTACGCATTGACCCCTGCACAGACGGCTGAGCTGTCAGGCGACACTCCATAGGCGCACCACGTTGTCCCCGCTGCCTACCGCCAGCAGCCGCCCCGTCGCGTTGAAAGCCGCTGTCAGCACAGGCTTATCGTGTCCGGTGAAGGTTGCCAGAGCATCCTCTGAAGTGGCGGTGCCGCCTCGCATCACTTGATCGAGGTCCCAAAGCCGGATGCTGTTGTCACGGCCACCCGTCGCCAGCAATTTACCGCTGGGATGCAGGGCCACTGTGTCCGCACCGTGCGCGTGGGCGTGGATCACCGCGTAGGCTTTGGCTTCGTAAGCGTCCCACAGGCGCACCGTAGAGTCCTTGCTGGCGCTGGCGATGAGGGTGCCGGGTGCACTGGTGCGAATTTCACGCACCCAGTCCTCATGCCGACCGTGCACGGTTCCGGCGGTTTGTTGGCTGATGTCCCACAAGCGTAAGGTGTTGTCCCAGCCGCCGGAGACAATCACTGCACCCTGAAGGGCAAATGCGACCGCGCTGACCTGATCGCTGTGACCGCGGAAGACCTGGGCGAGTGTAGCCTGTTGCAAGTCCCAGAGATAGACTTTGTGGTCCGCGCTGGCTGTTGCCAGATAGCGCCCATCTGGGCTGAATGCGGCGGCATCAACTGAGTCTTCGTGTGCGTTGAAGGTGTGCAGCAGAGTGCCTCCAGCGCGGATGTCCCATACACAGGTACTGCGGTCGGCGCTGATCGAGGCGACCCGTCCGCCATCCGGGCTGAAGACGGCCCCTTTGACGTGTCCCTGATGCCCGTCCAGCCTGAGTTGTGGGGTCCCACCAAAGCTGTTGATGTACACCGCAACTTCCCCCGCACTGGCAACGGCCAGCGTGTTTTCTACTGGGGACCACGCCACCTGCGTGATCCATCCACTGGTAATCTGTGCTAAAGGTTTCAACTGCGCTGCGTTTGTCGTGTTGATGATGTCTTTCACAAGCGTACCTACTCACCGATGACCTTCAACCAATATGCGCATAAGTGTAACGCATGAGGGCAATTATCAGCTATACGTAGTGTGGCGCAGCGGGTATAATGCAGTGCTATGCACATCGGACTCAATGCACACTTGCTGTCGGGCCAAGTGGGGTATCGCTCAGCGGGTATACATGGTTATATCTACAATTTGCTGAGCCATCTACCCGCTGCGGCCCCGGCTGATTGGTGCTTTAGCGCTATGGTCGGCGGGGGAAACCCCCTGCGTTTTCCAGCGGTGGACATGCAGCGCGCTCAATGGGATACCGAGCATCCACTGCGGCGTATTCTGTGGGAACAGCTCGTGCAGCCTTGGCAGTTAGGGGCTTATGATTTGTACCACGCACTCACTTTTGTCTCGCCCGTGATCTTGACGCGGCCCAGCGTGGTGACGGTTTATGATTTGAGCTTTGTGCATTATCCTCAGGTGCTCAGCACTGCGCGGCGTTTGTATTTACGTTGGTTCACGACCTTGAGCCTACGGCGTGCGCGGCGGGTGATTGCTATTTCACACAGCACGGCGCGCGACATCGCCCTGACGTTGGGTATTGATGCCGCGCGCATTGATGTGGCCCAACCAGGATTTAACCGGGAGCTGTTCAAAGCGTTGCCCAAGGAACAGGTCGCGGCGTTTCGCCAGCAGCAGGCACTACCGCCGCGTTTCTGGCTGTTTGTTGGCACGCTGGAACCGCGCAAAAATCTGCCTACACTGCTGCGTGCCTATGCCCGCCTCAGCCCTGACTCACGGCTGCCTTTAGTGTTGGCTGGTGGTAAGGGCTGGCAGTACGACGAGATTTTCGCCGTGATTGAGGCTGAGGGCCTGCGCAATAGTGTGTATTTTCCTGGTTATATCGCGGCTGAACAGCTTCCCCTTTGGTACAATAGCGCGGAAGTTTTCCTTTACCCATCGCTTTTTGAAGGTTTTGGCCTGCCGGTGTTGGAGGCCATGGCCTGTGGCACGCCCGTGATTGTGTCGAATGCGTCATCTCTGCCGGAGGTTGTGGGCGCAGCCGGGGTACAGCGTGACGCACATGACATCGCGGCCTGGACCGATGCGTTGTATCGTGCTTATCATGATGCAGTGTGGCGAGCTGATGCGCGTTCTAGCGGTATAATGCAGGCAGAAAAGTTTAGCTGGGAAGGTACAGCACAAGCGACCGTGATGAGTTACCAGCAGGCAGCTAAGGGATGAAGACCCTGAAACGAATTGACTCGCAGGCGCTCATGCCATGGGCAGATGTCTTTTTGGCGTTAATTGCTTTTGCGTTGGCCTATATTGCGCGTTATGAATTGGAAATACTGCGCCCCCTTGAAGAGGTCAACGCCGCGCCCTTTGAACCCTATCTGCCTTTTGCCTTGATCTATGCTGGATGGCTGCACCTGACTTATCGCGGTAACGGGCTGTACAAAGTGGTGCGTGGCCGTCCTTGGGCCGAAGAGGTCTATATGATCGTCAATGGCGTGACCAACGCCACAGTGGTCACATTGGCGTTGAGCTTTTTCTTGCAGCCCTTGGTCTTCAGCCGTTTGATGCTGGTATATGTTGCGGTGCTTTCCGTGATGCTCATGGCAGTCGCGCGTGTGGTAGAGCGGACAATACAGGCTTCACTGCGTGCCAAAGGTATTGGTGTGCAGCGCGTGCTGATTGTCGGCGTTGGAGAAGTGGGGCAGGCGGTGCTGCGCACCATGATTGCGCGGAAAGAATTGGGCTATCTGCCGGTGGGTTACTTAGACGACAACCCTGAACGGGGTAGTGTGGATATTGGTCGAGTACGCGGCCTGGGTGGCACGGCGAACTTGGCCGCGACGATCAAGGCACAGCGTGTTGATCTGGTAGTCATTACTCTGAAGTGGGAGCATCACGACAAGATTCTCAAGCTGGTGAACAGTGCGCAAACAACAGGGGCCGAGGTGCGCGTGGTGCCGGATGTGTTCCAGCTCAACATGCGCCAGGTCCAGGTAGAGAACCTAGATGGTATTCCGCTGCTGGGACTCAACGGTCATATGCCGCTGAATGGGGGCAGCCGTTTTGCCAAGCGCGCCATTGATATCGCCTTAATCCTGCTGGTATCGCCGGTTTTGCTGGTAGTATTTGGGCTGATCGCACTAGCAATCAAGCTGGAAGACGGTGGCAGCATCTTCTACGCACAGCGTCGCGTTGGTGAAAACGGGCGTCTCTTCGACATGATTAAGTTTCGTAGTATGATTCCGGATGCAGACCGCTATCGGCAGCAGCTCATCGAAACTAATGAGCTGGACCCGCGCCATCCGAAGATCGTCAACGACCCGCGCATTACCCGTGTGGGACACTTCATTCGGCGCACCAGCATTGACGAACTTCCCAATCTGATTAACGTGCTGCGTGGTGATATGAGCCTGGTAGGGCCGCGCCCTCCCACGCCGGATGAGGTCGAGCTGTACGAGCCGTGGCACATGCAGCGTTTACAGATCATGCCTGGCATCACCGGTTTGTGGCAGGTGAGTGGGCGCAGCGAAGTCCCATTCGAGGAAATGTGCCTGTTGGACATCTACTACATCGAGAATTGGTCCATCCGGCTGGACGCGCAAATCCTGATGATGACCGTGCCCCGTGTGCTGCTTCGGCATGGTGCTTACTGACCATCACCCCAATACGAGAGAGAATAAAACGATGAAAGACCTCCCAAACTTCCGCAGCGCCTCGTTGGAAGAAGCCCGGCACTTTGCGCAGCGCGGCCTGTCACATGGCAGCCTGTCGCATGTCCACAGCTTGCAATCGCACATCGACGGCCATTTCCGTGTGTACTTCCGCCTAGATTACTTCACTTTGGCAGAAGACCGCACCGAGCCGTCCAAGTCTCAATGGAGTACGCTCAAGAAACACCTCAAGCGTGTCAACCCGCAGGTGTTCGTCTTCAAAGAGACGGGGCAGACCGAAATCGAGGGGGAGACGCTTTACTACCTCGATTTCGGCTTCTTTGCAGAATAGCGGCGCTGCCGATTTGTGCGCTATTTGCGGAACTGCGTGTGTGCCCACTCCCCGAACAATTCCCGTAGGCGCAGGCGTTGATACTTGCCCGTTGATGTAATCGGGATGTCTTGGCCGAAGACCACGACCTTGGGCGATTTCTCAAAGGTCATGCGGCTGCGGCAGTGAGCAAGGATCGCATTGGCATCCAGTGCTGAGCCTTCTTCCGGGACCACGTAAGCCCCAACTTCTTCGCCGTAGTAATCATTGGGAAAAGCAATGGCCAGACCCACGTTGACGCCGGGAATCTCCAGCAGCACCTCTTCGATGTCGAAGGGGCTAAACTTCACGCCGCCGCGATTGATAAGTTCTTTGATACGTCCTGTGATGAAGAAGAACTGCCGCTCATGCGCATCTTCCATGTAGAAGCCTTCGTCACCGCTGCGGAACCAGCCGAACTTGAAGGTCTCAGCGTTGGCGTCCGGGCGCTTGAAGTAGCCGCTCATGATGTTGTGCCCACGGATGCAAATTTCGCCGCGATCCCCCGGACCAAGCCGCGTGCCGGAGGGGTCGAAGATCGCCATTTCATTGGTGAGGACGGGTACACCAATGCTGGGATAGCCGTAGTCCAGCATCCACTTCTGATGTGTTTCCCATTCCAGGTCCACGGGCAGGAAGCAGGAATAACAGGTGGACTCGCTCAAACCATAGCCATGCAGCACCTTGATACCGAAGGTCTGCTCAAAGTCACGCGCCAGGACCATTGCCAGGGTGCCCGCGCCGCACATGAAGTGTCGGAAGTGCGTCAGGTCGCGTCGGTTGATACCCTCGCCAAAGATCGACTCGCCTGCTGCCTGCTGTTTCTGCGCGTGTTCCAGCAGAAATTGCAGCAGCGTGGGCACCACGCTGACCAGGTTCACCCCTTCTTGTACGACCGTCGGCCAAAAGCGCTTGACCGAAAACACCCGGTTGAGCACTGTGGAGCCACCTACATAGAGTGGCGTGATGAGCGTAACGACGATGCCGTTGACATGGTGAATGGGCAGCACGCACATGGTGCGCTGGTTGCCCGTGATGCCCTGCGCGTGAGCAATTGCCATGGCGTCCACCAATAGGTTGTACTGCTTGAGCACGACACCCTTGGGCGCGCCGGTCGTGCCGCTGGTGTATACGAGCAGGGCTTCGTCATCCAAAGTCGCTTTACTGTCATCATCCGTCTCACCGCCGATGAAAGTGGTGGGCAGGTTTTTGACCAGGTTGTGAAAGTGTTTATAGCCTTCGCGTGGTTCCCCGCTGATCTGCACCACCTCGCGGATGTTGGGCGCGCCGAGTTCTTCGTCTTCAGGGCCGAAAATGATGCGCTCGGCGCGGTCCATGTAATCATCGCGCACTAGACACACCACCGACTCGCTGTTGCGCAGGATAAAGGCGATGCGTCGGTCGTCCTCGGCGACGTTTTGCGGCGCAACCGCTGCGCCGATCAGCCAGCAGGCTGCGTAGATAATCACAGTGTCAGTGTGATTGTGGCCGATGGTCGCGACACGATCGCCCCGTCGCACGCCGAGGTCTTCGTAGAGGAAGTTGGCGACCTGGTGCACGCGTGCGTTGAACTCAGCATAACTTAGTTCTTCACGGCCACCATCGGAGTCCAGGTAGATCAAATAGGGTTTATCTGGTGAGGTACGTGCGTGCAAGGACAACACCTGCCGGAAATTACGAAAGGGGATAAGGCGATGCGTGGGTGGCAGGCCGTAGATGTGCTGCGCGGTATAGATGTTAGCCTGAGTTTGCTTCTCAATGTCTTGTGTGGCATCGTTCATCAATAAAACACCTTTCAACAAGGGAGTACGCACTGTCCTGGTGATTATAACCCGATGATCGCAGCAGCGTCATCTCAGCGTGGGCTGAGCGCCCACCTAGCCTGCGCGGAAATCTGCTACACTGAAGCCATTGTGAAGCACCAATGACCGACTCTTTATCGGAGTGTATCCATGCCCGATAGACCCGAACACGATAACGACGATCTGCCCTTCGATTTACCGCATCACCGGGATGAGAAGCCCCGCAGTCCTAGTGATACCGAGCTGCGTGCGCAGGACCGCCCAGAACCCATCCATCCAGATGCCGTGACCGGGCATTTTGTAGAAATTGACGACAGTGGCCCTGTGGACCCTAACGCACGCACTGTGCCCTATGAACGCGCCAGCGATAACGCGGGGGATGCCACTGAGGACATCGAGGTCCCCAGCGACGATGAAGTTATGGCGATGCATCGCGAGCGTAAACGTCGCGCCATAGACCCCTATGCTGATGAACGTGAGGATGACCACGACATTCCGTTTGACCTGCCGCGTGCGGGACAGGCACCACAGAATGATGTCGGCAAGCTGGGTCAGCGCATGGTTACACTTCCCAGTGATGGCGATCTCAGTGCGCCCACGCTGCTTGGCAGCGGCGGCCTAGACCCCAACCCGGATTTTCCACAGCCGAATGCTGCCCCAACCATGCGCAGCATGCCGCCTGTACCTACCGCACAGTCAGGCGTATATCAGGCTCCACCCACCCAGCCGCCCTATCAGCCTGGCTACTACGCGCCACCGCCGCCTAATCAGGGAGGTGGCGCGATGCCGGGAGCTGCGCGGGGCAAAGGGCTTCCGCGCCGTCGCGCACGCCGACGGGGCATCGGCTGTATGGCCGTGTTTATTGGTCTTGCGCTGACCTTCTGCGGCGGGTTGACTCTCATTGGCGGCGTGGGCGGGTTGTATGCCTATGCTCGCGTTGGTGATCTGCTCAATGAACGTCTATCGCAGTTCGACGAATACGATGCCTTCCAGAGCACTTTCTTGTACGATCGAAGCGGCACGGAGCTTTTTGAGGTGTTCAATGAGGGCCGCCGTACTGAAGTACGTCTGGATGAAATCCCCGATCACCTTATCAACGCTACGGTCGCTATCGAGGATGACGAATTCTGGACGAACATCGGCATTGATGTTGCAGCAACGACGGTGGCGGTACTCAGCTTTTTAGGGGCGGATTCACCGGATGACGTGGCCGGTGGCAGCACGATCACACAGCAGTTGGTGCGTAACGTGCTCTTCGACCCGGCATACCGTGCTGAGCGCAGCGCCACCCGTAAAGCGGAGGAAATCCTGCTGGCGATTGCGCTGACTGGGCGTAAGTCCAAGGAAGAAATCCTGGAGACTTACCTGAACGAAATCTACTATGGCAACCTGGCGTATGGCGCAGGGGCAGCCGCGCAGATTTTCTTCGGTAAGGATGTTTCTACGCTGACTCTGGGTGAGGCGGCGTTGTTGGCCGGGCTGCCGCAGGCCCCGGCTGAGCTGGACCCGCTCAACCCAGACCCAGAGGTGCAGCAGGCCGTTGAGAACCGTTGGAAGCTGGTGCTCACTGAGATGGTTGAAGAGGGCTATATCACCAGCGAAGAGCGCGACCAGGCCCTGCGTGAGGGGTATTCCCTGGTTGTGCCAGATATTTCGCTGCGTGCGCCGCACTTCACCGTCTATGCGCAGGGGCAGCTTGAGCGCTTGATGAACAATCTGGGCTACGGTCCGGAAGAAATCGCCCGCGGCGGTCTCCAAGTCTACACCACTGTTGACTTAACGATTACGGATTTGGCGCAAACGGCGGTCGCCGAGCAGGTCGCCAAACTGCGGGTCAGTAATAATGTTGGCAATGGTGCAGCAGTTGTCATCAACCCTCAGACGGGTGAAATCCTGGCAATGATCGGCAGCGCGGATTACAACGATGACAGCATTGACGGGCGCGTCAACGTCACTACAGCGCTGCGTCAACCAGGCAGCACGATGAAGCCTTTTACGTATTCGGGAGCTATGGAACGCGGCATGACACCCGGTGATGTGATCTGGGACACGAAGACGCGAATTGGTATTCCCGGTCAGCCCGCTTATGAGCCGGTCAACTATGACCGCCGCTTTCACGGCCCCATGCGCTTGCGCGAGGCACTTGCCAACAGCTATAACGTACCCGCCGTGCAGACGCTGCGCCATTGGGTCGGTGTAGATTATTTGCTGGACCTGATGACACGCTTCGGTGTGACGACCTTCGCGGATGATCCTGGCTTATATGGCTTATCATTGACCTTGGGCGGTGGCGAAATTTCACTTGTGGAGCTGACCAATGCTTATGCTGTCTTTGCCAATGACGGTCATCTCGTGCAGCTTCAAGCGATCCGCTGTGTGCTGGATAACGATGACAATATCATCTACCAGTATGAGAACGGCTGTCCTATGGGACAAACGACTGATCGCACCATCAGCGATGTTGCTTCATCTACCCGTGTGCTGGACCCGCGCATCAGTTTCATCATCTCTGACGTGCTTAGTGACAACGCCGCCCGTACCCCGGCTATGGGTGGCAGCAGCCCGTTGAACACACCCGGCATCACCAGCGCTGTTAAAACGGGAACAACCGACGACAATAAAGACAACTGGACGATTGGCTATACCAAGAACGTTGCTATCGGTGTGTGGGTCGGCAACAGTCGTGGTGAGCCGATGGTGGGCACGTCCGGGCTTTCCGGCGCGGCACCGATTTGGAACACGATCATCACCAGCATCTACAATCAGCCTGAGTTGCTTTCGCGCTTTGCTTATCGCGGCCAACTGCGCAATGACGCCATCCTACCCCCGCAGGGTGTTTCTCAGCAGCAGATGTGTAATCTTGACACGATGATTGACCCAGTTGCTCAGTGTGGTGGGAGGGTTACAGAGTGGATGTTGGACGGTCCGGCTGGCGTGCCGGACCTCAGCGGCGTAATGCAGTATCCGCAGGCCGCGGTGCAGGATCAGCAGGCACCCAGCAGCAGTTCTTATGTGCTGCCGGACAGCCCCGGTGTCTATCGTGCTGTAGTGCATCCGGTGGACCCAGCCGTTGCGGTTGGTATTCAATTCCCGGTGGAGCCAGGCTATATTGCACCGCCGCCGCCTATCTACTGCCGTGTACCAGCAGACATGATCGCGACAACGCCGGGCGTTGTGGAGCAGCTCTTTATCACGCCGCCGCCGAACCCGAACGACGCTGCCGAAGCCGAGCATTACGCGCGCAATCTGGGACTGGCCTTTCTACCCACAATCGACTGCAACGATCAACTCATGGCTTCTGAGGGTGGTTTTGGTGGGCTTCCGATGAACGTCGTGGCTGCCAATATCACCGCGCCGGTTGCAGGTCAAGCGGTGCCACCAGAAGGTCTGTGGATCACGGGTACAGTGGACTACAACCCGGCTGTGGTTGATTTCTATGGTTTCTTGATCCGCAGTGTGGAAGGCGGCAATTTTCCGAATTGGACCTCGATTGGCGACATTCACCGCGAGCGTGTCATCGATGCTGCATTAGAGCTGCTGCCTGGTTATCCAGGTTTGCAGCCAGGCCGGTATGAGCTGCGTCTGGACATTGTGGGGTTGGATGGCGCGCTGCTTCAGGTGCCGGTGACAGTCCCCTTTGTGGTGCAGTGATTGATTATGCAGCGTATGCGGTAAACTAGAGGCGTTTGTGCCTTATAGAAAGGACTGCCTTTCATGCCTATCCTGCGCGTGATGATGGCTCAGCGTGCACTCACTGTGCTGTTGTTGATACTGGTTGTGGGTGCAGCCTCTCACGCTATTGACGTGCTGCAAGCGGATGTCTGCGTGGTGTCGGCAGATGAGCGTGTTGAGGGTAACTTGTACGCGCTGTGCCGTGAGCTTAACATTGAAGGCGAGGTGACAGGGCATGTGTTCGCAGCGGCAGTCAATACTCGTATCACCGGCCAAGTGAACCGCAGTATGTACCTCCTCAGCGGTGACCTGCTGCTGTCTGGTGAAGTGGGCGGTGCCCTGCATTTTGCGGGCGGTGCCCTGGACATCACCCCACAAGCGGTGCTGCCTGAAGCAGACCTGCTGAGCATCGCGCTAAGCACCGTGCTCCAAGAGGGGGGCACACTTTCGGGGGAAGTAGTTGTTGTGGGGTATCAACTGATTTTGGCGGGGGATGCGGCGGGTGGTGTCGATTTTTGGGGGTCCGCATTGACGATTGCGGGTCACGTTGGCGGGGCGGTCAACGCGACGGTTGGTGACGCGCAAGCAGTGGGCACAGCGACTCAGCTTGAAAACTTGCTGCTGCTGCTGCCTTTTGATGCGGACTTGGTTGATCCGGGCATTGCGCTGACGCAAGCAGGCCGTGTTGCCGGGGACTTGACGTATGAGGGGTATATGCGCCAACCGCTGGACGGTCAGGTCGGCGGTGTCGTGACCTTTCAAGAGCGCCAATCTCAAACAACCCTGGAAGACCTGGCCGCTGAAGAAACGCGCTTTACCGCATTACAGAGCTATATTGATCAGGTCTTTCGGGAAATGACGACCCTTGGTTTGTTGGGTCTTTCAGCGCTGCTGCTCTTCCCGCGCCTCTTGACCTCGCCACGTTACGTATTGATTGAGCGTCCGCTGAGCAGTATGGGGGTGGGATTGTTGACGTTCATGCTTTCGTTCCCCGTATTCTTGCTGCTCATTATCTTGACACTGCTGCTGCTGTGGCTGTTGGCACTGCTGCGTTTAGATGGTGTGCTCTTGGCGGGTGGGGTGCTCGTTGGCATGGTTGATGTGGGGGGGATCAGCCTTTTCTACTTCGTGGCGATTTATCTGTCGCGTTTGGTGGCCGTGTTGACGTTGGGGCTGTGGCTGGTGGCCCGTTGGATGCCTAGGCTGTCAGCACGTCGTCAGCGCTTCGCGGGGATGCTTGTTGGGGTGGTCGTAGTCGCGTTGTTGTCGTCCTTACCCAGCATAGGGGTGATCTTCAACGCGCTGGCCCTTTTAATGGGATTGGGGGCAGTTGTGCTTTGGGTACAGCGCTACATGGTCAGCAGCCAGCCGAGTATTAGTGCTGCTTATGCTGATGCCGCTGCTCCGGTAGCTGTGCCGCCCCCGCTGCTCAGTGACCGGGCAGTCGGATATGGTATGGATAACCTGCCTGATGGTTTTACCTGGTGGCAGGGTGATGATGTGCCTTGAGGGTTTTGTGAATTCACGGTGTATTCATCTTAACAGTCTCGCGGTTTTCAACCGAAACACAGTCCATGATGGTGATAATGGGTACTCAACAGATGACATCCGAGCCGCTGAATGTGGCGATTATCGGTGCTGGCGCAGCAGGCATGGCCGCTGCCTGGGACCTTGTGCGCACTGGGCATTCCGTAACCCTCTTTGAGGCAGGCGCATCAGTCGGCGGTTTAGCTGCCGGTTTCAAAGATGATGGCTGGGACTGGCACTTGGAAAAGTTTTATCACCACTGGTTCGAGTCCGATCAGGACGTGTTGCGCTTGGCTGAAGAGATCGGGGTGCGTGATCGCATCCGTTTTCCGCGCCCGAAGACAAGCTACTGGCTGGATGGCAAGCTGTACCGCTCAGAGATTTCGCCTTCCGCACTGCTGCTGCCACTGCCGCTCTTCGGTAAACTACGCTTGGCTTTGGCCGGTGCCTACCTCAAGTTGACGCCGGACTGGCAGCGTTTAGAACAGCACACTGCGCATAACTGGATGCGCCGAACCATGGGAGATGCGGTCTATAATAAGCTGTGGCGTCCGCTCTTGATTGGTAAATTCAGCGATCGTTACCAAGACGTTAACATGGCCTGGATGTGGGCACGCATCAAAGCGCGCAGTCTGCGCCTGGGCATCTATGACGGCGGTTTTCAAGCCTTCTTAGAAGCCTTCGCTGACGCGCTGCGTCAGCACGATGCTGACATACGCCTGAACAGCCCCGTCACACGTATTCAACCCACGGATGAGGGCATTGTGCTGCACGTTGGTGGTAGTGCACAGCGCTTTGACCGTGTGTTGAGTACGACCTCTCCCCGTTTGCTGCTCAAGCTTACGGACGGCCTGGCTGATACCCCTTACGGGCAGCAGGTTGGTCAGCTAGAAAGCATTGGCGCGATTTGCGTAGTCTATGCTTTGAAGCGCTCTCTGCTGACGGATGGCACCTATTGGTTGAGCCTACCGGCGACCAGTGCTGACAAAGCCCTCTCGGAATTTCCATTTCTGGCTTTGGTCGAGCACACGAATTGGATGGACCGTGCGCATTACGGGGGGGACGTGCTGGTTTACGCAGGGGATTATGTGCCGCCTGATCATGCCTATTTCCAGATGGATGAGACAGCATTAGCAGAACGTTTTATGGAACAGATGCCGCGCTTTAACCCGGATTTTCAGCCTGACTGGGTACGGAAAACTTGGGTTTTCCGCGCGCCTTATGCCCAGCCAGTGCCGGGCGTTCAGCACAGTCAACGCATCCCGCCGCTGACGACCCCTTTTAAGGGCCTGTACTGGGCCAGCATGAGCCAGGTTTATCCATGGGATCGCGGCACGAACTATGCCGTGGAGATCGGGCGGCGGGCGGCTGCCCTCATACAAGGGACTTGAACATGAACAAAAGTCCAAAGAGGGCGAAGATGGTAAATTTTCGTTTATCGCTTGTTCATATGCAAGCAGGCGCTGGCACGTAATGTGCTAGACTGGAAAGTGTAAGTGCTATATTCTGCTTTGCATAATGGCAGAGCCTAAGGACTGAGGTGAGATTGCATGAAGAACATCTGCGTGGTAGGTACGGGTTACGTGGGGCTGGTCAACGGCACTTGTTTTGCTGACTTGGGCAACAATGTCGTGACACTGGACATCAATGCTCAGAAGATTGAGGACCTGGGTAATGGGATTATGCCCATTTATGAACCCGGCCTCAAGGAAATGGTGGAGCGTAATGTGAAGGCAGGCCGTTTGCGCTTCACGACCGATTACGATGAAGCCCTTCGCAATGCGGAATTCGTGTTTATCTGTGTGGGTACGCCTTCTGGTGTGGATGGGGAGGCTGACCTTCAGTATGTGCGTTCTGCTGCGGAGTCTATCGCGGAGAAGATGGACCACGAGTTGATTATCATCAATAAGTCTACGGTGCCAGTAGGTACCGGCGACTTCGTGGCCGACATCGTGCGCAAGAATCAGCCTAAGCCCATTGATTTCTCGGTGGTGAGCTGCCCGGAGTTTCTGCGGGAAGGCTCTGCCGTGACCGACTTCATGAACACCGATCGCACCGTGCTGGGGTCCACGGACCCGAAGGCCGCGCAGGCAGTGGCACAGCTTTACCTGCCGCTGCGTTCGCCCATCGTCATGACGGACCTGCGCACAGCAGAAATGATTAAGTACGCCTCTAACGCTTTCCTGGCGACCCGCCTGAGCTTCATCAACGAGATCAGCATCATCTGTGAAAAACTGGGCGCGGATGTGGTCGAAGTATCGCAGGGTATGGGCTTTGACAAACGTATCGGGCACCATTTTCTTCAGCCTGGGGTGGGCTATGGTGGGTCCTGCTTCCCCAAAGACGTTAAGGCCCTGGCCCACATGGCCCAAACCCACGGGATGCACCCGCAGCTTCTGCACGCGGTCATGGACATCAACGACTACCAGCGTCGTCATGTGGTGTTCAAGCTCCAGGATATGCTAGGTGACCTGTCTGGCAAGGTCATCGCGCTGTGGGGTCTGGCCTTCAAGGAAAACACAGACGACATCCGCGAGTCGCCAGCTTTGGTGATTGCTGCCATGCTGATGGAACAGGGCGCGACTGTCCGTGCTTATGACCCAGTGGCGATGGAGAATACCGCGCGTGAGGTTCCCGGTATCGAATTGGCGAGTGATCCATACGCCGCGGCAGTAGGTGCTGACGCGATTGTGGTGGCAACCCCCTGGAATGAGTTTAAGCAGCTTGACCTCAAGCAGGTGCACGCCAGCATGAAGCAGCCCATCTTCATTGACGGGCGCAATATGTATGAGCCGACCAAGATGCACACACTTGGCTTCCAGTATCGCGGTGTGGGGCGTGGCTATAATGGCGAGGGCATCGAAAGCAGGCCCGAAGCTGAGCGTATCATCAGCGATTAGTGCCTGTCAACTGCATGAGAATTTACTAGGGGTGCTGTGGCACCCCTTTCTTTTTTATGTCTTAACTCCCATAATAGAACTCTAACGCTGGCCGGTGAATCGACCGGAGTTTTTGTTTATGAGCCTGGTAACAAAGCATATCTTCCACAACGGGTTGACCGTTCTGCTCAAACCAGTACACAACGCACCACTCATCAGTTTTTGGGTGCTGTACCGTGTTGGCAGCCGATTCGAACAACGCGGTTCTACCGGTCTTTCGCATTGGGTAGAGCACATGCTTTTCAAAGGTACGCCGCGCTTTCCAGGCGGGGACCTGGATCGTTTGATTGACAAGCACGGGGGGATGTGGAATGCGCAGACCTCCATGGATTACACTGCATACTTTGAAACGATGCCCGCTGACCAGATCATGCTGGCGCTGGAATTGGAAGCGGACCGTATGGTCAACGCGCATTTTGCCCCGGATGAGGTGGAGTCGGAACGCACCGTGATTATCTCTGAGCGACAGGGCCTGGAAAACTCCCCTTTGTTTTGGCTAGGGGAAGCTGTGACCGGGGCCGCTTTTCAGGTGCATGGCTATCATCACGAGATCATCGGGGAAATGGCCGATTTAGAACACATTGATCGCGATATGCTGTACGCGCATTATCGTGCGCATTATGTGCCCAATAACGCGATCATCGTGACTGTCGGGGCGTTTGACCAAAAGGCTATGCTGAGTGAGCTGCGCCGCTTGTATGCCGACATTGCACCCAGTGACCTGCCGCCTGTGAACGTTGTACCGGAACCACAGCAAACGGCTGAGCGTCGTGTGCTTGTGGAGCGTCCTGGGACAACCGCCTTCTTGGAGGTAGCATATCGTGCACCCCCAGCGCATCACCCGGATTGGTTTAAGCTGGTGGTGCTAGACAGTGTGTTGAGTGGTCCTAGCGGCATGGGCGGTGGCAGTATCGACAACAAGACCAGCCGCTTGTATCAGTCCCTGGTCAAAGCGGAGTTGGCGGCATCGGTGCACGGCAGCCTCAGCCCGACGGTGGACCCTTATCTCTACAGCTTATCAGTCACCCTGCGTGATGGCCGGACACATGAAGAGGTGGAAGCGGTGTTGGATGATGAGCTGGCACGGGTGCGTGCTGGGGCAATTACCGAGCAAGAACTGCTACGCGCCAAGAAGCAGGCACGCGCCCTTTTTGCCTACAGCACAGAAGGTGTGACCGGTCAAGCGTTCTGGTTGGCTTTTGCTGAGAATTTCGACAGCTACACATGGTTTGAAGGCTACATCGACCGCCTCAACGCGGTGAGTATTGCGGATGTGCGTGATGCGGCGCGGCGTTATCTTCAGCCGGATCAACGCACTATCGGGTGGTTCGTTCCCACAGAAATGGAGCGCGCGTGATACTGAAATCTTCCAGTGATAAGCTGCATACAGCTGTTCCTGATTCCAGAACAATTACCCGTGTTGAACTAGACAATGGTATCGTGGTGTTGGTGGTTGAAAACACGCATACGCAGTCCGTGGTGATGTCTGGGGCACTGCGCGTGGGTATGATCGACGAACCTTGGCAAGCGCACAATGGTTTGGCGGCCATGACCGCATCTGCACTGATGATGGGTACCACACGCAGTGATTTTGACTCGATCCATCAGCGCTTAGAAGATGTCGGTGCGGACTTGGAAGTGTATGGCGGGTTGGCACGGACTGGTTTCGGGGGGAAGGCGCTCGCAGAAGACCTGTCGTTGTTGGTGGGGCTTTTGGCGGAGGTGCTGCGTGAACCGAACTTCCCCGAAGATCAGGTCGAGCGCCTACGTGGTGAGCGGCTCACCTGGTTGCAATACATGGCCCAGGACACTCGTACACAGGTTGCGCGCGCTTTTCGGCAGGCGCTTTATCCAGTAGACCACCCGTATCATTATGCATCAAGTGGGACCTTGGACACACTGCCCAACATCACGCTGGACGCGCTGCGCGACTTTCACCGCAGACACTATGGGCCACAGGGCATGGTTTTCAGCATTGTGGGCGCGGTCCAACCGCAAGAAGCGATAGAAATTGTTAGGCAGTATTTCGGGGATTGGCACAATCCTGCACAGTCACCCATGCCTGCTCTACCATCTTTGGGGCTGCACCATGCTGATGCAGTACAGTCTGTAACGATCCCCGGCAAGACACAGGCTGACTTGATCCTTGGTGTGCGTGGCCCTAGTCGATTCTCATCATACTTTTATTCCGCGAACCTGGGTAACAGTGTGCTGGGTCAGTTTGGCATGATGGGCCGTATTGGCGATCGTCTGCGTGAGCGTGAAGGCTTGGCGTATTATGTCTACAGCCGCCTGGATGGGCGGCCAGGGCCAGGACCCTGGACCATCGCAGCAGGTGTGAACCCAGAGCATGTCGAACGTGCTGTGGCCCTCTTGAAGGACGAGCTGCGCACCTTAGTTGACCAACCGATTAGTGCCGATGAGCTGCGTGATAATCAGGACTATTTCACGCGCCGGGTGCCGCTGCAATTAGAGACCAACGAGGGCGTCTCGGGCGTGCTGTTGACCATGGAGATTTATCAGCTTGGTCTCGACTTCCTGCGTGGTTACCAAGACATGATTTACAGTATGAGCAGCGCGGATATTCACGCTGCCTTTCAGCGTTACTGGGACCTAGACAATCTGGTGATCGCGGTGGCTGGCCCACCCGCTTCGGATATGGATGAGACCTAGCTCAGTGTTTTGAGTGCGCTTGACTCGGGCACCACCTTGGGGCTTGCGAGTCTTAGCAACTTTGTGTCAAGTTGTAAAGTTTGCTTAGTTGTGATGAGGAGTATTGTGACGTGAAGCATTTTTCCATGATGTTGGTTTTGCCGCTTCTTTTGGCTTTCTTGGTTTTGCCCTTGATGTCGCAGGACAGCGCTGCGATCTCTGAATCAGAGGCGGTGACCTTTCGTGATGCCGCCCCCAGTGCGGCCGATGTGACTTTGGTTGAAGTGGTCAGCGGGCTGAACAACGCGCTCTATGTCACTCATGCAGGTGATGGCAGTGGCCGCTTATTCATCCTGGAGCAGGCGGGGGCAATCTGGGTCATGGTGGATGGTGAAAAGCTGGAAACCCCCTTTATCGACTTGTCGAACGTTGCCAGCCAGGATGTGCTCTATCGCTATTCTGAACGTGGGCTGCTTGGGCTGGCCTTCCACCCGAACTATGCAGAAAACGGTTTCTTCTATGTGAATTACACCGATGTCAACGGGGCCACGCGACTGGCACGCTACAGCGTGTCGGCTGAAGACGCCAACGTCGCCGACCCAAACAGCGGTGAAGTGTTGTTCACGCTGACGCAGCCTTTCCCCAATCACAACGGTGGGCATATTGATTTTGGGCCGGATGGCTACTTGTACATGTCCATCGGTGATGGTGGGGCGGCGGGCGATCCACTGCAAGCCGGGCAGGACCTCAGCCAGATTTACGGCACCTTGATTCGCATTGACGTGGATAATGGTGATCCCTATGCCATTCCGGAGAACAATCCTTTTGTTGACGATCCGGCAGCCGTTCCTGAGATTTGGGCGTGGGGTCTGCGTAATGTGTGGCGGTTCAGCTTTGATCGTGCGACTGGGGATATGTATCTGGCCGATGTGGGGCAGAACGTGTGGGAAGAGGTGAACTTTCAGCCTGCGGACAGCCCCGGTGGGGAAAACTACGGCTGGAACATCTACGAGGCCAGCTATCCTTATACGCTGGGCACGCCCCCGGAAGGCATGGTGTATCCTATTGCGGAATACCGTCACGAAAACGGGCACTGCTCAGTGACCGGTGGTTATGTATATCGTGGTGAAGCCATGGCTGATGTGCTAGAAGCGGCGTATTTCTATGGGGATTGGTGCACTGGGCAAATCTGGGCAGCTTACCGTGATGCCGATGGTGCTTGGCTGAGCGAAGCCTTTATGCAGACGGGGCATCAGATCAGCTCCTTCGGTGAAGATGAAGCGGGTGAGTTGTATCTTGTTGACTACGCAGGGATCGTGCTGCGTTTTGAAGCTGCTCAGTAAACATGGTTGCTGGGGTGGTGGGACCAGTCAGAAGGCCCCACCGCTCATGTTAAGAAAACGCATCATGCTGCAAAACACTCTGGACACGTCCCCCAGGATCATGCTATACTTCCAGCAATCTACGGTGGGTGTAGCTCAGTTGGTTAGAGCGTCTGTTTGTGGCACAGAAGGTCGTGGGTTCGAGCCCCATCATCCACCCTAAAGCGAACCGGTTATTATAACCGGTTCGCTTTTTATTATTCGGGTAAGCGTAGATCAACCCGCATGTCGCGTTGACGGCGTCGCAGCCCGACACGTTGGTAGCGCAGCGTGTCTTGTGTTGTATCAGTTTGTATTGAGGCTGGACTGGGCGTATCTACGTTTTCCGCTTCAGCCGCTGCATTATCAATGGTTTCATTGTCTTGGGGGACCACAACTAGTGCCATTTCTTGTGTTTCACTGGGTTTGGGCACCCCGAACAAGTCAAAGACGCTCAGCCTTGAGGTGTCATCTTCACTGTCACCATCTGTGTCCGCTGATGATGGATGCTCGGTTTCCATAGGTGGCCCCGGAGCTGTGGCTTCGGTGGGCGCTGCTGAGGTGCTGACTTGTCCTGGTTCATCGGTATATTCGAGTGGTGCAGCGGTGGTGTTTTCTGTGTCGTTGATTGACGTTGGATCACTGTGCTTTTCCTCAGGGAAGGGCAGCGCAGGGGCGGTCTGTACGCTGTCCGTTTGTGTATCCACATGAGGCCGCGTGTCGTCTTCTACATCGCCCTCATGGGTGGGCTGGAAGGCGGCAGTATCTGGTTGGGGTACTGGACGGGTAGGCGGTGGCGTCTCGCGTTCAAAGACCGAGGGGTGGCGTGGCTTGTACCGGGAGCGCTCGTGAACGTCTGGCGCGTCACGCATCAGTGAACGGGCTTCAAAGGGTTGGTCGCGTTTGCGATGCTCCATGACGGTATAGAGCGCGCGCAGTCCTTCGATGATTTCGCTCTCGACCTCGCGTCTAGGGCCGAAGCCGCCGCGCCCCAGCAGGCCGCCGGGTTCATATTGGAAGGTCCATTGCACCACAGTGCCATCAGGCGTTTCATGGACTCGTACTTGCCCGCGATTACTCGTTACCTTAGGGCCATCCACGAAGCTGTACTCATAGCCTAGTTGATCGTACCAGGCACGAATTTCCAGAATATAATCGCGGCCTCGCTTGCCACTAAGGCGGATGCGGGTGCCTGGACCATTGACTTCCGCTGGTGCGCTCAACAAGGACACACTACGCCAGCGTGGCTGCCATTCTGGGATGCGGCTTAAGTCACCAATAAGCTGCCAGATGACTTGCGGTGGGGCCGGAATACGTATGCTGTGTTCGATTACGTGCATGAAAACAGTGACCGTACCTATGCTTTGTGCTACACTAAACGCGATGAGAGGCGCATGGACGCCTTCGGTATGTAGACGAATTATAGCAAAATGCCCGGTCCTAGCCTAACCTTTAGTTTTATCCTTGCGACTTTGCTTGGCGCGGGGTTTCACCTGCTGTTTGGCGGGGATGTGCGCCGCTTGGCGCTTTTCTTGTTAGCTGGGTGGATGGGTTTTGCCTTAGGACAGACCTTGGGCGTGCTCTTTGAGATCGATGTACTTAAGATTGGCCCGCTGCGGGCCTTCAGCGCGACAGTCGGAGCCTTGATAGCTTTGCTTGTTGCGCAGGTACTCACGGCTGGGCAATCGCGGGTGCGCCGTGTACGGCGTCGGCGGCGTTCACGACAAGAAGGGGAATACACATGACTGACCAAGATAAGCAGTTGACACCGGACAGCAGTGCCCCCGAAGCAGAGGGCGGCTGGAGTGTGCAGCGTATTGTGATTGTGGCATCCGTTGTGTTTATCCTGATCGTACTGCTGCCTTTTGTGGTTGGCTTCGGCTTGGCCTTAGCGGATATTGATAAGACGTTGGAACTGTTCCAGCTTATCCGGGATATTTTCATTATTGTTCTAGCGATGGTCAGCATTTTGATTGCCTTGGCATTAGCTACGCTGGTGGTGCAGGTCGCTGGGCTGATTAACCTGCTGCGCAACGAGATTAAGCCCTTGCTGGAGGACATTCAGGTGACGCTGGGCAGTGCGCGCGGAACCGTTGAATTTGTTGGTGATAACATCACCGATCCGCTGGTCAAGGCTGGTGGATTTGTTGCTGGGACATCGGTGTTTTTACGCGAGATGGGTGGGCTGCGGCGTGCCATTAAACCACGTCCTCAGTCGCCCGCTGCGCAGCCGGATACGGAGCAGTAAGTGATGGATACTGGGATGGAAGAGCAAGCGCAGCACACAGCCGTATCTTCGCCACCCAGTCTGCACGAAGGGGCCGTGATGAGCGGCTTTGTGTGGGGACTGCTGCTTGGCTACCTGACGATGTTGTTTCGTGGCCCGCGTTTCCCTTGGCACTCCGTTCAGCAACTCAGCACCCAGGTGCTTGAACGCATCGAAAGCGATCCGGTACAAGAGGCCCTGGATGCTGGCAAAGCTGAAGTGCGCCGCCGCAGTCCTGCTGATGCCTAGCCCAGCTCAATCGTCGCCAGGGCACCAGCGACGTGGGCTGCGGCATCTGCTGCGGTAACTCCACGTCCGCTGCCGATCTGTTCGGCGGCTTGCTGACCTGCTAGTGCGTGCACATACACGCCAAGTTGTGCGGCATCAAAGGCTGATAAGCCTTGAGCCACCAGGCCAGCGATTACCCCAGCCAGCACATCACCGCTGCCTGCTGTTGCCAATGCATCTAACTTGAACGGGGAGCTTGCACTCATTCCGCTAGGTGCAGCGATGACTGTATGGGCACCTTTGAGCACCAGTACGGTATTCCACGCAGCGGCTTTCTCAGCGGTCAATGTGCGCGGGTCTTGTGCAGACAATGCTGGAACCGTGGTGCCCAACAACCGCGCCATCTCGCCTGGGTGTGGTGTCAACACGCTGTTGGCGGGCAGCAGCGTCCACCAACGTTCATGCTCTGAAAGCAGGTTCAGTGCATCCGCGTCGAGAATTACCGGCGGTAGATCATCCATGTTTAACATTTTGGTAAGCAGTTCACCCGCGACTGTTGTACGTCCCAGTCCCGGTCCGATTAACAATGCATCGACACTGTTCAGCGCACTGCGCACCATATCGGCGGCGTGCTGTGCGGTATTGGGCAGGGCCAACCAGGTCGCTTCGGTGATGTGAGCCGCCAGCGCGGTCGTCACATGTTCGGGTGCAGCCACACTCACTAAACCAGCACCGCTGCGATAGGCCCCCATAGCCGCCAGACCGGGAGCACCACTGTAGTGACGTGATCCACCGACGATCAAAACAGTGCCAAAGCTTCCCTTGTGGGCGTTGGCTGGGCGAGGAGGCAGTAGGCTGCGCACGGCATCATTATGCAGCAGTGTGTGCGGCGAGCGTTTTAGGCTGGGCAGGTCACTGGGTACATCGATAGGCGCGACCCACAGCCGCCCTACAGCCGCCGCCCCAGGGAAGCGCAACAAGCCGGGTTTAGCCGCGATAAAGGTCATCGTCTCATCGGCATGGAGGCTGGTGCTATCCAGGTCACCGGTATCACAGTCTAACCCGCTGGGGCAGTCCAGTGCTAGAACCGTTGTGTGTGGCGGGCGTTCGATTTGTGCGCTGCGTGTGGGGTCAATGTAAGCGCGGCTGCGGCGTGCTGCACGGCGTTCGTTGAGCGCTTGCCGAGCGAACCGCAGTAGTTTCTGAGCATCACTAGGCAGCGGCAGCCGCACACCAATGCCAAACAGCGCGTCAATGACGAGATCAGCGCTAGCGGTCATGTGTTTGATCACGCGCCCGTCGTTGTCGTCGGGCATGGCTGCAAGCATCACGCCTGCGTCACGCGCCTGGGCGGCTTGTGCATCTTCGCGTGCTTTGAGCAAGTAGCATCGCACCTGTGCGTCTGGACGTGCTGCTTTGAGCTTCGCTGCCGCTACCAGCCCATCACCGCCGTTGTTTCCGCTGCCCACTAGTACGGTCACCTGTGCTTGAGGGCGTTCAGCGATGATCTCAACAGCACGCGCGGCAACAGCCGCCCCAGCAGCTTGCATCATGGCTGCATAAGTGTGGCCGTGCGCATCGGCATCGGCTTCGGCCTGGCGGGTCTGCTCGATGCTGAGAATCGGGATCACAGCCTGCCTCCTAATACAATGCAAACAAGTCGGTGTGTTTTACCAGCACCGACTTCAAGTCTACCACTTGTTTTGTTGGGTCACACGCTTTCTGGCTAGGAGTCGCGTTCGATCACCAAGCGCGAGATTTTCAGCAGCGCGTCTTTTTCGGGCGAGTCAGGTAGAACGTCCAGCTCATTGGCTGCCATGGTGGCCAGCATTTCGGCCTGCTGCCGACCCTCGGCAATGGCATCACTGGTCAGCAGCTTGCGCTTGATAGTGTCCATAGGGTCTGCAACTTGGGTGTCGTCACCGTCGCGGGCCGCTGCTGCCGCGATCCCGCGTCCCTGAGCCAGGTCGATACCGGCAGTTTTGCCGAGCTGTTCGCTGTCCGCCGTCAAGTCGAGGATATCGTCAATGACCTGGAAAGCCAGGCCCACGTTGTAACCGTAATTACCTAAGTGCTGCACCACATGCGCGTCTGTACCAGCGACCAGCGCTCCCAGCTTGGCTGCCGCTTTGAAAAGGGCGGCGGTTTTCAACGCGATGATACGGTTATAGACCTCACGGTTGAGCATGTTATTCTTGACGGCGGCGGCTTGAAGGGTTTCGCCTTCCACCAGTGCGACGGTCGCTTCAGATAAAACGACGTTGAGGTCCTTGTAGGGGGCCATCAGCTCGTAGACTTTGGTGAAGAGAAAGTCGCCGGTCAACAGCGCGAAGGTACGGCCCCAGCGGGCATTCACGGACTTACGCCCCCGTCGCATAACCCCGTGGTCATTGATGTCATCGTGGACGATGCTGGCGGTGTGGACCAGCTCAACGGCAGCAGCGATGCGGGCGATGTCGGTCACGTCCTGGCCGCCCGCAGCGACAAAGCTCAGGATCGCCATGCGCGGGCGGATGCGTTTCCCACCGGCACTGAGAATGTGACGGCTGGCGTCACGCAGCACGTCTACTTCACTGTCCACCACATCGTGGAGAACTTGTTCGACGGCCTGCATTCCTGCGGCAATGAGGCTGGCTGCCTCGTACGTCGCCGAACCAGGCGCACTACCGTTACTGGATGCTGCTTTGAGTTCGTGCATTGTCATCGGCAAATCAGCCTCTACGTTTGTGACGTTCATAACTATCTGAAACTATTGTACACAGCTTTTGCGCTGGGGTCAACGCATTTGTCGCGGTCTTATGCAGCTTTATACAAATTGACTTCTTTTTTCTACCTTTATGTAGATCAGGGTGAGCGGTTAATGTGTGCTGTTGGCAGTTTGAACCAGAACGTGCTTCCTTTGCCAACTGTGCTTTCCACGTGGATCGTGGTTTGGTGATGATCCAAAATGAGTTTGACAATCGCTAAGCCCACGCCGGTTCCCCCATAGCGTTTGGAGTCCGAGTCGTCACCTTGGTAGAAGCTTTCAAAGATAGTGTCAATCTGTTCGGGTGGGATGCCGATTCCCTGGTCTTCGACCGCGATACGCGCTTGTACTTTGTCATCACAACGTTCGGCGCGCACTGTCACAGTCTGTGGTGTGCTGAATTTTAGTGCGTTCTCGACCAACAGCTGAAGCACGGTGCTGATGCCTTGCTTATCAGCAAGTATAGGCGGTAAATCATCTGCTAGGATTGAATGCACACGATCAAAGTCATATCGGTGTGCCCACATACGGCGCAGATCACGCAGGGCAGCATCCAAGGAATCGCGCAGGATGAAAGGCTGAGGGGCGCGATGGTCTAGGCTTTCCCCCAACATTGTGATGTTCTTAACCACTGACTCTAGGCGCACGGTCGCGTCAGTGGCGTAACGAATGAGTTGGTCGGTCTTGTCATCTTCTGGCTTGCTGGCGATCAGAGCTACCGCAGACTTGACCTGGAGTAGGGGGGTCTTCAATTCATGTGAGACGGTGCGCACGATTGCGTTCTTGAGTAAGGTGACGGCGTTTTGTGCTTGGCGTTCACGTTCCAGTTCTGCACGCAGTGCTTGCACATGCGCGCGATGTGCATCCGCTTGCTGTTGGGCGTGCTGCCGCCGCTTGAGCATCCTCAGCAGTGTGTCGGGCAGTGTATCACGTCTGAGCAAGGCGTCTACGCCCTCTGGTAATTGGGCGGACGGTGCATACGCGTCATCGACTAAGCACAGGAGCGGGCGCTGTGGATAGGGAATGGCACGTACCTGCTTCAGCAGTGGCGTTTCCGCAGCGACGGGCAGCAAGCTGAGGATTGCATCGTATTTGCGTTCTTTGAGGCAGCCAGAAGCATCACTGGCCGTTGCTGCACGCTCAATGAACAGCTCAGGGTGCCCGGCTAGGTCATGCAGGGATGTTGTAGGTGTTATCAGTATGAGAATGTGATAGCTTGCCTGTGCGTCCACGCAGCTCATTTACGTCCGTTTGTCATGGGCGATTGCAATAAAGATACCCCAGTTCAGCCGCATTTTCCAAGTGTCTGGCACAGTTGTTTGATATGAAGTCGGTCATGCTGGGCGGTGAAGTGGGCCATTTCCAGCAGTGTGGTCGGCCCGAAGATACTGTGTCGTGCTGGGCGCTTCCAATCATCGGGTGGTATTTGTGCGATGATCTCTAAGGTGCGCTGCCGTGATTTGGCAAAGCGCTGCACAGCAGCCAGCCCATCCTCTGCGCAGTGGGGCATATCTGCGGGGCCAGGCGGCGGTACATGGCGCAGGAAGGGGTTGTCTTCTGTTTGAACGTGCAGCAAACGCGGGCGTTGATCCTGATCTTCTTTGGTCAGCAAATGGCAAATGATTTGCAGTGGAGACCACTCGTCTGGGTCTGGGTGGTGGGTCCAGTGGTCAGGATCACGCACTTCCGCCGCGATGCCGTTGAGTGCAGCGACGTTACCGCGAAGTTGTGGGGCGATCATTTCAGGGACCAAGGCACGGCGTCGAGAGTCACCCAAAGCAGTTATGGCAGGCAGGGCAGTTTCTAGTCCCTGGGAGTCGATGTGCAGGGTGTGGATGCCAATCTGGCGGGCGGGAATGATGTCGTTGGTCGGGTCATTGCCGACCATGAGGGCTTCATCCGGTTCTACGCCGATGCGCGCTAGAATTTCGGCGTAGTATTCTGGCTGGGGCTTGGCAAAGTGCATGTTTTCCGCATGGGTGACGAAATCGTAGTGGTGGTCCAGGTCGGCGGGCAGCTGCCCCCACTGCATCCGTTTGTGGATCGCCTCACGCGGGTAGATGGGATTGGTCGCGATGACGAGCATTACGCCACGCGCACGCAGCGCCGCCAGCAGCCGCGGTGCTGCACTAACTGGCTGAACGCACGCGGCAACGTCGTCGTAGGGGCCGCGAAAGAAATCATGCAGTGCGGTTTGTACGTCGGCGACTGAGTGGCCGCTGTGTGTGCTGATGGTCTGAGTCAGTAAGGTGATGTTACGTGTAGTCATGTCGCGTGGGCCGCGCATGACTGCCTGTACACCATGGCGCAGATGCCGTGACAGGTTTGCTGTTCCCCACACCTCATGGAAGTAGTGGTCAAGGCGCGTTAGGTAGCTGTCCAGAAATTGTTGTGTAGGGTTGTGAATGAGGGTGTCGTCGAGGTCCAGCAGCACCGCTTTGATCATGCGTGTCAGCTTTCGTCTGGGTCCAGGGCTTTACGGAAGAGGTCCAGGCCGGGGCGTTCCTCGGCGCAGCGTGGGCAGCCGACGTATGGGTCATCGATTGGTATGCGGTGCCGTAGACACTGGGCGCTGACGTCATAGCCGCGTGCGAAACCCAGCATTTTTGTCGTGATCGTCAGCGTCAGCTCCATATTCGGCGAGGCATTAGCGTTGAGAATATCCGGTACGGGGCAGCGTTTACAGTCGTCGGGCCGCCAGCGTATGGAGCTGGGATTGACCTTCACTAAGCGACACTCTTTGATGTTGCGCCCTCGGTTGTAGTCTTCGTAGTAGTGTTTACATTCTTTTCCGGCGGGGGTGCGCATTGGCGGGCCTCGTTATGTCATTTAGCTGATAGTGCAGTGTGTGGGCTGCACGACTAAGCAAAATATTGAAGCGCCAACCGCACACGTTCTTCAACGCTGTCGGGCGCATCCTTAGGCAGGGCCTGCACCGCGCTTTGTGCTTCAATAACGCTGTAGCCTAGCGCAGTGAGGGTATCTATCACGTCACTGTTGATGTCGTCGAATGTGTTCTGGGCTACGATGTCCAGTCCAGCGGGCAGCTTGTCCTTGAGTTCGAACAGGATTTTCTGCGCGGTCTTCTTGCCGATGCCTGGCACGCGGGTGAGCTGTTCTGGGCTGTCACTGGCGACCGCGTTGCGTAGGTTATCGACGTTGAGAGTGCTGAGGATGGACGCTGCGACGCGCGGGCCAATGCCGCTGACGGTCAATAGCAGCTCAAACATGTCTCGCTCAGTGGCTGTTGCGAAACCATATAGGCTCAGTGAGTCCTCGCGCACGATGAGGCTGGTGTGCAGCAGCAGCGATTCCCCGGTCATCATGCGTGTCGCTTCTGGGGTGTAGACTTTGTAGCCAATGCCATTAACGGCGAGGACTAGGTAGTCGGCGGCTGTGGCTGTGATGCGTCCTTCAACGCTGGCGATCACGTCTGGTTCGGCTCCGTTACTCGCTGAGGCCCTGGTAATGCGCGCTGTGAATGTCCGTAATGGCGACAGCCAGCGCATCGGCAGCGTCGTCCGGTTTTGGGATGGCGTCCAGGCCCAGTAGGATGCGTGTCATTTCCTGCATTTGAGGCTTTTTAGCGCCGCCGTATCCAGCGACAGCTTGTTTGATAGCATTGGGTTTGTATTCATAGATCGGCAGGTGCGCTTGAGCCAGGGCTAATAGGATTACACCGCGCCCTTGGGCTACCGTGATGGCGGTCGTGACATTCTTGGCGAAGAACAGCTCTTCAACCCCGGCGCGGTCCGGCTTGAATTGGTTCACAATGACGGAAAGGTCCCGGTGAATGCTTTCCAATCGCTGCGGCATCGGCATCGCTGCGGGGGTAGTGATCACATCGTACTGTATGGCCTCAAGCGATCCGTCCGGCGCTTCGCGCACCAGCCCATAGCCGATGCGCGCAGTGCCAGGGTCAATGCCGAGTACCAGCATCAGGCTTTCTCGAAGGCTTCAACCAGCTCGTCAGTGATCGCCAGATTGGAGGACACGTTTTGCACATCATCCAGTTCTTCGAGGCGTTCCATCAGGCGCATGTTGAGGATGGCCCGGTCCAATGGCAGTTCGGTCTCGTTCTGTGCTTCCCACCGCAGCTCGGACTCGACAACCTCATAACCCGCGTCGTTGAGAGCCTGTTCTACCGCGCCAAACAGCTCACGCGGGGTATAAACAGCAATAAGGTCATCTTCATTTACCACGTCATCGGCACCGGCTTCAGCCGCGATCATAAAGACTTCTTCAAAGTCCAGGCCTTCGGCTTTGATCGCGATGTAGCCCTTCTGTTCAAACTGCCAGGCTACAGCGCCGCTGGTTGCCAAATTACCGCCTGCCTTGCTGAAAGCGTGTTTGACCTCAGCCAATGAGCGATTGCGGTTATCTGTGAGCACCTCGATGATGAAGGCGACGCCGTCAACACCATACCCTTCATAGGTGATTTCATCGAGCGTGCCACCATCCAGTTCACCGGTGCCTTTCTTGATAGCGCGTTCGATGTTGTCTTTGGGCATGTTAGCGCCCTTAGCCTTGGCGACGGCCAGCTTCAGCTTGGGATTGCTGCTTTCGTCGCCGCCGCCCTCGCGAGCTGCCATCATGATGTCGCGCGCCAGCCGCGTAAAAACCTTGGCGCGTTTGGCGTCTTCTGCGCCTTTTTTGCGCTTAATCGTAGACCATTTACTGTGACCAGACATCAACAGACTCCGTGGATCACTGAATTTAACGTCATCATTATACATGAGGCGGCTGGGCACGTCGAGATAGGGTCAGCTTCAGCGCTATGATATAATGGTTCTCTTGAACCAGACTGGATACGTGATAGAGACCCGTTCTGTGGAACCCAAGCAACCAAGCATTGCAGCACTTGCTCCGAATACACGCAGCCCGGAACGCATTGCCTGGGGCGTGATATTGATCGCCTTTGGGGTCTTTATGCTGTCCTGTGCGGGCAGTACGGCGGCGGTGTACTACTTCTTCTTCGAGTCCACTGTGTCGCTGGAGACTGATGCGCAGAACAGCCGCGGTACCTTGGCCTATATTGGTGCTGACTTTAATCAGCAGTTGATTGATGGGGTGCGTTCTGTATCCAGCGGTGCAATTATCAGCCCGGCAGATACGCTGTCACAGGGCGTTGTGGCTGTACGTGATCCGCAGCGTGATAACGCACTTGTTGCCCTCTTGACTCTTTATAGTGACGCCTCCAGCGTGACGATGAACAGCACACAGCGGCCTCGTTTTGACTGGAGCGATAAGCCTTATCAGATCAGTTTCAGTGAAGTTAGGGGGCGGATCGATGTGTTCATCGCGCCTGACCTTGAGCGCGAGGTTGTGCTTGATCTGCGGAGTATGGGAGGCACGCTGCTGCGTTTAACCAATACTACTACCGGCGATGCCCCTTACTTGGCCGGTACTTATTTTTCATTGGCGGTAGTGGAAACCGGTCTGCGTGTGCACAACATCAATGGTCGGGCTGTGGCAATCACCAGCGATCAAGCCCAAGGGTGGGATGTGCCGATGGGCGCGCGCGTTTCGATCAATGTGGATAGCTCCCAACCGCTGCCGACACCGATTAATCTGATCGACAACAGTTACTTTGAACGGGTCAACCAAGAAGGGGACCGCCTGCCAGAGACCTGGGGCTGCCGTTCTGCACCATTAAACCCACCCAGCGGCAAATACACCACCGAGCCAGGGGACGGTTTGGGCTATTTGCGTTTCTTACGTGGAGATGGTGCGACCTCACCGCGTGAAACCGGCTGTGAGCAGCCCCTGCGTGACAGCAGTGGTGCGGCCTTGGATGTTACGGGTTACGAATCTTTGGTGCTGCGCACACAGTTTTACATACAATATCAGTCACTGAGCACCTGCGGCTTTCTGGGCAGCGAGTGTCCGCTGATGGTGCGTCTGGGGTATCTCACCGCAGAGGGGGAAGAACACGAATTGATCTATGGTTTTTTTCACTATCGGGACCCAACACTAGATTACCCAATGCGTTGTGATACCTGCGTGCAGCCGCACATCCCGATTGAGGGGCAGACTTGGTACACTTACGAGACGGATAACCTCTTTGAGATTTTGCCAGAGGCACAGCGCCCCACCGCGCTGACCACCCTGCGCTTCTATGCGTCCGGGCATCAGTATGATGTGCGCGTGAGTGAAATGTCGATCTTAGCGCAGCAAGGCATTGTTGAAGACAGCACTGTGCAAGCTGGTACGGGTTCGGAGTGATGTAGTTAGAGGCCGGACTGGCGCGCGTTGGCCTCGGTCCAAGTGGGTTCGTCGTCTTGCTGGGGCGCGTCCAGCTTGAGGCGCTTGCGCGCTGGCAGCTCGAAAATGGCAGCGATCATGAAGAACAGCAAGCTGGACAGCAGCAGCACAATCGCCACTGGTAGGCCTGCCAACCCCGCCCCTATCAAAAGGCCAGCCAGGACGCTGGGCAGCAGCGCCACGAAGCCCATTGATCCCAGAAAATTGAACAAATGCGCTGGGAAGCCGCCATACAGCGGTTCTCGCTTAATCGTGCTGCGTGCGGTTAGCGGGCCGAGTGTCACTGCAAAAGCCAGGGCAGCGATCAAAATGGTCATCTGATCCTGTGAAAGCATTGATGCGTCCTTGTCAGCGGGCAGGCCCTACAGTCTGCCTACCCGCGTTGTCGTGATATGTTTAGAAGATGGTGTAAATGAACGGTGCCGTGGCTGGGTTGCTGCTCAGCACGATGAGCACAGCGAACAGTGCCAGCGTGATCATCATCGGGATGAGCCAGTAGAGTTTGCGCTTCCACAGGAAGCCCATCAATTCGCCCAACACACCCATACGAGCCATCATATCGCGCATTATGTGTTCCATCCTCTTGACTAAGACTTCTTGACTAGCAGCGACTCGATAACCAGCAGGTCAATGTCGCTGTTCATGAAGGTATTCAGCGCGTTGCCGGGTGTGTTCACAATCGGCTCACCGCGCAGGTTGAACGAAGTGTTCAGCACTACCGGCACACCGGTAATCTGGCCGAAGCGCTCGACGATGCCATAGTAGCGCGGATTAGTCTCGCGTTCAATGGCTTGTAAGCGCCCGGTGCCCATGTGCGACACCGCTGCGATCTTGTCCTGTTTGTCTTCGGCCACGGGGCTGACCATCAGCATATAGCGCGGGGCTTCGTGTTTTTCCACGTCCGGGTAAGTGAAGTACTCCGGCGCACGGTCACGTAGGACTACCGGCGCAAAGGGGCGGAAGGGTTCGCGGAACTTGATTTTAGTGTTAACAACTTCCTTCATCGCCTCGCTGCGTGGGTCCGCCAGAATGCTGCGATTACCCAGTGCACGCGGACCCCACTCGAAACGCCCTTGGAACAAACCCACGACCTTTTCCTGCGTCATTTGTTCGGCGACATAATCGAGTAGATCGTCATCGCGATCGCTGTAGTCCTCATATTGCACACCCTTTGAGTCGAAGTATTGGCGGATTTCGTCGGTGCTGTAGCCTTTACCCCAATAGGCGTGCGGCATCACCCAGTTGCGTGGTTTGCCTTCCACCATGTGATAGGCCCACAGCGCCGCGCCCAATGCGCCGCCATCGTCACCAGCAGCGGGCTGGATATAGATTTCGGTAAAGGGGGTTTCTTGCAGCAGACGGTAGTTGGCCTTGGTATTCAGCGCGACACCACCCGCCATCACCAGCTTGTCCAAGCCGGTCTCGCCGTGCAGGTGGTTCAAGATGTTGATGAGGGTATCCTCGGTGACTCGTTGGATGCTGGCCGCAATATCTGCGTAGCGCTGGTTCTCCGCCATGGCAGCACGTTCGGCGGAACGCTCCGGGTTGGTGTTCATGGTGAAGAACTCGGCTTCCGGCGGGCGGTTGGGGCCGAAGAGATCGACAAAGCGGCTGTTGTAGCTATGCTCAGCGGAATAGTGGTAGGCGAAGTAGTCCATGTTGAGCTGGAAACTACCGTCTGCTTGGCTGAGTTCAATGAGTTGCTGTACCTTATCGACGTAGTTGGGTTGGCCATAAGGGGACATCCCCATGACTTTGTACTCGCCGTTATTGACCCGGAAGCCCAGGTAGGCGGTGAAGGTAGAGTAAAGCAGGCCCAGCGAATGTGGGAATCGCTGTTCGGCGAAGAGCTGGATGTCGTTTTGGCCCTGCTCGCCCTGCCAGTAGCTGCTGGCCTTACCCAGAGTCGTGGTGGTCCATTCGCCTACGCCGTCCACAGTGAGTACTGCTGCGTCGCGGAAGGGGCTGACGAAGAAAGCACTAGCGGCGTGGCTCATGTGGTGGTCGGCGAAGAGGATTTTCTTGTAATCGACGCCGGTTTTGTTCTGGATGATGTTCTTTACCCACAGTTTTTCGCGCAGCCAGGCGGTCATCGCACGCGACCACGCCACGGCGGAGCGCGGGAAGGTGTTTAGTGTCGTCAGCAGGATGCGCTCGAATTTGACTAGTGGTTTTTCGTAGAACACCACATAGGTCAAGTCGGCAGCGGTAATGCCGGCCTGTTCTAACACGAATTGGATAGCGCGCTCCGGAAAGTCGTTGTCGTGTTTTTTGCGGGAAAAGCGCTCCTCCATGGAAGCAGCAATCAGCTTGCCATCGCGGATCAGCGCAGCAGCAGAGTCGTGGTAGAAACAGGAAATGCCGAGAATGTACATAGCTTAGCCTTGTCCCTGTGCCGATTCAAGATCGGTAGGCACTGCATCACGCTTTCGCCAAGACGGGCTGGCTTTCAGATGCATAGGGTCGGTGAACAGGCGCGAAATGATACCAAAAGGGACGAGAACAGTGAAGTAAAACACATAGGTGATACCCTTGCCTTGCACTTCACCCACAATGCCGGCGGCGAGGTTAAATCGCTTCAGGCCTAAGCCGAATACGTCGCGCACTGATTGCACTCCTTGATGCGTCGATAGAACGCGGCGAATCATAACATAGATTAGAGTCTTGTCAATGCGCCGCACGAGAGCCGTTTATCACGGTGGTCAGCGGCTGTGTCTCCTAATAATGGCTAATGGCAGTGTTGTTGTGTGTGTTGTCCTCATGAGGTGGTGACTGGATGGTTGTGCCTCACATCTGCAACCGGGAAGGTCATGCGGAATTGATTGACCCGCATCACCAGCATTGGCTTGAATTGCTCAATAGGTGGAAAGTCGTCGCCGTGTGTGGTTGCCTGTACGACCCGGCCTAATTGTCCCACACCTGAAGCGGTCAATGCGGTGATATATCCCCGGTCTTCACGCTGTTGATGGAGTTTAGGCAGCAGGCCGCGAATCAGCGGAATGGGGAGGCCGCCTGCGCGCAGCGTGATGTCCAAGAATGGATGACTGTCATCTCGCTGAACCTGGATGCGTTCTGTGTGGCGATCAATTTGTGTAAAGCGGAAGCTGGCAACATCTTTGGGAATGCCCCAGTTCATTTGACCGTTGACCACACTTTCCATAGTGGAGACGTAAATGCGGCTGATAGAGTAGCCGACTGATTGCGGCAGCTTAACAATACCGGGTACAAAGAGCACTTCTTTGTAAGGACCCACGTTGCTGGTGGCGTAATCTACCAGCATCATAACGCCGAAGCCACCTTGATACGTGCCATGGGGTGAGTGCTCACGCCCGAATGCCTGTGGGAAACGGTATACAAGTACGTAACCACGGCCCGTGAGGTACCAGGGGGCGGGGGCATTGGCTTCCATGTGTTCCATGGTATTCGCCTTTCCTAATCGTTGGTTTCTTGGCCGTTGGCGGCGAAGTAACGACGCCCGTTGAGCGCTTCAGGTAGCAAGTCATTGTCGTTGTACATGCTGTAACCATCGCTGTACCCCAAGGATTTCATCAAGGGGGTAGGGGCATTGCGCAGCTTGAGCGGGATCGGCTGTGCATCGAACTGCTTTACGTCGTCCAGGGCTGCGAAAAGCGCGTCATAAGCGCGGCGGTCCTTGGGGGCACGGGCAAGGTATGCGGTGCCATGTGCTAGGTTGATCTGGCATTCCGGTAGGCCGACTGTTTCTACTGCGCGGAAGACCGCATTAGCAATGCTCAGTGCCTGTGGGTCTGCTAAGCCAACGTCTTCGCTGGCGAAGATCACCATGCGTCGCGCGATAAACTTTGGGTCTTCACCAGCGGCGATCATCCGCGCCAGGTAGTAGATGGCGGCGTCCACGCTGCTCGCCCGCATACTCTTGATGTAGGCGCTGATGGTATCGTAATGTGCGTCAGCGCGTTTATCGTAGCGCAGATGTTTGCTTTGCAGCGCGGCATTAAGCTGGGTAACGTCAATGTGATCTTGTCCGTACAAGTCGTGTACAGCCTCCAGCAAGTTGAGCACGCGGCGGGCGTCCCCGTCAGCGAACTGCCCGAGGTAATCGGCAGCTTCTGGGTCTACGGTCACTTGCAGCGCGTCCGCTCCGCGCTGGATGACCTGGCGCATTTCCTCAGTATTGAGAGCTTCCAGCGTGAAAACCTGCGCGCGTGACAGCAGTGCGGAGATCACCTCAAAGCTGGGGTTCTCGGTGGTCGCACCGATCAGGATCAGGGTACCGTCTTCGACGTAGGGCAGCAGAAAATCTTGCTGGGCTTTGTTGAAGCGGTGAATTTCATCCAGGAAGAGTACGGCACCGCTGGGGACGCTTGCGTCTTGGATAGCGTCGAATAATCCCGGCGGCTGCGCTGACTTTTTCGGTGCTGCATCGCGGACGACACGGCGTAGGTCATCTTTCCCGGCAGACACAGCAGAAAGCTGCACGAAGGCCCGGTCAGTGTGCTGCGCCACGATGCGCGCCAGCGTGGTTTTGCCGACGCCTGGCGGCCCCCAAAAGATCATAGAGGGGATATGCCCGCTGTGAATTGCTTGGTACAACGGTTTGCCAGGCGCTGTGAGATGGCGCTGTCCGATGACGTCGTCCAGGCTTTGGGGACGGATGCGGTCTGCTAAGGGTTGTTTAGGGTGGTGCACAGCCATGAGTAAAGTAGCCTCTACGTATAGCCTCTGAGTATCGCAGATGCACCGATGGCGGTCAATGCGTGCTAAGAACAGCTCATCAAAGTCTATACATGTCTATTCTGCTTTAGCTCGTGATACAATACGGTTAGAATGGCTTTTCCAAGCACAAGAGAGGGACAACGACACGATGGCACATAAACCGGTCATGCTCGTCATCATGGACGGTTGGGGTATCCGTGAGATGAGCCACGGTAACGCGGTGAAGCTCGGCAGTACGCCTAACTATGATCGCTGGATGAGCACCTTGGAACGCGCCGCTGTAAATGCTTCCGGTGAAGAAGTTGGTCTCGTACCGGATCAAATGGGTAACTCGGAAGTAGGACACCTGAACCTAGGTGCCGGGCGCGTGGTGTACCAGGATATTACCCGCATTAACATCGCTATTCGTGAAGAGACATTGGCACGCAAACCGGAGCTGGAAACGCTGCTGGCTCAGGTCAAGGGGGACAGTAAGAAGCTGCACCTCATCGGTCTGGTCAGTGATGGTGGCGTACACAGCCACCAAGACCATCTGCACGCTCTGCTCAAGATTGCTAAAGATGCCGAAGTTCCAGCCGTGGTGCACGTCATCACCGATGGGCGTGATACCCCAACCACCAGCGGTGTGGAGTTCGTGCGTATGCTCCAGGCTTATATGGATGTTTTGGGGCATGGCGTTATCTCTACCGTGAGTGGTCGCTATTACGCCATGGATCGTGACAAGCGCTGGCCCCGCACACAGCTTGCCTATGACGCCATAGCCTTCCGCAAGAGTGCGCGGCGTGCAGCGACTGCCGTTGAAGCCATCAAAGCCTCTTATGGCTTGGATGCGCCGGTAACCGATGAATTCATCCTGCCTGCCGTTATCGGTAACGACGACTCCTTAGTGATCGAACCCGGTGATGGGTTGCTCTTCTATAATTTCCGTGCTGACCGGATGCGCCAAATCGTACAGGGCTTTGTCAAGGAATCGGTGGACGGCTTTGAGGGGCAGCACATTCCCGGTCTGCGCGTCCTGACTATGACGGAATACATGGATGACCTTGGTGTGCCGCTGCTCTTTGAGAAAGTCGAACTGGTCAACACCCTAGCGGAGTGGCTAAGCAAGCGCGGACTGTCTCAGTATCATTCTGCTGAAACAGAAAAATACCCGCATGTGACCTTCTTCTTCAATGGCCGCCGCGAGGAGCCTTGGCCCGGAGAGGATCGGAAGATCGTTCCTTCTCCTAAAGTGGCGACCTATGACCTTCAGCCGGAGATGAGCGCCTACGAACTCATGGAGGCTACGCTGGCGCGTATCAACAGCCACGACGACGACTTTATCCTGATTAACTTCGCCAACCCCGACATGGTGGGGCATACCGGCGTGCTGGAAGCGGCGATAAAGGCGGTAGAAACCGTGGACGAATGCGTCGGTAAGCTGGTGGACGCGGTGACTGCCAAAGGTGGCGCGGCCATCGTCACAGCAGATCACGGTAACTGCGAGCGCATGGTCGAAGAGCTGACCAGTGAAGCGCACACCTACCATACGACTAATCTGGTTTCACTGTTTACGATTGCTGCTGACACGTATTTCAAGCTGCGTCCATACGGCACCTTGGCAGATGTCGCACCGACAGTACTGGACTTGATGAGTATTGAGAAGCCGGACGACATGACCGGCGGCACCCTCATCGAGGACCGCCGCCCGCTCAGCGAGTAACGCACGCGGGGGGGCGCATCGTGCGGCATGATGCGCCCCACCTTTAGATCAGACTCAGCGCGCTTCTATTTCCGCTGCTGGGACAGTATCTTCCGCAGCTTGCGGCATGTCGTTTGGGTCTGTTTGCGTTTTGTCCGTCAGGATAATGCGGACCGCGCGGTCAAAGGTGAGGTAGTTCCACACCCAGCCTATAAACACACTGACCCGATTGCGGAAGCCCATCAGCCACAGCAGGTGCAGCCCAAGCCAAGTGACCCAGGCGAACCAGCCACTGAGCTGTACCCGGTAGAAGGGGTAGGCCACTGCACGTCGTCGCCCAATGGTCGCCATGATGCCGCGATCACGGTAAACGAAAGGCTGTGTGTCCTCACCCTGGATGGCCGCCAGGATGTTACGGGCCGCCAGCGCGCCCTGTTGATTGGCGACCGGAATTACCTGGGGGTAGGACTGGCCGTCTCGCGGGTTTTCCAGGTGAGCAATGTCTCCCACTGCGTAGACTCGCGTTCGGCCAATGACCTCAAGCTGCGGCGTCACTGGAATGCGCCCGCCGCGCGTCAGCGGCACCTTCAGCATGGACGCGATGGGTGCGCCTTTCACGCCTGCTGCCCAGATCAGCGTGTAGGTATTTATGCGGCTGCCGTCGCTCAGTGTGATGTAATCTGGACCAACAGTTTCCACGCGCGTGTTGAGCATGACCTGCACGCCTAGTGATTCAAGCTGATGCAGGGCGGCGTCACGCAGGCGCTGTGGGTAGGGGGCCAGCAGGCGGTCGGTGGCTTCTATGAGCAGCACACGCGCTTCTAATGGGCTGCCTTGAGGGTATTCGTGCTTCAGGACGTGATTATATAGCTCATGCATGGCCCCGGCTGTTTCCAAACCGGTCGGTCCGCCGCCAACAACTGCAATGGTGGTCATGGCGCGCTGTGCGTCCGGATCGTTTTCCCAGGCCGCCTTTTCAAACAGGCGCAGGATGTGGTTGCGGATGCTAACGGCCTCGTTGAGGTCCTTGAGACCATGGCTGAACTGTGCTAACTCAGCACTGCCGAAGTGATTGGTCACGCTGCCTGCCGCAATTACCAGGTAATCATAATCTTCGGTGCGTACCTGACCGTTAGTGCGTACCTGTACCTGTTGTGCCTGCGAGTCAACCTCGGTGACTTCACCCAGCATGAAGCGGATGTTGCGGTTGCGTCGGAAGATTCCGCGCACTGGATAGGCGATTTCGCTGGGGTCCAGGCCAGCGGTAGCGACTTGGTATAGCAGCGGCGTGAAGGTATGATAGTTGTTGCGATCGATCAGCAGGACTTCTACGTCGGTGTTGGCAAGGCCGCGTGCTGCATACAGCCCGCCAAAGCCCGCTCCGATAATGACGACTCGTGGACGCTGTGTTGTGTGATGCATGTCACGCTCCCTTTGTGACAAAATTCACTTGACTACAGTATATCACGCTGTGAATATTTTCACAACCTGGCGCGGTGATTTTTTATGCGATGTTTACAGTACGAAGTTCCACCCTGACATGCCTGCGTCCGCCGGGATATAATCATGATGCTTCCGTTGGCCCGTCATGCATGAAGGATCGCTTATGCCACGCGCACTCATCAGCGTATACGACAAGACTGACCTTATTAAGTTCGCTGCGGATTTAGTCGTCTTGGGTTGGGACTTGGTTGCCAGCGGTGGTACTCAGCAAGCTCTGCACGACGCTGGGCTGACAGTGACACCGCTTGAACAACTCACTGGCTCACCGGAGATGCTGGGTGGGCGTGTGAAAACCCTGCATCCTGCGGTCCACGCTGGTATCCTGGCGCGTGATCGTGATGATGACATGCAAGACCTCAGCGACCATGGCTATGCCCCGATTAACATGGTCGTTTGCAACCTCTACCCCTTCCGAGAAACCGTTGGGCGGGCTGGCACCTCTCTGCAAGATGCGATTGAACAGATCGACATCGGTGGGGTCGCGCTGCTGCGTGGCGCAGCGAAGAATTTCTTCCGCACCGTGGTCGTCAGTGATCCGGCGGATTATACCCGCGTGCTGGCGGCGCTGAAGGCAGGCGGTGAAATTGAACTGGCCCTGCGTCGCAGCCTGGCAGTTAAAGCCTTTGCACTGACCCGTGACTACGATACCGCTATCCACGCTTATTTGTCCGCAGGCACACATCACCCTGTTAGCGAGGACGCCGAGTCGCTGCCGGACCAGCTTTCCATCGCAGCCCAGAAAGTCGAGACACTGCGCTACGGAGAGAATCCGCATCAGATCGCAGCCTACTACAGTCGGCATGGGGCAGAAGGGCCGCTGGGCGGGCTGCTGCTGAGCGGTAAGCCCTTATCCTACACCAATATCCTAGACCTGGATGCCGCCTGGCGGGGTGCCAGTGCCTTTGATGAGCCAGCAGTGGTCATCATTAAGCACTTAACCCCCAGTGGCATCGCTATTGGTGAAACGATCGCTGACGCTTTCCCGCGTGCTTTGGCTTCCGACCCGCTGTCTGCCTTTGGCTGTGCGCTGGCTGTTAATCGTGAGGTTGATGATGCTTTTGTCGAGTCTCTGGGGACGCTGTTAATTGACTGTTTGGCTGCGCCATCTTTCACCGAGTCGGCACAGGAACGCCTGAGCCAACGCCGTAAGAACACCCGCCTGGTACAGATTCAGTATGCCCATGACGGGAATGAGCTGGAAATCCGCAGTGTGCATCGGGGGCTTTTGGTGCAGGTGCCGGACCGCGGTGATCCCGAAGGGACGCTGATGAAGACCGTCACCGAGCGCGCACCCACTACGGAAGAGATGACAGCCCTGCGCTTCGCCTGGCGTGCCATGGAGCACGTCAAGTCAAACGCTATTGTGCTGGCTACCCAGAATGCTACAGTGGGCATTGGCGGTGGCTTAACCAGTCGGGTAGATGCAGCACAGCTTGCGGTGTCCAAGGCCGGGGAACGGGCCAAAGGTGCGGTGATGGCCTCTGATGGCTTGATCCCCTTTGCTGATGGCTTGGAAGCAGTGGCGCAGGCTGGCGTGACCGCTGTAATCCAGCCGGGGGGGTCCATCCGCGACACGGAAGTCATCGAGGCGGCTAACCGCTACAGCGTGGCGATGGTGTTTACTGGCGTGCGTCACTTCCGGCACTAAGCCCTATCAGGGGAGTCAGCCGATTACCGGCTGCCCCGAAAAGCGCGTCATTCGCTCCAGGCTGTGTCTCCGGCACCGTTTGAGGGATAGCAGACGTAGAGCTGCGGCGTGTGCGGCGTGGCCTGCGCATAGCTTTCACTGACGGCCTGCACGAAGCGCTCCACATGGGCCGCATCAATCAGTGCTACGCCGCATCCGCCGAATCCGCCTCCGGTCATGCGCGCACCGTAGCAACCGGGCTGTTGGCGCGCAATGCGGACGATAGCATTCAGCGCGTCAGTGGAAATCTCGAAGTCGTCGCGCATACTCACATGGCTGCCGTCCATCAGCGCGCCCATCTTGACGGGATCAGCGGCCTGCATCGCATCGCGGGCAGCCAAGGTGCGAAGGTTTTCGGTGATGATGTGACGTGCACGGCGCATTGTTACGTCATCAAGATTGCCTGCGCGCGCTTGGAATGTGGTTTCGTCTACGTCGCGCAGTGCCTTGACCCCAAAGTAGTGCGCGGCGTCCTCACACTGTTGTCGCCGCTCATTGTATGCGGACCCGACCAGCCCGCGCCGCGTACCTGTGTCCAGCACCACGACGACCGTGCCGGGGGGCAGTGGGGCAGGTTCCGTTGCTAGGCTGCGGCAGTCGATCAAGAGCGCGGTGCCTGCTTCACCAGCCGCTGAGATCATTTGGTCCATGATGCCGCTGTTAACGCCCATCCACTGATTTTCCGTCTTTTGGCCCAGCAGCGCGATTTTCGGCGGGTACCAGTCAAAGCCGCTGACCGCGTAGAAGGCGCGCGCGGTAGCCATCTCCAGCGCCGCAGACGAAGACAAACCTGCGCCGATGGGCACATCTCCACGCAGCACACCTTCCCAGCCCTTGAGCACATAGCCCTCGGATTGCAGTGCCCAGGCTACGCCTTTGACGTATTCACCAGGGGACTTGTCGTTACCGTGCTGCAAACTGTCCAGATCAAAGGTGTAGCACAGGTCGTTATAGTCGTGTAAATATACGCGCACTTGACGGTCATCGCGGGGCCGCAGCGCAATCATCACGTCGCGGTCTATCGCCATTGGCAGCACAAAGCCGTCGTTGTAGTCGGTGTGTTCGCCGATCAGGTTGACGCGGCCTGGCGCGCGGACGATGTGCGTGGGCGGGTCACTGAATCGCTCTTGGAAGGCTGCTGCCATGTCCTGGGGAGAAATGCTCATGACTGCTTGACCTCAGCTTTCGTCGTTGTGCCGTTCGGTGTAATGTGTTTCTGGCAGATCACGCAGACGGGCCGCCGCGCTTTCTGCGGTGATGTCGCGTTGTGCCTCGCTCAGCATCTCAAAGCCGACCATGAATTTGCGCACCGTCGCCGAGCGCAGCAGCGGCGGGTAGTAGTGCGCGTGAAGCTGCCAGGCGTTTGGCTGTGTGTCTGGCGCGTAAGGGGCACCATGCCAGCCCATCGAATAGGGAAAGGATACCTCGAATAGGTTGTCATAACGGGTGAGCAGACGCTTCATCACGTCGGCCAGGCCCTCCCGCTGATCGTTGTTCAACGCCTCCATACGTGGGACGTGTGCGGTGGGCAGCAGCAGGGTCTCAAAGGGCCACACCGCCCAGAAGGGCACCACGGCCAGCCAGTGCACGTTTTCTACCACGACCCGCGTGCCCAACGCGCGCTCACGCTCGGCGTAATCCAGCAGCAGGGGGCGTCCTTGTTGAGTGAAATAGGCACGCTGCATCTGGTCCTCTTTAGCGACCTCATCCGGTAGATAATTCGTCGCCCAGAGCTGGCCGTGTGGATGCGGGTTGCTTGCGCCCATCATCTCGCCGCGATTCTCGAAGAGCTGTACCCATTGATACTGCGCGCCGAGTTCTTCGGTCTGCGCGGCCCACAGGTCCACTACGCGGCGGATGCCTGCGTGTTCCATGCGGGCCAAGGTGAGGTCATGGCGTGGCGAGAAGCAGATCACGCGTGCCGTGCCACGAACCGGCTGCGTGCGAAAGAGTGGGTCCGTGGCAGGCGCAGCGCTTGGTGTATCTGGCAGTAGGGCCGCGAAATCGTTGGTGAAGACGAAGGTTGCCTCGTAGTCAGGATTAGTCTCTCCGTTGGCGCGGGTGTTGCCGGGGCACAGGTAGCATTTGGGGTCGTGCTGCGGGCGCTGATCCGGCGGTGTAGACTCCTGCTTACCTTGCCAGGGACGCTTGGTACGGTGTGGCGACACGAGCACGTATTCACCGCTCAGGGGATTATAACGGCGGTGCGGATGGTCGTTAGGGTTGAAGGTCGTCATTATGCATTCCCTCGAATACCTGCTGTGGATCGATCGCGTTGGGGCCGACGCGCAGGCGATACGCGCCGGTCAGGTCTTCGGCGGCTTCGGCACGGCCAAAATACAGTACCTGCACCCGCAGCGCCATCTCAGTGTGAATGAAGCGCGCTATCTGTGCCGACTCATCGCGTGTGGGACGGCGTTCAGTGGATAGGCCCAGCCAGGCACGCAGCCAACGGTCCTTGAATTCACTGCGGCCTGATGCCCGCACTTCACGGTCTACCGCACGCTTGAGGTGGTCGCTGTGTGCCACATACAGCACCTGCCCGGTCTTGACGCTGTAGAGCGCGTAGATGCCGGGCTTTTTAGGCAGACGGACGCTGGTGCCTGTCGAGTCCAGGTAGCTGTAGCGGTCAGCGGATTCGTTCCAGTGTGCACGCAGCAGCGGCCCGGCTTCCAGCGCTGCGTGGACCTGCTGCGCATGGGCTTTGCGCTGCGCCTTGGCTGCTGATTCGTCAGTCAGGTCAAGCGGAGTCATGGCTTGGCTTCACCAGCGTAATCGTACACGACGCTTCGGGTAAGCGCGGGGTCTTGGCTTTCAGCGTGAGTGCGCCTGGCCGTGTCCCGGTGCGGAGGTAGACAGCGGCCTGCCCGCCCACGAGTGCGAAGGGATTCTCGCCGATGAGTTCCGCGTCAGTATCGGTCTCCACTGTGAAGCTGACGGCGCGCGTGGCGTAAGGCAGCACGTTATCGTATTGGTCCACGACCTGGAATACGACACGTGTCATGTCGCTGCCGTCGGCATGGAGGGCAGTGGTATCACACCGCAGCAGCAGGCGCTTGGGTTGACCATCGGCATCAATGCGCTGTTCAACTACGGCTTTACCTTCAATGTAACCGACCAAGCGCAGGTCGTCATAGGGTTGTGCCAACATAACAGACAAGTGAGTGACCGTGACAGGCGGGTGCAAGAGGTGTGGATAGATGTCACGGTCTGGTTGGAAGCGCCCTTGTGACTCGGCACCGATGAAGACCTCTACTTCGTCGCAGTTGGTGAAGATCACCAGTGGATCGTGCAGCCCTTCGTCGCGATCACCCAGAGACCAGTTCGTCGCGGCTTTGAGCACAACCTGCTGTGAGGGGGGGGCCTGACTGGCGTAAAAGTGCGCGGCATACTTCGGCAGTCGGAAGATATCCATTACGCCGTGGTAGCAGATGCGATCCCCAGCCCCGAACATCTGATGCGTGTTGTAGTCGAAAGCGCACCAGCCAATCGCGCCACTGACTAGGGGCGTACCAGCGGCCAGGTCCTGTATCTTGGCGTGCAGCAGCGCGTGATCGACCCGTCGGGTATCGGGGTCCCAGGGCTTAGTCGGGAACATGTGCCCGGCGAATTCCGTGACCAGGTGCGGTCCCTGCACTGGCGCGATGATACCGTTTGAGAAGTCGTTGAGCGTGTACACATCCTCCAGTTGTTCGCTGCCCATGAAGAAACGCACGCCGCCGGTTTGCCGGGTAGGGTCCAGTTCACGCGCTAAGGCGTTGGTTTGGGTGTAAAAGCCGGTGTCGTCCCAGGACTCGTTGATGCGCACGCCCCACAGCACAATTGACGGGCGGCTGCGGTCGCGCTCGACCATGATGCGCAGGTCGCGTAGGGCCAGTGATTGCCAGTCCGCATCGCCGATGAACTGCCAGCCGGGGATTTCTTCGAAGACCAGCAGGCCGATCTCGTCGCAGCGGTCCAGGAAGTGACGTGACTGCGGGTAATGCGAGGTGCGCACGATGTTGCAGCCTAGATCGTATTTGATCGTGTCAGCGTCCTGCTGCTGGAGCCGCTTGGGAGCTGCCGCGCCGATATAGGGGTAGGTCTGGTGGCGGTTCAGACCGCGAAGCGGGATGCGTTCTCCATTGAGGTAGAATCCGTCTTCACGAAAGATTGCCTCTCGCACGCCAAAGCGCCGGGTGTCCTGGTCAATGGGTATGTCATTGGCATCGTGCAGCGTAACTTCTGCGGTGTAAAGCGCGGGGGCATCCAGGGACCAGCGCCGATACACGGCGGCATCCAGGTGCAGGGTGTGTTTGACCGTCTCGCCAGGGGGGACATCCAAGGGCTGCGATTCTGCGCCTGACAGGGCGATGTCATCGCCCAACGTGCGTGCGTGCAACTTGACCTGCTGAGCAGTGCTATGGGTGTTCTTCAGCCACACGTCAATCTCAACAGCGGCGTTGTCACTATCCGGCTGGGGCCGCACAAACAGGTCATGAATGTGCAGTGCCGGGCGGTATTGCAAGTGGACTTCGCGGTAGATGCCGTCGAAAGCCAGGTAATCCACGGTGTGCCCAAACGGGGGGATGTCGGCACGCTCGGTGGAGTCTAGGTAAACGACGAGTAAATTGTCCCCGTCGGGTTTCAAGTGCTTAGTCAGGTCCAGTGTGAAGGGCACATAACCGCCGCGATGTTCCACAAAACTATACCCGTTAATTTGCACCCTTGCAGCCAGCATTGCGCCCTCGAAGTGCAGATACAACCGCTGTCCATTTAAGGGTTTTGGCGGGGTGAAGTGCTTGCGATAAGTGGCGATGAACTGATATTCGCGGTCATGGAAGCTGTGGTGCGGCAGGGTTGCGCTGCTGTGCGGCAGGGTGACCCGCGTGAAGTCGGTATCCGGCACGGACTCATCAACTTCACGCGGCAGATACAGCCAGTTATGGTTGAACGGCAGGTCAGCTCTCAACACATTACCCCTTTAGGCCGGAGGTGGCGACGCCCTCGATAAAATACTTCTGCGCCAGCACAAAGAGAATAATCGGCGGCAGGATGGCAATCGCTGCGCCGGTGAGCACCATGTTTGGCTGGTCGGCGAAAGTGTTGCTCAGGCGGATCAGCGATAGGGTGAGCACATGGTTATCGACGTTGCCCTCGCCGATAATCAACAGCGGCCACAGGAAGCTGTTCCAGGCATAAAGGAAGGAAAAGATCGCCAGCGTCGCAATGGCGGGTTTACTCAGTGGCACGAAGATGCCCCATAGAATGCGCATTCGGCTGGCTCCGTCCATCAGGGCAGCCTCTTCGATCTCCTTCGGGATAGAGATGAAGAACTGTCGCATCAGGAAGGTGCCGTATGCCGTGAAGATCCAGGGCACAATCAGCGAGACGAGCTGTCCTTCCCACCCAATGACCACCATCAGGCGGTAGATCGGGATGATGAGCACCACAAAGGGGATCATAATCGATCCCAGGTAGACTAGGAAGAGCGTATCGCGTCCCCGGAAGCGCACTCGCGAGAAGGCATAGCCACCGAAAATCGATGTGACGAGCTGGCCTAGGACCACGCCCGCTGTGACCAATGTCGTGTTGATGAGCGCGCGATCTAGGTCCAGGTTGAAGACAGCTTCGTAGTTGCCGATCTGAAACTCGATGCGCTCTACTGGCTGTGAGGTGCGTGCCACGGCGTAGGTCGTGATCTCTGGATTGTCAGGATCAACAAACAGGTCTTGTGATCCCCGATAAGCCAGCAGCAGCTCTTGTGTCTTGCCGTCCACCGTGACGCTGTACACGTCAAAGTCTTCTTCTTCGCCCGCACTGTTGAGCAGGGTGTCCTCGCGGATTGGGTCGCCTGCGTCGTCCAAGGGCATGGCGATCACGTCAGCCGTTGCGCGTGGGTCATCGACATTCAGCGCCTCCGTCGTGGTGAAGAACCCAAAGCGCACGCGCTCGCCGGTAGCCACCATCTCGCGTTCAATGCCCTCGATGATGAAGGTGTACAGCGGCTGTGCTTCCCCATCGTATTCGGTGGTGATGGGCGTGTAGGGCATCACGCGCGGCGGATAGGTGAACACGTCACCGGAGGTCTTCAGCGAGGTGGAGATCATGTAGATGAAGGGGAACAGCATGAACAGTCCGAAGGCTGTCAGTAGCGTGTAGGCCAGCAGCCGTCCCAGGTAAAAGCCGAGAGTCTTGTTGCGCTCTGTATACATGGTGCCTCCTAGGAATCGTAGGCCGCTGAGCGCTGCAAACGGAACTGCGCCAGCGTCACTAAGAAGATCAAGCCGAAGAGCAGCCAGGCCACCGACGAGGCATAGCCGTACTGCGTGGCCGGGAAGGCGCGGTCGTACATGTAGTAGACTGCCGTGGTTGCCTCCGCTGGGATAGGCCGTGCCGGGAAAAGGGCATACGGTTCGTTGAACACCTGTAAACCCTGGATCACCGTCGTGACGATCACGAAGAAAGTTGTCGGGGCCAGCATGGGCAGCGTCACATAGCGGAAGCGCTGAACGCGGTTCGCGCCATCAATCTGTGAAGCCTCATACAGCACATTGGGTATGCCCTGTAAACCTGCTAGGAAGAGCACGGTATTGAAACCGACGACCTGCCACGCCGCCAGGAACACGATTGAGAAGAGCACGACACCCGGTCCGGTCAGCCAGGCGATCTGCGGATCGGTTAGGCTGAGGAAGCGCGTTACTTCGGTAATGATGTAATTGAAGAAGCCGATCGTTGGATCATACAGCCAGCGCCAGATCAAAGCCGTGCCGACCACCGCGGCTACTGAGGGCACGAAGTACACCGCACGGTAGATTTTGACGCCGGGCAGCTTAGAATTGAGCACCATGGACAATCCCAATGCTGGGATGACGCTCATGGGCACTAGCATCAAACAGAACACTAGCGTATTACGAATACTTCGCCAGAACATCATGTCTTTGGCACCGATAACCAGTTCTCGTCCGCCCAGCTCCAGCCAAGCCAATGGCGAATAGCCAAAACTCATGACAGCCTGGCGTGGGGCTTCGAAGTCCTCGCGCCACTGAAACTCCAGCGAGAGCAGATCGGTGTAGTTCTCAAAGCCGATGACTTCCGGCACTTGGCCCAGTGAGGCATCCGTGAAGCTGAAGTAGAAGCTCAGCAGCAGTGGGCCAGCGAAGAACAGCATGAAGCCCACCATGTTCGGGGCCAACATCAGCCAACCCTGCCAGGCCGTGCGCTGATTCGGCGTTTCGCCGAAAAGCTCGCCTAGTTTAAGCATACGTCCAGCTAAAAAGCCGAAACCAATCATAGCGATGGTTGCTAACCACGGCGTCCACAATACGACGTTAGCCGCCGTTAGGGACTCGCTGAGCGGCAGCGTAAAGGGCTGGTTATAGACGTCCAGGATGGTGCTCACGCCGGAAAGAATGTTGGCCGCCAGCAGCAGCAGCACCAGTGTCAGCATCCCCAGCATCAGCGCGATGTTCGTTAGTAAGGTGCGCGCCGGACTCTCCTCCGGAAAACGGTTGGACAGCCAAAACAGTAAGTAAGCCAGTGTAAAGCCTAGCAATAAAAACACGTTGCTCATGAAGCCGTCCACAATGGCCTCAAAGCCATCGAAGACGTTTAAGTATTGGATCAACACGAGGCTGGTCGCAATGGCGGCACCAAACTGAAGCACCAGCGTGAGATACCGGCCCATTGGGCGCAGCAGCAGCAGCAGCGGTGTCCCGATCAAGGCCATCGGTACCGGCAGCAGCGCCAGCACACCGAGGAAGTCACGGACGGGTTGGCCTAAGTTGCTAAACTCGGGTGGGGCGGCGAAGATCGTGCTGGACAGCCCTAGGGCGGTCAAAAGGATCACCAAGTTGCCCAACGCACTGAGGCTTAGCAATCGCCACGGCGCAGGTGGGTGAGGGGGAATATGCGGCACCGGTGGGGTGATCGTCACCGGCTCGCTGCTGAGTTGCGCTTGCATGGTGGGGCGCTCCTGCACAATAAATGGGGCGAACTGCTGGGGCCGTCAACTTCAAAGACGACCCCAGCAGGAGAAGCATGGATGCGTCAAAGACGCGCGCTAACCGACTTTAGCTGTCCAGCTCACCATCCATGTCAGTATCGAAGAAAGGTGCGACCTGATCGCAAATGGTGTCGGCGAATTCCTGGGCGCTCAGCTCTCCGTTGAACACGGAGTTGATGGCCGAACCGTAAGCGCTGTCGATGGAGGGCCAGTCACCGAAGAAGAGCGGCGCTTCCGTGCGCACGTCAGCGGAGGTAGTGCCATCCACGAAGGCCTGGTTGTTCACTCCGCTGTCTGGTAGGGTACCCAGGAAAAGTTCGATGGCCTCATCGGTCGCACGGCTGGGAATGTTGGCACCCAGGCTGGCGATCTGGCCCTGGATTTCAGCGCTGGTCAGGCGAGTAACCAAGTCCCAGGCTTCTTCGGGATGTTCGGTATTGGCGTTCACTACGTAAGCACCCCAGAACAGCCAGTTGGTGGCTTCAGCACTGGGACCAACGGGCAGCGGCGCAACGTTCCAGTTGAAGTCCGCGTTGGTGATCGTGCCGGGGGTGGCCCAGCGACCGTTCATGAACATGCCCACGGTGCCGGCCAGGAAGGGCGGCTCGGAGTCGGTGCCCCAGGGGATGGCCCAGCCATTGTCGAACAGCGCGACAGCTTGATCCAGGCCCGCGACGGTGGCGTCATTCGCCAGGCCACAGTTGGTGAAATCTTCGTTAAAGAAGCCGGAACCGGCAGCGTTTACGAAGTAGCCCCAATTGGCCCACCAAGCGTTCATGCCGAAGCCGACGATCTCGTCACCCAGCCCGCTGATTTCCTCAGCAGCTGCGGCGAAGGTGTCCCAGTCCCAGGCTTCGCCTTCACCAGGGTAATCCAGGCCGGCTTCATCGAAAAGGTCAGCGTTGTAGTAGATGGCAAAGGCGGACACGTCACGGGGCAGGCCCCACAGCGCGGCATCGTCTTCACCCGGCAGTGCAGTGGTCAGGAAGCCCATCGGCCCGGCGTAAAAGTCATCCTCAGCATAGTCTGCATCGGCAGCGGCGAGGTCAGCCAGGTTGAGGATTAGGCCAGCGGAGGCGAAGCGGGCCACGTCCGTGCCGGGAATCCAGAAGACATCGGGGGCGGTACCGGCTTCCAGCTCGGCCACCAGTACGTCCTGATAGCTGGCGGTTTCTGAGCCGCCTGGTTCGTACTCAAGGGCCACGCCGTCCCAGCCTTCATCGATGGTCTCGCTGGCGGCGGTATACACGTCGATTTCGGCCTGATTGTCAGGGCGGGTGCGCCAACGCAGGGTGATGTCTTCTTCATCCTGGGCCGTCGCCACAGGGATTGCCAGGGTCAGCACCATGCCAACCACCAACATGAGCAAAACGGTACGCTTAAACATGCAGTGTCTCCTTAAAAGTTTGTTGTTTGACAAGGCGATACACAAGTGCTTTATGCTGTGCATCGGGTGTGCGCTACTTTATTCTATCCCTCGTGCTGCCTCCTTACATCGGTGTTATTCGGACGAAAAATCAGGCGTCCTGGGCCGGTGCTGATGACCGACGCTGAACGAGCTGAACGGGCAGCACCAGGCTTTCGGGTGTTTTGCCGTCCAGGACTTCAAACAGCATTTGAGCCGCATGTTGACCCAATGCTGAGGCCTGCTGGTCAATGGTGGTCAGCGGGGGGGACATCACCGCTGCGATGCTGATGTTATCGTAGCCTACCACGCTGACGTCCTCTGGGACGCGCCGCCCCATTGCTTGCAGCCGCTGCATGGCACCGATGGCGGTGCGGTCGTTCATGCAGACGATAGCTGTAATGTCGGGGTGGGTGGTGATGAGTTGTTCAACCGCAGCAGCACCACTGCTGGTGGAATAATCGCTAAAGGCGGTGCGGGTTGGTTCCAAGGTGATGTTAGCAGCGGCTAAGGCCTGGTCTACACCGCGTAGACGGGCGGCCAGCGCGTGATTGAGGTGCCCCGGCACCGTAATCATACCGATGTTTCGGTGGCCCAAGCCCAAAATGTGCTGCATGAGCTGGCGTCCACCCGCTTCGTCGTCACCACGCACGGCGTAATCAGCCTGTGCGTAGCCGATCACCACGGTGGGTATATTGTGTTGGGTTGCTGCCGCTGCTACTGAGGTCAGCGGCACATTGTCAATGGCGATCATGCCATCCATATAGCCGCTGCGGATCAATTGGCGGAAGTTGGCGTCTGGGCCGTCATCGCTGAGGCGTGGGGTGCTCAGCAGCAAGTTATAGCCACGCGCACTACATTCGGCCTCAATGCCTTCGATGATCTGCATGACCAGTGGGTCTTTGAAGATCGCGTCGTAGATGTAGGGAAAGACAACGCCGACAATGTGTGTTTTGCCCGATGAGAGGGCGCGGGCAGCTAGATTGGGCGTGTAGCCCAGCGCTTCAACCGCCTGCATGACCTTTTCGCGGGCGGCGTCGCTGAAGTACGGTGTGTTGGAAAGGACTTTGGAAACCGTCGCCGTTGACACACCGGCCATCCGCGCGACATCCTGCAAAGTGGGCACAAGCAACGCCTTTTCTACCTGCAATAAGAATAGTTAAGCGTTTAACTACTTACTAAGATCATAGCGCGAAGCACGGGGCTTGTCAACCACTCGCTGCATGATTAAGCACTAAATCCAAAAAAAGTAATAATCATGCGTCAAAACCAAGTAAAGGACTTACGAGGCTATCCTCTACGCGCGCTTTATGATACAATTTCTTTACAATTATGTGCTCAGCGTGTCAAAATGACTAAAAGCAATTGGGATAAACTAGGATGCTCGAAACGAATTCCCATCAACAGAACGCAGGACGCCCGCCTATGGCCGAAATGTATTCCGAGAAGATCATGCGTCGTTATGTAGAGGCTTACCAGAAGCTCTACAATCGCATCCCTAAAGATCTGCGGGCACTGGATGAAGAATGGGTCATCGTCAACGGCGCGCGTATGCGTGTGAGTGAGCTGGAGTATTTGACGCGCCAGCTTCAACAGGAATACGATCAAAGCATTGATCAGCGGCGCAGTGTGGTGAATCGTTTGGTCAAATGGCTCAAGGGACAGTAAGTGCTGTCCGTGGTGTGTTCCGCTGGGGTGGGGTATAGTCACATCAGCGCTTGGACCACAGGTTTTCTGAGATCATGCAGTCCTACCAAGACACTCGGCGGCAGCTCCGCCTTGCACTGACCGCGATTGCGATCGTACTTCCTCTAGGGGTTGTGGGGTATTTAGTCTTTGAACAGGTTTCGCTTCTAGATGCTTTATGGCTGACCGTCACCACTTTAACGACCATCGGCTATGGTGATGTCGTTGCCAAAAGTGATATGGGGCGCATTTTTACCATTTTTCTGGTCATCATTGGCTTGGGGTCTTTTGCTGTCGCTGCTCAAGCGACACTTGCCTTCCTTATCAGCCCAGAACTAGTCAGCAGCCGTCAGCGACGCCGTGCGATCCGCCACATTCAATCGCTGAGTGGGCATTTTATCGTGTGTGGGGAAGGCGAACTCGTGGATCGCACGATTAACTCGCTGTTGGAACGGGTCCGTTCGCGTCAAATCCATGAGGAAGAAGCCGCGACTCGTGACATTGACCGCTGGGCTAAACGTCTGCTGGGGCAGGATAATGTGGTGTCGCGCGGTGTGCGTTATCGTTTGCGTCAGCTTTACTTGATGCCTTATCGTCCCAACACACTTATGCAGCTCATGGTGGTTGTGACACAAGACACGGAGTACGCCTTTCATCTGCGCCAACTAGGGTTTACCGTCTTGGAAGGAGATTCCGCAGATGAAAGCGTATTAGTGCAGGCTGGTTTGGATCAAGCCTACGCCCTAATGGCGCTCTCCAGTACAGATACCGAAACGCTGATGACGGTGCTGACAGCTAACGAACATAATCCCCGACTGTTCGTCACTGCGGCGGTGCTCAATGAACAGTTTGCCACCAAGATGCTGCGGGCGGGCGCAAATAACGTGATTGGTCCTTTTGATGTGGCCGGTCAGTTTCTCAATAATGCGACCTTTCGCCCGGCAGTCAATGATTTCTTCAGCAGCATCCTCTTTGATGACAAGATGAGTCAGCCGCAAGTTGTTCAGCTTTTCCTCTATGACGACTCGCCCTGGATTGGGCAGCGCCTGCGGGACTTAACCCTGCGAGAGCGCTATGAGGCCGGTGTGATTGGTATCCGCGATGACAGTGGGCAGTTCATCTATGCACCGGACGCAAACTACCAACTCGGCGAAGATGATGTGATGCTGGTGGTCACGAAAGTGGCCTATATCCCTGACATACAAAACGAGTGTCGGGCTGGAACACAGCGGCGCGACCATCCTGCAACCTGGCAGCCTCTTCCTGCGCCAGTGGTCCGTTTGCACGCACCGCGTTCAATGGCCCTAGTCGACGCTGAACAAACGGCCAGCCAGATGAGCCAGCATTACATCATTTGCGCCGGGGGGCGTGTCGCCGAAAGTGCACTCAAACGCCTGGACCCTAACCGTGACTTCGTGATCGTCAGTGAAGACAATAATCAAACCCGTATGCTGCTACATCAAGGTTTCTGTGTGATCCACGGCAATCCGGCAGAAGATGGTGTGCTACGCCGCGCAGGTATCCAACGGGCTTTGGCTATCATGGTTGCCATCGAAGACCGCGCGCTAAACGTCTTGGCAACATTGACCGCACGCACGCTCAATCGTCACATTCTCATCACTGCTACGGCAGAAAATGATCTCATGGTGGATAAGCTGCGACGTGCCGGTGCGGACCGGGTCATTAGTCCCTTCCGCATTGCCGGGCAGTTTGTGTTGTTGGCAACCCTGCGTCCCATCGTCAGCGACTTCATGCAGTATGTGCTATTCAACCGCCGCATTGGCTTGGAAACGACCGAGCTTTATATGCAGGACGATTCGCCTTGGATCGGGCGTCAAGTAAAGGATTTAGCGCTGAACGAGCGCTTCGATGCCGGTGTGATCGGTATTCGGTTAGCCAACGGGTAATTTGTCTATGGGCTGCACAGCACGCACATCATCCGGCAAGATGAAATCCTCATCGTGACAACGCCCATGCAAAATGCCGATGCGCTGCGTGACATGGCACACGGGGGAACGGCCAAAAGGCCCAAGACCCTGCGTCATGAGTACGTCATCGGGCATGACTAAGCGCTGTGGTTTGAATATCCTTACTGTTTCGCGGGCTGGGCTGGTTTTCCCCGATGGCCTTACAATGATATAATCATTCTTAGAACATCTGCCTTGAATAGGCTCTACATCGTGTTTGTTACTAACTGATTGTGATGATTCCGATGGCTGATAAAATCCTCATCGTAGACGACGACATTGAAAGTCTCAAGCTCATTGGCCTTATGCTCCAGCGCCAAGGCTATGAGGTCATTGCCGCCAACTCCGGTAAGCAAGCCTTGAGCAAAGTTTCCAGTGAGTTGCCAGACCTCATCATCCTAGATGTGATGATGCCAGACATGAGCGGTTATGACGTGTGCCGTCGTATTCGCAGCTATCAGCCCAGTGCTGAAACACCCATTATCATGTTTACTGCCAAAACCCTGATTGACGATAAAGTGGCTGGGTTTGAGGCGGGCGCTGATGATTACCTAACCAAGCCCACACACCCTGCAGAACTCGCAGCACGCATCAAGAACATGTTAGATACGCGCCGACCTGCGGTGCCCGCCCAACCGGAACAGAGTGCCTTGACCATTGGCGTCATGGGCAGCAAAGGTGGGGTAGGGACTACGACCCTCGCGCTGAATATCGCAGCCAGCCTAATGGCGCAGGGTCATGAGACCATCGTTACCGACCTGCGGCTTGGCAGCGGCAGCTTGGGGTTGATGCTGGGTTTGGGTGAGGCCTGTGGTATGGCAAACGTGATTGCTAAGGACCCAACCGCTATCACGACTGAGCTGGTTCAACAGGAGCTGTCCGACCATCAATCCGGGCTGCGCGCATTGCTGGCTTCTTCCCGCCCGCGTGAGGCGCAAGTGCCTGTAAAGGCTGACGCACTGAAAGCACTTTTCAATGCCTTGAAGCCCCTCGCGGATGTCGTCGTGTATGATCTGGGTACCGGTTACACGCGCATCAACGCGCAGATTCTGCCACTGATTGACCGGCTTATTCTGTTGGTAGAACCTTTTGCGATCCCTTTGACGATTACGCGCCAGCTCATTGACGAGATTGAAAAATCGCATCGTTTGCGTGTGGAAATTGTGGTGATTACCCGCAGCCAATCGAAGATGCAAATTCCTTGGCATCAAGTTGAAGAACAGTTAAGTCGCCCTATTCTTGCCATTGTCTCAACCGCGCCTGATATGGCGGTTCAGTCGGCTGAGGCCCATATACCTATGGTGATTATGAATCCTAGTGCTATCGTCACCAACCAGATCACGAAACTAGCTGAAGACATCTATGGCAAGCAGAACTAAATGCGTTACACTCAGATCATTCACGTTTGGATTTTGAGAACGATGCTTACTCATGTTAAATACGATTGAAGATTTGCAAATCAGTCAGGCCGCTCAGCTTATTACCGATTCGCAACGCAGCTTTGCCTTTACTGGGGCTGGCATCAGCACTGAGTCGGGCATCCCGGACTTCCGCAGTGAAGATTCAGGCTTATGGGAAAATGTTGACCCGCTGACTGTTGCCAGCATCTACGGCTTTCGTCGCAATCCACAGGCCTTTTATGATTGGGTCTATGACCTGGCACATACGACCTTTGATGCACAGCCCAATGCTGCACATCTAGCCCTAGCGGACTTGGAAAGACGAGGGCGCTTGAAGGGTATCATTACGCAGAATATAGATGGCCTTCACACCCGTGCAGGCAGCCATGTCGTCCATGAACTGCATGGGCACATGCGCAGTGCTACTTGCATTAGCTGCTTTACCCGTACTGACGGCCAGCACGTCATGGACCAGTTCTTAGCGGACCGCCACCTGCCAACCTGTGAACACTGTGGGGGGGTGCTCAAACCGGATGTCATCCTCTTTGGTGAGCAGCTTCCAATTCGTCCATTGCAGGCCGCTCAGGAAGCCGCGCGCCGTGCGCAGGTGATGATCGTCATCGGATCGTCTTTAGAAGTGGCACCTGCCAGCGAACTGCCGACTTTGGCTAAACGCAGTGGCGCTAAGCTTATCATCATCAACCTTGCGTCCACGCACATGGACGCGGCAGCCGACATCGTGATTCGAGGCCGGGCTGCTAAAATCCTCCCTCAGATCGTTCAACGTATGGAGGTCTCGAAATGACATCAACCCCCATCCAGGAACTGGAAAGTGCGCGGACAGCGATGCGTAACTATGAACGCATCCTGGACATCAGCCGCCAGTTGAATTCAACCCTGGAGCATCGGCCCCTGCTTCAGCAGATTGTTGCTGCTGTGACCGAGATCATTGACACCGAAGCGGCTTCGATCATGCTCATCGACCCCTCAACAGGGGAACTTCGCTTTGAGATTTCCTCCAACATGAACACAAACCTGATGGAGAAGATCGTCGTGCCTATGGAAGGCAGCATTGCCGGCTGGATCGCCACGCACGGTGAGCCGCGCGTCATTGAAGACGTTGAGAAAGAGCCTGGGCATTTCCAGAAGGTGGACACAACCATTGAGTTTAAGACGCGCAATATCCTAGGGGTGCCGCTGCGCACCCATGACAAAGTAATTGGTGTGATCCAGGCCGTGAACAAACTGAACGGGCGCTTCAGTGAAGACGACATTAATACCTTAAACGTGCTGGCAAGCCAAGCGGGTATCGCCATTGAAAATGCCCGCTTGTTTCGGCAAAGTGACTTCATCGCCGAGATGGTGCACGAACTGCGCACGCCATTGGCTGCACTTAAGGCCAGCACGACACTGCTCAACCGGCCTGACATCCCAGAAGCCAAACGCCGCGAAATCCATGAGCTGCTGCAAGGTGAAACTGAGCGCTTGATCCGCTTAACCACCGATTTCCTCGACCTAGCCCAACTAGAGTCTGGGCGTACTCGCTTAGAGATTGCACCCTTCGAAGTCTATAAACTCATGCGTGAAAGTGCGGATGTCGTGCGGCCTCAGGCAGCAGAGAAGGGTATTCATATTCATCTGCCAGAAGGTGAGCTGGAAATTAACGGCGACCGCGGCAAGCTCAAGCAGGTGCTGCTCAACTTACTGACCAATGCGGCTAAGTACAATCGCCCTGATGGTGAGATTTTCCTCGAAGTTGAAGAAGGTGAGCACAACGCCCAGCTCTGCGTGCGGGATACGGGCCTGGGCATTTCCAAGGACAATCAGAAGCAGATGTTTCAGAAGTTCTTCCGCGTGGCGGACACCGCCGGTTACTCCAGTGGCACCGGGTTGGGGTTGGCAATCACCAAACATATCGTAGAGGCACACGGCGGCAGCATCTGGCTGGAAAGCGAAGTTGGTGTTGGATCGGCTTTCTTCATTTTGTTGCCCCGCGTTCAAGAGTAATCCCTGGAAAGGGCAAGGCCGGTCAGCACATATGCGGCTGACCGGCCTCGTTTTTTCCTCAGTCGAAGTCCAGCAGCACTTTGAATGCACCGCGCTGTGCGGCATAGTCCATTGCTTCGATTGCACGCTGCAAGGGGTAACGCGCCTCGATCAAGGAGTCAACGTCTACCAGCCCTGCATTCATCACACGTATCGCCGCATCGAAGGGTCCGCAGCGGCTGCCGATCACGCGCACTTCATCCACAACGACGCGGGTCAGGTCGGCGTGCGGCATATCGTGGTAGGTACTTTTCAGAACCACCGTGCCGCGCGGTTTCACCAAGTCCAGCGCATCAGCGAAGCCCTCCGGAGTGCCGGTAGCGTCCACGACAATCTGTGCTCGTTGATCTTCCAGGGAGTCGCGGGGCACCGCTGGGATGCCCCAGTGTGTCAGCAGTGCGGCTTGTTTGTCACGCCGCACAATGACGCTTAAGTCGGCCCCGGTCAGCTTGAGTACTTGTGCACACAGCATCCCCAGCTTGCCTGCGCCAACGACGATCACACGGTCGCGCGGGGACACATGCACAGCTTCTAGGATTTGCAGGGCAGCGGCCAACGGTTCCACGAACACAGCTTGATCGTCGCTGACGGCAGCGGGTACGGCGTGTAGGTTTGCCGTAGTCAGCGCGAGCTGTTCAGCGAAAGCACCGGGATGACGGTCAATGCCGATTGTGCTGCGCTTACGGCACTGACTGGGTATGCCCTGATGGCACATATCGCATTCACCGCAGGCCACATTGATCTCACCAACGACCCGTTTGCCGCGCCATTCATCGGGGCCTTCGACCACTTCCGCCACGAATTCATGCCCAAGGATGCCGGAAAAGCCCATGTAACCCTTGACCAGCTCCAAGTCGGTGTTGCAAATCCCTGCACGCCGAATTTTGAGCAGCGCTTCATGTGGCTCGCGCAGAGGGGGCGGCAGATCATTTGCCACGCGCAGCGCATCATTGTGGAAGACCAGGCCACGCATGGCTTTACGCCTCCATCTGCGCCGTTTCCAGGCTGTGCGAGCGTCGGTTCAGCAGCGGAATCTCCCCCTTTTGCCAGGCCACCAGCAGCGGTACCGCTGTGAAGATCGACGAATAGGTGCCGGATACTAGTCCGATGAACAAAATGGCGATGAACTGCTTGATCGTATCACCACCGAAAAGCAGGATGGCGGCCATAATGAAGAAGGCGTTGAGCTGTGTTGCCAGCGAGCGGTGGATGGTTTCCCAGATGCTGCGGTTGACGATGGTCTCGTAAGGTTCCCCCAGGTGTTTGGGGATGTTCTCACGGATGCGGTCGAACATCACGATAGAGTCCTGCACGGAGAAGCCGACTACAGTCAGCACTGCGGTGAGGAAGAGAGCGTCAATTTCCCAGCCCAGCAGCAGCCCGAACAGCGAGGTGATGCCCATCATCACCAGCACGTCGTGGACCATAGCCGCAATCGCGCACAAGCCGTAACGAAGTGCGTTGGGCACCTGTCGAAAAGCGATCACGATGAAGCCGGTCACGATGGACCCAGCGACCAGGATCGCGACGAAAGCGGCTCGCGCTACTTCCGCGCCGATCGTCTCTGACACGCGCTCGATCAACACGCGGTCTTGGTCCAATGGGGCCAGGTCCTCTAAGGACGCAATGATGGCGTCCGTGGTGGCTTGGTCTTGGAAGCTGCCACGCACGGACCAGCGCTGTTCATCCTCAGTGCCCAGCCGTTGAATCGTGACGTTTTCATCACCATAACTGGCAAATACATCACGGATGCTCGCTTCGTCGGCACCGTTTTCAGTGAAGGCCAGTTCGTAAATGGACCCACCCACAAAGTCGATGCTCAAGCGGAAGGGGGAACCAGTCTGGATCGTGGAAATCAACATGACGATCAGGCCTAGGCCGATGACCACGCCGGAGAAGGTGAAATACAACCGCCGTTTTTCAACCAGGTTAAACATCGCTTTTCACCGTCCTTTTTTAGGCACCCAGCAGCCAACGGCGTTCGGCCAGTTGGTCATGGATGGTATCGCGGAAAATGTATAGGATGGTGCGCGTCACGGTCACGGCGGTGAACAGGTTCAGCACCAAGCCCAGGGCCAGGGTCACTGCGAAGCCGCTGACGATGCTGGCCCCCGGCGTTTGACCGAAGAAGAAGAGCACCACACAGATGATGATCGTTGAGATGTTTGAGTCGCGGATGGAGGACCAGGCACGATCGAAACCGGCATCCAGCGCCTTGTCCAGGTTTTTGCCGTCGCGCAGCTCCTCCTTCAACCGTTCAAAGATGAGGATGTTCCCGTCAACAGCGGTTCCGATGCCGATCAAAAACCCCGTGATGGCCGGCAGGGTCAGCGTGATGGGTACCAGCTTGAACACCGCAAAGTTCAGCAGGATGAAGAGCATCAGTGCCAGCGCCGCCGCGATGCCTGGCACGCGGTAGTAAATCAGCATGAAGGCCAGCACGACGATCACACCGATGCTGCCCGCGCGCACGCTGCGCTCTACCGACTCCTGGCCTAAGGTCGCGCCGACCTGTACCGCGCTTTCTACGCGCAGCGGGATGGGCAGTGCACCGGACCGAAGCTGAAGCGCCAGGGTGCGCGCTTCTTGTTCGGTGAAGTTACCAGTGATGACGCCACCCGTTGTGAGCTGTGCTTGGATCACAGGTGCCGACAAGACTTCGCTGTCCAGGATGATTGCCAGTGGCTGGCCGATGTTGGCAGCGGTGTAGGGTCCGAACTTGCTAGCGCCGTCATCGGTCAGCGTGAACTCAATGAGCCAATCGCTGGACTGTGGATCGAAAGCTGCCGCTGCGGCTTGTAGGTCCGCCCCGGTGATAACCGTTGTGAACGGCAGGCCTGTGTTGGGGTTCACGATCGTGGGGGCATCCGCATTGATGTCCGGGTCGTCACTGGTGGCTTCACGCGCCTGCTGGATGCGCACCTGTTCTGTCGTGAGCACGCGCTGCCCTTCCAGGCTGGCAAGCTGCCCGCCCGTCAGGTTAGCGAAGTCGGCAAATTCCAGCAGGGCGGTCTGCTGAATGGTGCTGATAGCCTGCTCCGGATCGCTAACGCCGGGAATTTCTACCAGCACGCGGCTGCTGCCCTGAAGCTGCACGGTGGCTTCCGCCAGACCCAGCGCGTCGATACGGCGCGCGACGCTGTTGGCCGCTTCCAGCAGGTCATCGCGGGTGTAGCTGCCTTCTGGCAGTTCAGCTTGCAGCAGCACACGCAACCCGCCTACCAGGTCTAGGCCCCGGCTTTCAGTCGCGTTGATCTGGAACTCGGCTTCACCGTCATTGTTGGTGTCCAGCACAAAAGCACGGTCCCCAGGAAGCACGGCCCAAATCGCGAAGGCCGCCAGTAAAACAATGACGATCAACCAGCGGTAGTGACTGGTCATAACTGCCCTTTCTGTAGCACGGCGGATGTCCCGCCCCTAATAAAACGAAACCCGGTCTCAAGGGGCCGGGTGTGCGGTATCGTCGGCGCTGTCTTGCGCTTCACCCATTGCCAGGCGGATGTTGCGCTGAATCTCTTCCGGGTCGTAAGGCTGCAAGATGGACGCTGTAAGCACACGCACCACAACACCTTCGGCAATTTCCACGTCGGCGATGCCTTCTTCACCCCGGATGTCCAACACGCGGCCAATCATACCCCCGGCTGTGATGACTTCATCGCCCTCTGCCAAGGTACGCACAAACTTCTGCCGCTTAGAAAACTCACGCTGGCGGGGGAAGATGCTGAGCGACCAATAGGCACCAAGCACCGCTAAAAGGATTAGAGCAAAAAACGCAAATTCCGGCATGGGAAACTGTACATCCTAACCAAATTAAGCAGAAGCATTATAACCCGCTGCACCACGTTAGCAAGGCCCTGCCCAGACTTCGCCGTGCTGTGACCGCTGTTTCAGCCTATTGACGCGGCTTTCACAGGGGTGCTATACTTTTCCCAATTGCATACAGACACAAAGACTTTGACCGGGAGGAGTACGCCCGTTCCCTGGTGTAAGAGAGTGCAGGCCACAGGCTGAGAGTCTGCTCACCACAGCGTGCGGAAGGTCGCCTGTGAGTTGCCCTGCTCAACGTTTTGATACTATAGGCGGGGACGGGTCAGCCCGTTATAGCGTTGAGAGCCATAGAACACTGCGTTCCATGGAAGCAAGGTGGTACCGCGAAAGAGGTCCTTTCGTCCTTGTGTGACGATGGGGCTTTTTTGTTTGTTGCACACTGAAGGTAAGCATGACGATCAGCAACGACACCAATGAGTTCTACGACGCTGTTGCCGAGTATTATCCGCTCTTCTACCGAGATTGGGAGACCCAGCTTGAACGTGAAGGCCTCAGCCTGCGCGCGATCTTTCGTAATAAAGGTGTCGATCGCGTGTTGGATGCATCCTGCGGGGCTGGGACTCAGGCCGTTGCGTTGGCTCGGCTGGGCTTCACCGTAACCGCCTGCGATCCCAGCGCAGGTATGATCCGCAAGGCGCATGAGATTGCCGAGCAGTATGGCGTGCTGGGCGATATTCAGTTCGAACGGGTAGACTTCGCCAGGTTGCCGGATGTCATCGAAGGCCCATTTGATGCCGTCATCGCCAAGGGTAATTCGCTGCCGCATTTACTAGAAGACGAAGAGATTGAGACGGCCCTGCTGACATTCTACGAGCTGCTGCGTCCTGGTGGGATGTTGGTCATTGGCATGCGCGACTTTGGCCCCTTCATGGAGGATCGTCCGCGTTTCATTCCAGGCTTTATCCATGAAGAGCTGGGCGAAGAGGCCGATCACCAGTTCATCACCTTTGACGTTTGGGAGTGGCGCGACGGCCCGCCGGTGATCGCCACGCAGAACCTGTTTATCGTCACCGGCAGCGACCGGCGCGGCTACCAAACCATCAAGCGGCAGGTGACCTTCCGTCCCTTATCCACCGATGAGGTCAAGGTCGTTCTGTTGGAAGTCGGCTTTGAAGAAATCAGCGACCAACCCGATCGCACTGAGCGCGTGTTGATCGCCCGAAAGCCGTTAGGTGCTTCATAGCGTGCGCCTTGCCACGCTTTATCGCATTAGTCAAACCTATTGAAGTAGGAGAGCGCATGACCGATCAGCAGATCACGCAGATACCGAAGAACTTCGACTTCACCGAAGAAGAGGCCCGCCTGTATGCCTGGTGGGAGGAAAACGGCTGGTTCAAGCCGGAAACAGCCGATGAAGACGCTGAAAGTTACACCATCAGTATGCCGCCGCCCAACGTGACAGGCGCGCTGCATGTGGGCCATGCGCTCTTCACCGCCCTGGAAGACCTGATGATCCGCTATGAGCGGATGCGTGGCAAGGCGGCGCTGTGGCTGCCCGGTACGGACCACGCCGGCATTGCCACCCAGCTCCAGGTGGAAAAGATGCTGCGCGAAGAAGGCACCAGTCGCGAGGAAGTCGGACGCGAGGAATTCCTGCACCGCACCTGGGCCTGGAAGGAACAATACGGTGGGCGTATTACCCGCCAGCTTCGGCGTATGGGTGCGAGCTGCGATTGGTCTCGCGAGCGCTTTACCTTGGACGAAGGCTTGTCCCGCGCGGTGCGGCAGGTCTTCATCACGCTCTATGAGCAGGGACTGCTTTACCGTGGACCGCGCCTGGTGAACTGGAGTCCCGGCCTACAAACCGCCGTCAGCGACCTAGAGGTGGAGCGCGCTGAGGAAAATGGTAAGCTCTACTACTTCAAGTATCCGGTGGAGGGCGGCGATCATCTGCCGGTGGCGACCACCCGTCCAGAGACGATCCTGGGCGATACAGCGGTGTGTGTCCACCCGGAAGACCCACGCTACCAGCACCTCATCGGCAAGAAGGCCTACGTGCCCATGCTCGATCGTGAGATTCCAGTGATTGCGGATGAATACGTGGACCGCGAATTCGGCACTGGTGCGCTGAAGATCACCCCAGCGCATGACTTCAACGACTACGAGATCGGCCAACGCCACAACCTGCCCATGGTCAACATCATGACCAAGGCCGCCACGATCAACGAGCATGGCGGCCCTTATGCAGGGATGGATCGCTTCGCGTGCCGCAAGAAACTGTGGGCCGACATGGAAACGGCGGGCATGACGATTAAAGTGGAAGATCACACCCATATGGTGCCTCGCAGCCAGCGCGGTGGTGAGGTGATTGAGCCGCTCATTAGCACGCAGTGGTTCTTGAAGATTCAACCTCTGGCCGAGAAAGCACTGGAAGCGGTGCGTAGTGGGCAGATCAAGATCGTGCCGGAGCGCTTTGAGAAGGTGTATTTCCACTGGTTGGAGAACATCGAAGACTGGTGCGTGAGCCGCCAGCTCTGGTGGGGACACCGCATCCCGGCATGGTATGGGCCGAACGGTGAAATCTACGTGGGCGAAGACGCCCCGCAAGGTGAGGGCTGGACGCCGGAAGAGGACGTGCTCGATACCTGGTTCAGCAGTGGTTTGTGGCCTTTCAGCACGCTGGGCTGGCCGCACGACTCGCCGGACATGGCGCGTTTCTATCCCACTCAGATGATGGAAACAGGCTACGACATCCTGTTTTTCTGGGTGGCGCGCATGATTATGATGGGGCTGTGGTTCACGGATAAACCGCCCTTCGAAACCGTATATCTGCATGGTTTGGTCCGAGATGCCAAGGGGCGCAAAATCAGTAAGACCCTGGGCAACACCATTGATCCGCTGGAACTCATCGACCAGTACGGCGCGGACCCACTGCGTTTTACCCTGGTGACCAGCGGCACGCCCGGTAACGACGTGAATCTGGACCCCACCCGTGTGGAAGGTGAATGGAAGTTCGTCAACAAAATCTGGCAGATGACGACTTTCATCGTGCGCGGCCTGGAACAGAGTGGCCTGGACATCACGCCGGGCGCACCGCCTGTAGACAGCCTGGACCTGCCCGCACGCTGGATTCTCAGCCGCCTGAACCAGCTCACAGCCAACGTGCAAAAGCTCTTTGACATCCATCAATATGGAGAAGCAGGGCGGCAGATCCGTGGCTTTCTGTGGGATGAGTTTGCCGACTGGTACATCGAGTCCAGTAAAGAATCGCTTTACGGGGACGATGTGGCGGCCAAGGCGATGACGCTGCGTACTTTGGCTTATGTGATGGATACATCACTGCGGCTGCTGCATCCTTACATGCCCTTCGTCACAGAGGCGGCTTGGCATTATCTGCCGCATGAGGGCGAAGCGCTGATCGTGGCGCGTTGGCCGCAGGTGGACACAGTTGCTGTGGATGCCGACGCGGAAGCTGAGATGAATATCTTGATCGAGATGATCCGCAGCATTCGCAATATCCGCACTGAGTATGACGTTGCGCCCAGCCGCAAGATCAAGGCGGTGGTGGCACCGGGCCGCTACGAGTTGCTCATCCAGGAGCACAGCAGCCTATTCGCGCGTTTGTGCAACGTAGAATCACTGACGATGTTGGCTGGGGATGCGCCAGAAGATGCCGCCTCCGCCGTGGTGAGTGACGTGGTGGTGTATCTGCCGCTGGCAGGTCTGATCGATTATGAGGCAGAGATCGCACGCCTGGAAAAAGAAGCGGAACGCATCCGAGGGCAGATCGCCAAGTCCGAGGGGATGCTGGCGAACGAGGGCTTTGTGAGTCGCGCGCCGGAGCAGGTGGTCCAGCGTGAGCGCGATAACCTGGCTGAGCTGAAGGCCAGCGTCGAAGCGACTCAAGCACGCCTGCAAGAATTGTGGGCTAAGTTTAACGTGGGGTAGCGTGTGATGAACGATCTGGGATCGATACTGTTGTCGCTGTGTGGGCTGGCCTTGGTTTGCGGCGGCCTGATTGCGGTTGGTGCTTTCTTCGTGTTTCGATCTGCTTTCGGGCAAATACAGGATACGATCGCAGATGACACGGATGAAACGGATTTCATTGACAGTCGGCGGCGCGACTGGGAACGGGGCGGGGCGCGTGATCTGCGTGCCCGGCGTGACGCGCTGGATTTTGACTCGGCGGTGCAGCGCTATCGCAGTGGCGAGCCGCCGTCATCGCCACCCAGCACGCCGCGCGCGTCACTGAACGATGATCTCGGTGGCGAGCTGCGTGGGGACCGCGACAGTCGACGGTGGCGACGCAAGGACGATCAGGAAGATGAACTCTTCGGCGGGATGCTGGGTGAGGACTACGAAGACGACTATTAGGTCATGAGTTCAAACGGGCGGTATGTGCATACCGCCCATGCTTTGTTCACTTGCTTTAGTTTTCTTGGGGGTTTTCTAGGCGGAAGCCATGTCCGCGAACGGTGACGATGTACTGTACATCGGTGTCTACCTCGGCCAGGCGGTCACGCAGGCGGCGCACTAGGGCATCAATGGCTTGTTCGCTGACCCCCTCACCGACTGCTTCCGGCCACACCGTATCGACCACGGCGTCACGGGTACACACGCGCCCACCGTGCATGTAGAGCAGCTCTAGCAGGCGGTACTGAGGCAGGCTGAGGGGTGGGTCCAGCTCCACGTCGCGGATGAACACCCGCCGCGACTCGCGGTCTAGGCGCAGGCGACCGCTGATGGAGGTCGGCAGCTCAAAAGGCAGCGGCGCGGTGGCGTTGGAGCCGCTGTATTGCAGGCGCACCGCCAGCGCGATGTGAATCTCATCCCCGTCGTACAGCTCGCGTGATCCTTCCAAGCGCTGACCGTTGACCCAAGTGCCGTTGCGGCTGCCCAGGTCTTCCACGTAGGTCGTGTTTTCGTCCTGGCGATGGAACCGCAAGTGATGCCGCGAGATTTGCCGTTCGGCTAAGGTAATGTCGCAGTCTTCTTCACGCCCCAGGATCATTTCTTCTTTGTCGAGAGACCAGTGTTGATTGGCATATTTACCATCGATCACCGTCAGTACTGGGCATTCAGCGTTTTGTTCTGCCATGAAAAACACTGCCTTTCGATTGGTTCATTCGCACACGACACCACCGCGTGTCTAAGACGGTGATTGTATCAAATTCTAATTCGACTGTTGCATCTCTGATTATACACCAATCTTGTGCACGCTGTAGAGGGCGCTTGTCCTACTGTGCGGCAATGGTTGGCACACTGATTGGTGCGGTCCTCAGCGCCACCACATTAGACGCTGCGACGCCGACCCACAGGCCCTGGTCGCTGAAGACCGAGTCCTCGTCTACGGCGATGCTGCCGGGTGTAGTGTTGCGGTAATAGGCTTGCACGGTGGAATTCGGGCCGATGCCGCGATTGGCGAGGTCTGCTACGGGGATGCTGTAATGCTCTACGCAGCGCTGCCGCGGGGCTAGCAGCTTGATGTTGCTGTCCGGAATCAGACCCGCCTGTGGGGATGTGGCTTCAATAGCCAGGCTGTTGAACACCAGGCCAATGCCGTTGAGTGCCGTGTTGTTGACGATAATATCACCAGGATACACGATGGGCACCGTGCCGATAGACTCGTTGGTGACGATGATACGAATGACCAACTCACCGTCCAGTTCATTGGGGATGTCGTCGGCATCGATACGTACACTGAGGGGTTCGCCCTCTTGATTTGCCAGGCGTCCCAAATAGGACTGATGTTGATCGCGGTTTTCCGCGCTGCGCAGGCGTTCACAGGGGGGGCCTTCATCCACGAAGGGAATGAAGTTGGACAGCAGACGCGGCAGGGCGTTCGGCCCGGCAAAAGTCGCCAAGGTAAGCAGTATGACGATTAGCACAATGCTGCTGGAGTTGTTTCGAAGTCGTCGCATTACTCAACTGTCTGTTTTAGCCAGGTCGCCGCTGTGTCAATAATGGGATGCAGATCGCCATCCCCATTATGCCACATAAACGCCTCATTGTACTTACGAAACCAGGTATACTGCCGCCGGATGAAGTCATGCGTCAGCGTGCGCGTATCGTGCAAGGCCTGCGCCAGCGGTATTTCCCCCTGAAGATGTGCTGCAAGCTGGGCGTACCCGATGCCGCTCATCGCTGACAATTCACGTGCATAGCCGCGGGCTAGCAGACTGCGCACTTCGTCCAGGAAACCCGCTGCTATCATGGCATCTAAACGTTGATCAGCGCGCTGGTAAAGCTGTTCACGGTCCATGGTGAGGCCTAGGCGATGCATCCGGTAAGGGGGCGGCACCTTGCGTTGCAGCAGGCTCATCGCCTGTCCGGTTTCTATGCACACCTCCAGAGCGCGTACCACTCGTCGCACGTTCTGATGGTCTATCTTAGCCGCCAAGTCGGGGTCGAGTGCGTGTAAGCGTTGATGCAGGGCCTGTGAGCCATGTGCTGCGGCATAGGTTTCCAGCTCAGTACGCAGGGCTTCATTAGGTGGCACTTCCGGGATGGACCAGCCTTCGATGACCGCACTCACATATTGGCCTGTGCCGCCGACTAATAACGGTACCCGTCCACGGGCCAGCACGTCATTGATGGCCGCGTAGGCCATGTGCTGGAACTGGGCTAATGACAGCGTATCGTCCGGGTCTACCACGTCAATCAGGTGATGGGGTATGCGTGCGATTTCGTCCGGGGTGGGCTTGGCTGTGCCGATGTCCATCCAGCGGTAGACTTGGCGGCTGTCCGCGCCGATAACCTCACCGCCAAGCGCCTGCGCGATGTCCAGCGCGAGGCGGGTCTTACCGGCGGCAGTGGGGCCTACGATCACGATCAAAGGCGGCAGTGGGGCGTCACCAGTCAAGTGCATCCTCCACATGTTCAATGATCGGTGCACCCTGCCAGGGTAGAGCCACCGCGATCAGGTCTAGACGCCAAGCTGCGTCTGGGCTGTTATGTTGATCGAGATAGGCATGAATAGCCGCGATCAGGCGCTGCTGTTTGGGCGGCTGCACGCTGGCAAAAGCCGACTCGGTGGTTTCGGCGTGGCGCGTGCGCACTTCCACGAAGACCAGCAGCTCTCCCTGGCGCATCACCAGATCAAGCTCGCCTTGGCGGCAGTGCCAGTTGCGCGTGATGAGGGTATATCCCTGGCCGGTAAGGTAATCGGCGGCCAGCGTTTCGCCGTGTGTGCCGGTGTCTTGTTGAGTTGTCATAAGGCCTATTATACACCGACCTCAATGCTTTGGCTCTAGATGAAAGGGAAACTTATTTACAGCTTTAAGCTGATCCTGACTGTTCTTTTGTCGGGCTATAAGGTACGATTTTACAGCTTTTTTACTGATCTACGCACACCATTAGGGAGACAGGTCTATGGAAGTTCTTGCACAGAATGCGAACTGGGTCGCGCTGTTTGCCAGCATTGGCGGCCTCGGTTTCGCAGTGTATCTGCGTGGTTGGATCCTTCAGCAGGATACCGGCAACGAGCAGATGAATAAGATTGCGGCTGCTGTGCAGAAGGGGGCGGGGGCCTTCCTGCGCCGTGAGTACCGCTCGGTGGCAGTGCTGGTTTTAGTGGTGTTAGTGGCGCTGTTGGCCCTTAGTGCGCTTCCCGACAGCGGCATGAGTCCCTGGACGGCGGTGGCTTTCGTGTCTGGTGCCGTCGCGTCGGGTTTGGCTGGTTTCTTCGGCATGTACATCGCCGTGCGCGCTAACGTCCGCACGACGGCTGCTGCGCAGAAGAGCCTGAACGAGGGCCTGCGCGTGGCCTTTGCCAGTGGGACGGTGATGGGCACCATGGTGGTGTCGCTGGCGCTGCTGGGCGTAAGTGTGCTCTTCTTTGTGCTGACCAATATCGTTTACCCCGATGATCCGCAGACAGCGGCCAGCGCTCTAGCCGGTTTTGGCTTCGGCGCGACCTCCATCGCGATCTTCGCGCGTGTAGGTGGCGGTATCTTCACCAAGGCCGCCGACGTGGGGGCTGACCTGGTGGGCAAGACCGAGGCTGGCATCCCCGAAGATGACCCGCGCAACCCTGCAACCATCGCTGATAACGTGGGTGATAATGTGGGCGACGTGGCTGGTATGGGGTCCGACTTGTTCGAGAGCTACGCTAGTTCCATCATTTCGGCCATTGCGTTGGCGTCTCTGGCTGGCGGCGGCGTCATCGCTGCGGACGGCAGCATCACTGATAACCCCGCCTTGGTGACTGCGGCGCAGGCCTTCCCGATGCTGGTGGCGGCGGTGGGGCTGTTGATCGCGCTGGCTTCTACGCGCTTGGTCAAGACCGAAGAGGGCGCGACACAGGAACAGCTTCTGGGCAGCCTACGCCGCGGCGTCTACACTGCCAGCGCGGGGGTAGCCGTAGCCGTGGTCATCATCGGCCTCATCGTCGGCCTGGAGGACAAGGCTGTTGGCGCGATTGTAGCGACACTGGCCGGTCTAGTTGGGGGGGTGGCGATTGGCTACTTCACGGAGTACTTTACTTCGGACAGCTTCCAACCCACTAAGACCCTCGCTCAGAGTGCGGAAGGTGGCGCGGGGATCGTGCTGATCCGCGGCCTGGCACTAGGTATGCAGAGTACCATGGCACCTGTAATCGTGGTGGTGTTGGTGACACTGGTTTCGATACAGTTTGCCGGCCTTTACGGGGTGGCTGTGGCGGCTGTCGGCATGCTGGCGACCCTGGGCATCACGCTGGCAACCGACGCTTACGGCCCCGTAGCGGACAATGCCGGTGGTATCGCGGAGATGGCCGATCTGCCCGATGAAGTGCGTGAGCGTACTGACGCGCTCGACAGCCTAGGCAACACGACTGCCGCTACAGGTAAGGGCTTCGCTATCGGCAGCGCCGCTATGACTGCGCTGGCACTGACTTCTGCTTTCATCACCGCGTCTGGTGTGGGGGGCAACATTGACATCCTGGACCCGCGCTTGATTACGGGTCTGTTCATCGGTAGTCTGCTGCCCTATGTGTTCAGCGCGTTGACGATGGTGGCGGTAGGTAAAGCGGCTCAGGAAATCGTAGAAGAGGTACGCCGTCAGTTCCGCGAAATCCCTGGCATCATGGAAGGCGAGAACGACCCGGATTACGAGGCCTGCGTGGGCATCAGCACTGACAGCGCCATCCGTCAGATGATCCTGCCCGGCGTCATTGCGGTGCTGGTACCGGTAGGTATCGCGGTCTTGGCGCGTCTGGGTGATGGTAACATCCTGGGTGATTTTGTTGGCACGGAGACTTTGGTCGGGGTACTGCTGGGTTCGTTGGTGAGTGCCTTTATGCTGGCCGTGATGATGGCAAATGCAGGCGGTGCCTGGGACAACGCGAAGAAGTACATCGAGCGCGGCAACTTGGGCGGCAAGGGTTCGGATGCACACAAGGCCGCTGTGGTTGGTGACACTGTGGGGGACCCCTTCAAGGATACCTCCGGTCCTTCACTGAATATCTTGCTGAAGCTGGTGGCGATTGTCTCTCTAGTGATTGCGCCGCTGCTGATAACGCCCGTTGTGGATGTGGACGCTGAAGCGCTCAATAACAACGACGCCGGTGCCATCACGGATACCGTGGACGATGCGGCGGCGGCAGATGATTCTGCTGTTGAAGATGACAGCGCTGCGGACGATTCTGCTGCTGAAGATGACAGCGCCGCCGAGACCGATGACGATGCTGCTGATGACGGCGCATCTGATGATACCGGTAATGCTGACACAGCAGACGAATAAGCTGTTGTTTTAAGGCACGTTTTGGCAGGGCATCGCATTGGCGCGGTGCCCTGTTTGACTCCAGCGGCAATCAGGGTTTACCAGTCCTGTGACGCTTTGATCGTCTCGTAGGCTTCAGTGATCTGGCGGAACTTCAACACCGCTTCTTCGTGGGGCAATTCGCTGGTATCGGGGTGATAACTGATCGCCAGCTTACGGAATGCGGCCTTGATTTCTTCACGGCTGGCCTCTGGGCTGATATCCAGCATTTGGTAGCAGACCGCCAGTTTATCCTGTGGCCGTGCCGGTTCCGGGATAGCCTCGCTTTGTGGACCTTCCCAGCTCGTTTGACTCCAAGCACGCCAGGCCGTGTAGCGCCGCTCACGGTCGTCATCGGGGCGGCGATAGCGCGGCTCATGGCTGCGGTAGGGGTCCCGCCAGAAGGCATGGAACCCGAAATCGGCCACATGCCAGTCCCCCCGGATGTAACGTGGCCGGACATCAATGCGGAAGTAGCGCAGGCGTTCGAACTGTATGGGCGGGCCGTATTTCACCCCGTATTCCCCCGTATTGGCAATCGGTTCCAGGTGAAGCTGCGCAAGATGCGGGGTGCCTTCTACAACTCGGTAAGTATAAATACGCTCACGGGTGATTGTATGCAGCGCTCGCAGCCATTCCTTGGGTTCAAAGCGTGTGCCCTCAGTGGGTACTAACGAGTCGTGTACGATAAAAAGGGACCCAATGCTGATCTCGGAGGACTCCGCGAGCAGGCGCTTTATTGCCCGTGTGCTGACTGGAGCATCCAGCAGGTAGATGTTGATGACCACGCCGGTCCAGGTGCGCACGACGAGGCTGTTGCTGCCACGTGGCAGCAGGCAGTTCTGCACATTGAGCAGTCCCAGCAACTTTTCCCGCAGCCACACTCGTACTGTATCGATATCATTTATATCGTTTTTCATAACATTGCACTCTGACTCGTTCAACGGCAGCCCGCACCGTGTTGACGTGAATGTCTACGATGTCTTCGATATTGTCCGCATACCCACCGCCCATTGCAACCGCCGTCGGCAGCCCGGCGTTGAAGCACAAGTCCAGTACTAGGCGGTCACGCTGGAGCAGACCGTCCTTACTGATGGACAGCTTGCCCAGTCGATCACCGACATAGGGGTCTGCTCCGGAAATGTAGATCGCAAGATCAGCATTGGCGGCAAAGATGGCGCGGCGCGTGCCTTCTTCCACCATATGCAGGTAATCGGCGTCGGTCGTTGCGTCCGGCAACCCAATGTCCAGGTTACCGGGGATTTTGCGGAAAGGGAAGTTCTTCTCGCCATGGATAGAAAAAGCGAAGGCCGTGGGGTCATCACGTAGGATGTTGGCGGTGCCATTGCCTTGATGCACGTCACAGTCGATGACCAGCACGCGCTTAACGCGGCCCTCCGCCTGCATGGCACGTGCAGCGACAGCCGCGTCGTTGAACACGCAAAAACCCTCACCGTGATCGCGGCAGGCGTGATGCGTGCCGCCAGCTAGGTTAACCGCCACACCGCCACCGTCCAGGGCCGCGCGGCAGGCAGCAATGGTTGCACCGGATGATCGTCGCGAACGCTCTACTAACCCTGTTGACCAAGGAAAGCCGATCCGCCGTATTTCGTGTGCATTGAGGCCGCCGCGCTTCACTTTGTCCAGGTAATCCGCGTCATGGCAGCGCAGCAAGTCGGCGTCGCGGGCGGCTTCTGGGAGGTGCATGGCACTTGGCGCGATAATGCCCTCCGCTAGCAGACGCTCACGCAGGCGTCCGTACTTCCGCATCGGGAAGCGGTGTTCCGCGGGTAGGGGCAGCTCAAAAGTGTCGGAGTAAAAGCACTGCATGGCGTACTAGCTGCCAAGGTCTTGTATGACCATTTGTGCGGCCACCTTGCCGGACAGCGTAACCATCGGTACACCGCCACCAGGATGCGTGGTGCCACCCGCAAAGTACAGCCCGTGCACGTCCGGGCAGCGGTTGTGTGGCCGCCTAAAAGCCGTCCAGCGGCTGTTGGCTGATGGGCCGTACAGTGCGCCTCGGTGCGCCCCAGTCAGCGTGCCCAGGTCCACCGGCGTCAGCACATGCTCCACGCGGATTTTGTCGCGTAGGTCCACATCGAAGGCCGCCAAGCGATCCAGCACGAGGTCCCGGTAGCGCGGCGCGGTATCTGACCAGTCTACGTTGGGCGATGTCGGCGGTGCGTTGACCAGCACGAACCAGTTCTCATGGCCGTCTGGGGCGTGTTCGGCGTCACTTTTCGACGTGATAGATACGTAGATGGTCGGCTCGTGCGCGGGTACCTGCTCCTTAAAAATGGCCCTGAACTCCGCCGCGTAATCGGCTGAGAAGAAGATGTTATGATGCGCTAGTTGCGCATAGGTGCCCTCCACTCCCAGCAGCAGCACAAAGCCCGAACACGATGGCTCATAGGCTTCTAGGCGCTGACGGCGCTTATGTGTGGCCGTCGTAATGGGCAGCAGGTGCTGATACGTCGTTGTCACGTCCAGGTTGGAGACGACCGCATCCGCTGCCAGGGTGCTGCCATCCGCCAGGGTGACGCCGTTCACACGCGAATTTGTATCGGTGTCAATACTGCGTACACCAGCTTCGGTGCGGATCGTGACGCCCAGCTCAGCAGCCAGCGCTGCCAGAGCCTCGGCAATGCGATAGATGCCTCCTTGTGGATACCACACGCCGCCGGTTAGCTCTACGTGGGCGATGACGTTTAGCGTGGCCGGGGCTTCGTAGGGGCTGCCGCCGACATAAGTGGCGAAGCGCCCCAGGAGTTGGCGCAGCTTCGGCGAACGCACATGTGACTTAATCGCGCTATGCATGGTGCGGAAGGGATCAGCTTTGGGCCAATCCAGCGGCGGTACCTTGGCGAAGCTCTGCGGGCGCGGCGGCTCGTCGTAGATGAACACCGGCCCAGTGATCCGGTGAATCCGCGCGGCGTAGGCCAGGTAGCGTAGATAGCCTTCCACGTCATGCGGCTCGATGGCTTCAATGCGGCGCGCCATCTCGGAGAGGTCGCCCACCGCATCAAAGACGGTGCCGTCAGGGTAGAAGTAGCGCGTCAGCGGGTGTACAGGTATAAACGTCAGGTAGTCGTCCAGCCTGCGCCCGGCGGATTCAAACAGCTCTTCGAAGACGTGGCGCATGGTAATCACGGAGGGGCCGGTGTCCCAGCGGAAGCCAGCGGCTTCAACCTGGCCCATCTTGCCACCTACTTGGGCGTTCTTTTCCAGTACCGTGACCTGCATCCCGGCGTTAGCCAGGCGAATGGCCGCACTCAAGCCGCCGATGCCGCCGCCTATGACGATGACTTGTCGTGCGCTGCGTTCCATGGTGGGTTTCCTTTTGTATGTTTTGCGCTGCGTTTGATTTGGCGGCCTTTCCAGTTGGGGCCGCCGGTGTAGTGCCACACCAGTGAGCGCCAGGCGATGCGTGTCAGCAGCAGCACCGACAGCGGCATCAGCAGGCCGTCGAGGACCCGCTGGCCTGTGAAAGCGGCAGTGAGCAGTCGCAGCGAGAGGCCCAGCATGACCAGTGCCACCGCGCTAAGGCGATACTGCGCATAGTCAGTGCTGACCATGCTGAGCAGCAGCACCACCCACGGCATCAAGAAGATCACCCAGTGAAAGACGGCCGCTGCAATCAAGGCTGGGGCGCTGCCGTAGCCTGCCAGGATGTTCTTTGCGTAGCCGTCACGGACCTGCGGCCAACTATCGTACATGCGACAGCCGATCAAGCCGCCACCGTCCGCCATGCGCAGCCGCATTCCTCGCCCCTTGACCATGCGAGCCAGCGTCACGTCTTCCAACACGTTGTCCGCCACGACCGTGTGTCCGCCGATCTGCTGGTAAGCGCCGCGTTTCCAAGCCATGCACTGACCGTTGGCCGCGCCGAACGCGCTAAACGGTACGTAGTGGGTGCCGATGATGGGTAGGTATCCGACGACCACAAGTGCCATGTTCGGCACGATCAGGCGCTCCGCCCAGGTATGGGTATGCTGCGTGGGCCACACTGTATGTAGGTCGCTGCGGCTGCGCTGCATGGCGCTGATGAGTGCGTTCAGGGCACCCGGTTGCCAGCGCACGTCGGCATCGGTGAAGAGCAGGATGTCACCCTTGGCTTGTTGCGCCATCTGATGACAGGCCCAGTTCTTGCCCGCCCAGCCCTCAGGCAGTAGCTGACCATCCAGCACGCGCAGTCGTGGATCGCCCAGGCCGCGTGCAATGTCCCCGGTACCATCTTCGCTTTGATCGTCTAACAGCAGCACTTCGAAATCGGGGTAATCGTCCTGGCTCAGTAGACTGTTCAGCGTGTCCGCAATGACGGCGGCTTCGTTGCGGGCCGGGATCATCACGGACACGTGCGGCGCATCTGTCTGCGGTGCATCGCTGCGTTTTAACCTTGGGAAAAAAAGCATATTGCTCAGGGTGATTCCCGCGATGACTGTCAGCGCGCTGGCGGCGAAGAAGAGCAGCAGGTCCAACATCATGTCCCTTTTTCTTTCTCAGCCAGCTTCAGGTTGGGGAAGAAACGCCGGTAAAAGGGGGACATGCGCAGACGCAGCGGCTGACGCAGGTCAGCACGATGTTTGTAAGCCAGCAGTGCAAAGTTCGACGCCCATACGGCTAACCAAGTCCACGAGGCTGCGGTCAACAACAGATAAGCCAATGCGCTCAACAGCGTCAGAATGACCGCCCAACCGCTGATCGTCACCGCAAAATACCAGTGCAGCAGCATCATGACCAACAGCATGGGCAGCGGGAAGAGTGTCACGCCGATCCACATGCCGAAGCTGGTGGCAATGGCTTTGCCGCCCCGGAAATTTAGAAAAGGTGAGAAGGCGTGGCCCAGCACGGGCGCAATCGCAGCCAATACCAGCAGCCAACCGTCCAGCCGCACGACGTAGGCCGCTAAGCCGACGGTCAATGCTCCTTTGATGATGTCCAAAAAGATCGCCAAGCCGCCCCACATCACGCCGCCGGCACGGATCACATTGAATGCGCCAGGGTTGCCGTCGCCGTACTCCCGGATGTCGCGCTTGAAGCCGTAGCGCCCGATCAAGACACTGAAGGGCACCGCGCCCAGCACAAAGCCACCGACGATGAGCAGTAGCGCGTTCATGCCGCGTCACGGCGCAGGTACGCCGCCCCCAACATCAGCCCCATGCCGACGAATCCCACCAGTGCCGGGCCGGGCTGTCCCCAGAAAATACTGAGGCCGATCGCCTGCAAAATCCACACGATGCCGTAGATCACCAGTAGGGGCGGCACAGGCAGATTATCCGGACGCACCAGGGCCGTCATCAAAGCGGACACGAGCAGCCAGCCCAGATAGTTCACCCAAGGGATGCCGAAATAGCCTACGGGGTTTTCCCACACCCAAAAGCCCCACCCAACCATCTGTGGGTCCAGGTATAAGTCCCAGGCAGTCATTGCCAATGCACTGAGGCCGATGAAGACCAGACGGCGCGAACCGATGCTCAAGTTCCGCCCGACGATGACGTAAGCCACCGCCCAGGACGGCCCCATCATCATCATCCACGCCAACGGAATCGCCACCGGCACATGCGCGATTTGGGGTTGGAGTAAGTTGGTGTATTGATAGTGGCTGAAAGGGAAACCGGTGTTGGAACCGATGAATTCCGCGCCCCAACCTACGACAGCGACAATGGCAATTGTCATCACCGTGCGGCGGGTTTCCCAACGCTGATGCAGGATGAGTACCACCGCCAGAAATTGGCATACGACGCCGATGAAGGACGAGACCGGGATCACGTCGTCACCTAGTACCCAGCGCGCAATCGGCAGGGAGACCATCGACAGCACCCACGCTCCAATCATGATGATGTAGGGCCGGGTGTAAGGAATAGTACGGATGTGCTGCGAAAGGCTTGTCATACGCTTGCCACCAGTGTATCCAGGTCTCCGTGAACTTCCAGCGCGGCAATGCGGCCACGTTCGTCCAGCAGAGACCGGCCTTCTAATGTACTCAGTTTGACATCCACGGCGGCATTGATTGTCTCGTCCACACGCTTGTGCATCTCCGTGCGGATCGGGGCCTTGAGCAGGCCGCCTGTTGCGCGCTCGGAGATCATTTCCAGGCGGTAGCTGCGGTCGCGTACCGTCCAGTAGACGTGATCGTCAGTGATCTTGAGCTGTTCCACGACAGCACCGGTGTAGGTCGCAAAGCGAAAGAGCGTACCCTGATGCCACAAGCCGATGATGAACCCAGCGAAACTGCGCCCCATGGATGGAATCATGGCGATAGAGGCGCTCAGCGAAGTGCCCGGTGTGTCGAAGTGGTTGCTCTGCTGCCACACGTAGCCGCTGGGGAAATTTTGCCCCCAGTCCTTTTCGGTGTAGCCCCGCCCTCGGCTGAAGTCGATGGGCTGGCCGTCAATGTTGAGTGTGCCTCGAATGCTGTGGTCCATGCTGACGACGCCGTGATAGGTCTCCATGAAGGGTACCCAGGCATACCAGCCCATAATCCCCGGCGAGCGCAGCGTTATCGGCCAGGGCACCAGGGACTCGAAATACAGCGTGCCGGTGATCCGTTGGTCGGGTTCGTCAATGTCCAGGTCAATGCGGTTACGCGTGAAACGACTGTTACCGACGCGCACCTCAAAAGCCTCTTCGTGTGCATAGAATGCGTTCATCGGGTAGCTGTGGTAGGTCGCATGTGCGCTGATGCCGTCTAGCACCTGGATAAAGGCGTGATTGTCAGCACTGTTCTGCGTGATGAACACACCAGGGATCACCGCATAGCGCTTTTGCTCGCTGGCATCAACCAGCTTGTAATACCAGCCTTCGAAAAAGGGCGGTTTTTCCCCATGTCCGTGATAGTTTTCTGGGTGTAGGGTGCTGTAGATGAAACGACGCATCAGCCTTCCTTGCTTAGTTCGGGTCGCAGCCCACGGGCAAATGTGAGCATGGCATCGGCAATTTGTGCGGCGGCTGGCGTATCCCTACCTACCAGGTTGTGATCGGCATTGACAGTCTCCATGGTGACATCGCTCTTGAAACGCTCGCGCAGTTTGTCGGTGTTTTCCGGTGTGACCAGCTCGTCGTGTGCGCCTTGTACGATCATGACCGGACAAGCGATGTGTAGCGCGTTTTGGTAAGCCATCTGCCCGGATTTGCGGACCTGGGCAAACATGCGCACAGGCAGCGCAAAGTCCTTCATGGCCTCGCGCGTTACTGGATCGTCCAAGTCTAGGTCAGGCATAAAACCAGTCACACTTGCGCGAAAGTTGGGGTCGTCGAAATCAGGTTTCACCACGCGGAAGGGCTTAAAGGTTGGGAAGACGATTTGTATAGCGGGCAGCATCGTCCACAAGACGTGATTCAAGCGGTAGAAGGGAGCAAGCAGGACCAGCCCGTCCACCGCTTCATGTGCCGCCAGGTTAACCGCCAAAGCCCCACCCATCGAGTGCCCTAACAGCATTACTGGGCGATGCGCCGCTTTAAGCGCTCGCAGCTCAGCCAGCAGATGCGTCATCCACTCTGTATAGGTCTTCTCAGCCAGGTCGTTAATCTGCGGGCCGAAGCCGGGCAGCAGTGGCGCGCGGACAGCCCAGCCGTCGTTGTTGAGCACACCAGCAAGTGGGCGCATTTCGTGCGGTGTGCCAGGGAACCCGTGAATTAGCATTGCCACCGCAGGGCCGCCCGCCAGGGTGAAGGCCTGATGTTCAGGGCCGTCAAAGGTCGTGATGTGCGGTATTTCGACCTTTTTTGCCATCAGCTCTCCTGTGTGTGCCGCGCTTCTACGCGCCGGGCCAGTTGTTCATTGACGGTGGGCATAAGCAGCAGCAAGATCACGTCAAAGACCAACAACAGCGCGCCTTGAATCATGATTCCCTGACCGATGCCCTTGTCACGCGGGGACGTGCGTGCTTTCATGTAGCGCTTGCCACCCAGGATGTAAAGCAGGTCCAGCCCGCTGTTGACTAACAACACCCGGCGAAGATTGCGTGTTTCCTGCTGAATCACCTCTTTGGCATCTGGATCAGGCAGCGCCGCGTAACGGCGGCGCGTGCCCACGCTTCCGAATTGGGCGATCCCAATATTGATCGCTCCCCAGCCGATGTTTTGACTGGCGATGCCGCGTGCTTTCTCACCGCGCCCGGCAATCAGCAGGCCGAAGGCGATGTTGACCAGGTTCCAGCGCAGCAGCCAGCGCGTTACCCGTTTGTTGAAATCCCAGATCGTCATTGACGCAGCTCCTCAATTGGGCGGCCTGTCCAAGCGGCCTTGAAGCGATAGTAGCGATCTTGCAGCGATTTCGGCAGGCGGCGTTCACTCTCTTTCGCCTGCACCAGCGTCACCCCGAAGACCAGCAGCACGTTCGTCAGGAAGAAGAAAAGCAGTTCCTCAAAGGGCAGGTTAGGGATCACTTCGCGCTCTACAGTGTTTTTGGGGTTGATCGTCCAGGTGCCGTGTCCAATCGCAATCGAGTCCATCGCGCCGAGGTAGGCCGTGGGCGGCAGCAAGCTCGCGGCGATTAAACCGCGGTGTCGCCACAGAATGTCCCCGCCAAAGCCGGTTTGCAGCATGATAGGGGGCAGCGCCCAGGCTAAGATCAGGCCCAGGTAGTTGTCACGGCTTTCTTCACGCAGCAGACTAGCCGCTGCCGCTGCCCAGATTACGCCTAGGCCGCCGGTCACAGCCAGGCGCGCGATGGGATTATTGAAGTAAGGCGTGTCATTGTCAATGGGCAGGCGATGCGCCAGAAACTGCATCCACGAACCGGTTAGAATCGTTTGCAGCACGAAGAAACTGTATTCTTCAATGGGTACCCAGCCAATGGTCTTGCCTGTGACCAGCGCTTCATCATAGGACCAGATCCCTTTGGCAACCAAGTAGTTGTCCCATGGCGTTGTGTAGGTCACAGCAGTGACGACGTGCCCCAGGAGCACGCGGTCTTCATCCCAGCTCGAAAGGCTCTCCGGCATGGTTTGGCCCCGCTTACGATCCCACCACAGCAGTCCGCGCAAGATCAGCAGCGGCGTCACGACGAAGCGCAGCAGAAATCCGAAATAGGTCATTACTAGTGTCTTCTCCGTTTGATGTGTCCGCGGTTACAAACGACCTTCGCGCTCCAGCTCATCAATGATGCTGCGAATGAGGGCCGCACTTTCGTGTAGTTTTTGTTGTTCGTGATCGCTCAATGGCAGCTTAAACGCGCCCAGGATGCCATCCCCGCCAACAAGGTGCGGCATGGCAACCGTAACGTTTTTCACCCCAGCGATTTCGTCTTGTGGGGTGCACACTGTCAGGATGGCGCGCTGATCTTCAAGGATGATGTCCGCGATGCGAGCGAGCGCGCTGCCGATGCCGTAGTAGGTGGCCTGCTTGCCGCTGATGATGTGATAGGCAGCGTTGCGCACTTGGTGGTCAATATCGGCGCGGGTCGTGTCATCCAGGGTGATGCCCTGTACCGCACAGAATTCATCCAGCGGTACAATGCCAACTGTTGCCAAGGACCATGTAAGCACTTCGGAATCGCCGTGTTCACCGACAACGTAACCGTGAACGTGTGCTGGGTCTACACCAATGTGACGACTCAGCAGAGCGCGGAAGCGGGCCGTATCCAACGTAGTGCCGGAGCCTAGAACCCGCGATCTGGGCACACCCAGTTTGGCGGCGTAGTGTGCGGTGATGTGCGTCATGATGTCTACTGGGTTGGTCGCCACGACCAATACAGCGTCTGGCGCGTAGTGCACTACTTCCGGGATAATCTGGCGGAAGATAGCGGCATTGCGTCCCAACAGTTCCAGGCGGGTTTCGCCAGGCCGTTGGCCCACACCAGCCGCAATGATAACGACCCGGCAGCCTGCTAGGTCTTCGTACTCACCATCGTTAACGTCCACTGGATGCGCAAATGGCACCGCATGAAACAGATCATCTGCTTCTGACTCCGCGCGTGCCGTATCTTTATCTACCAGGACGATCTGACGCCCGACGCCGCTCATCACCATGGCATAAGCGGCGGTTGCGCCGACCATTCCACTGCCAACGATACCGACTTTCATCCTGCAAGCTCCTTTACACAAGCGCAATCACACGCTTGTTTGTGTGTGTCATTCAGGGTGCGCTTTGAAGGTGTGCCCGGCGGCTGCGCCACCAGGTGCGTGGCAACCGCCCTAGCTTGCCCGTAAGCGGCACGTAGGAGCGGCGTGAGAACACGTCGTAGTTGTGGCGTTCAATGTCATGCAGGATGCCACGGTAGAGATCGGCAGCCGCGGCGATGGCGAGCCGTCCATTGCGGTCCAGCATCCCGATACCCATCCAGGATTCGTTGTAGAGCGTGCGGTTGCGTTCCACTTGGAAGCGCATGAAGTCCTGCCAGCGCGGGCTGAGCTGTCCACTTGCGATGTCTGCATCTTGTAGGCCAAAGGCGGCTAGCTCATCCTGGGGCAGGTATACGCGCCCCACACGCCAGTCTTCAGCAACGTCACGCAGGATATTGGTCATTTGCAAAGCAACACCCAGCTTGACTGCGTAGGGCAGGGCCTGCTCACCGCTGAAGCCGACGATGTGCATTGCCATCAAGCCAACGGTAGAGGCGACGCCGTAGGAATAGGTGGCTAAGTCGCTGAAGTTCTCATAACGATCCTGCGTGAGGTCGCGTGAGACGCCATCGATAAGCTGCTGTGCGTAGCCGTTGGGGATGTTGAAACGCTGGCGGGTATCGGCCCAGGCCAAAGCCACCAGTTGGTTTGATGCGGGCTGGGCAGGCTGATTGGCCAACACTGTTTCCCGCCAGTCCATGAGTTCCTCGTAGCGGGTCCCAGGGGACGCGTTGGGGTTATCGATGATGTCATCGGTCACACGGCAAAAGGCGTATAGGGCACGGGCGGCACGGCGTTTAGGTTCTGGCAGCAGCCCCGATGCCATGTAAAACGTGCGGCTGTGGCACTTGGTGATGGTCTCGCAGTGATGATAGGCCGCATCCAGTAGATCACTGCCGACATTGAGGGTTTCGTTGGACACATGGCTGTTGAAGGCTTCTTCAGCCCAGGATAGCAGATGTGTTTCCCATGGTTGCTCAAGCTGAAGTGACATAATTCGCTCGCAGTGTCCCCTAGTTGGATATTGTATGGTTCGCTGTACGCACACATGAAATCAATGCTGAGAGTTGTATCCACAGCGTTAAAGCTCGTCATGAGGTCGCTATTAAAGATGAGTTAAAGCGTGTGTGTCCAGAGGCAATGTGGGGCAAGCAAAGCCTAAAGCCGTGCATTTAGTGTGAAACTCGTAAAAACCGCACCCGTTCTGTCACAGCTCTGTTAAACTGTGCGTGGATTATACCGGTCGTCATTTGCATCTTGAGTGCACTCTGGAGGTCCTATGCGTGTGTCGTGGTCGGCGCGATTGAGCTTTGCAGCTATTCTTGTCTTTGTTAACTTGTCAATCGGATTTGTGACTTTTTCATTGGCACAGACTGATGTGCTGCCGCTGCCTGATGCAAACGATGATGGCTGTCAGCTCGTTTTAGGAGACTGGGAACCTTTAGCACAAGCGCCAGTGGCTCGCGTTGAGACGCAGACGGTGGTTGTAGGCACCAACATCCACATGATGGGCGGCTTCTACAGCAACTGGAACGCCAGCGATGAGCATTTTGTTTACGACACACTTACGGATACCTGGTCCAACCGTGCTAAGCTGCCTATTCCGCTGACGCATGGCGGTGTTGTCGTTGTGGGTACCGACATTTGGCTGGTGGGCGGGTTCAACCATTACCCCGTGACGGACAAGGTACATCGCTATGACACGCTCACTGATACATGGACCGCTGGGCCTACCTTGCCTGAAAAACGTGGCAGCGCGCCGCTGGTGCATCACGCGGGCAAGCTGTACTTCCTGGGTGGCTTGAAAGCCGACCGGCAGACCGATGTCAGCAGCGTGTGGGTACTGGACCTCAATGATCTGGATGCAGGCTGGCAGGATGGCGTCCCCATGATCGAACACCGCAAGCGCAACCACGCAGGTGGTGTGGTCTACGACGGCAAGGCCTACCTAACTGGTGGCATGTTTGGGCATAACGGCGGCTTGATGGTGGATGTGCCCTTGGTAGATGTGTTCGACTTCACAGCACAAAGCTGGTCAACCATGCCTGACCTGCCTTATGCGCGCTCTCACTTCGAACCGGGCATCAGTGTCAGTCACGGCCACGCGATCATCGCTGCTGGGCGCAGCAACACGACTGGCCGCATAACCATGCATGAAGTCAGCGCGCTGAACCTGACGACCGGTGCATACAGCGCGCTGGGCGATCTGCCTTGGTCACGCTTGGCGGCCGTGGCTCAGGTTGTTGATGGCTATCTGTACGTGACCGGCGGCAGCCACGGCTCACGGGAGATGGTGCGCGCCCGCCTGGATTACGTCTGCCCAACGCCGACGCCAACACCCACTGACACCTTCACACCGACTGCAACGCCCACGGAAACACCGACCGCAACTACAACGCCGACCGCTAGCCTGACGGCAACACCTACGCTGACGTTCACACCGACAATGACATCAACGACTACGCCAACAAGCACAGCGACTGAAACGCCGTCGCCGACCTTTACGGCACAGCCCACACAGCCCACCGAAGAATCAGCCCAGAACCTGCTGACAAACGGTAGTTTTGAACAACCCCAGAGCGAATCCAACCGCGCCGCCCACGCTTGGACAGGAAAGCGGCTCAACGCGGATCGGCGTCATTGCAACAAGATACGCGATAACGGGACCCTCAAGATCGTCGCTTATAAAGGGGAATGTGCTTTCCGCTTTAAGGGCAGCGCACAGGAACGCAGTCGGCTGGCCCAAAAGATCGACCTGGGGCTATCAGCCGGGGATACTTTGACGCTCACTGCGTGGGTCAACACCAAGAACCTGACGCGCAACAACCGGATTATGGCGAAGTTCCGTCATGCGGAGGGTACGGTGGCCCGTATTCGTTTGGCGATACCGTCCGGTAACAGCGGGGGGTATGTCAGGCTGCATGAGTCACTCACACTCTCCCAGCCCGCAACGCAGGTCAAATTGATCGTTACGCATCGCAGCACAACCGGCAAGTTCTGGCTGGATGCCGTGAGTTTGACCCAAGACAGTACATCAGCTCTGCTGCCGCTGCCCATGCGTGACTGACAGGTCTAGATCACAAAACTATGTGCTGGCTGACGGGTACCTTGTGCAGGGTGCCCGTCTTTTCTTAGCTGGATTCTCACTCGGTCGCGGGGATGAGCTGCGTTACAATGTCTGCATCGCATCCTAGAAATTGTGAGACTTGTCATGTGTGCCGACCGTCATGTCTATCTGGATCATTCCGCGACGACCCCGACCGACCCGCGCGTTGTTGAGGCGATGCTGCCGTATTTCAGCACGGTGTACGGCAATGCATCATCGGCACACAGCTTTGGGCGTGATGCGGAGAAAGCCATCAACGATGCGCGCGAGACTATTGCCCGTATTTTCAATTGTGATCCGATGGAGGTTGTATTTACCAGTGGCGGCTCAGAGGCGAACAACCTGGCTGTCCGTGGCATGGCCTGGACGCGGCGTCAGCGTGAAGGACGCAACCATCTACTGACCACGCCGGTTGAACACAGCGCTGTGGGCCGCACGGTGACTCAGCTTGCCGGGGTACAGGGCTTCACACAGACGCTGCTGCCTGTGGATGCCGAAGGCCGCTTGGACCCGGAAGACCTGGCAGCCGCTATTACCGAGCACAGCAGCATCGGCAGCGTGATTTATGCCAACAATGAAGTCGGCAGCATTAACCCGATTCCGCAGCTTGCGGAGCAGGCGCACGCTTTGAGCGTGCTGCTCCATACAGATGCGGTGCAGGCGGCGGGCCAGCTCACGCTGGACGTGCAGGCCCTGGGCGTAGACCTGATGAGCATTTCTGGGCACAAGTTCTATGGGCCGAAGGGCGTTGGTGCGCTGTATGTGCGCAAGGGCCTGGAGCTGACGCCCAGCCATACCGGGGGCAGCCATGAAGAGGGGCGGCGTCCGGGTACGCACAATACGCCTTTTATCGTCGGTATGGCGAAGGCGTTAGAATTGGCTTATGTTGAACGTGATCAGCACTTGGCGCATTACCAGCATCTGCGCGATATGCTTACCGCCGGGATTATGACCCAGGTGCCGGATGCACGTCTGACCGGGCACCCGGACGAGCGTCTGCCTTCGCATACCAGCTTTGTGTTCCCTGGCGTGGACAGCACGAAGTTGGTGATGCACCTAGACGTGAAAGGTATCGCGGCCAGCGGCGCATCGGCTTGCAAGACGGGCAATGCGGAACCGTCGGCGGTGCTGCTGGCGATGGGCCTGGACGTGGACGACGCCATCGGCAGCCTGCGCCTTTCTGTAGGGCGGCAGACGACCGAGGCGGATGTGGAATATGCCGTACCGATCATTGCGCAGAGTGTGGAACGTCTGCGCAAACTGAACCGTCAGTTTCTGTAAGTGTGAGATGGATTGAGGCATTATTGTGACTGAAACGAACAAGCGTTCGCGCGTCGTGGTGGCGATGAGTGGGGGCGTGGACAGCTCGGTAGCAGCGGCTTTGCTGGTTGAGGGCGGCTATGAGGTCATTGGTATGATGATGCGCCTCTGGGCAGAGCCGACCATCGGTGAGGCCTGCTCACATAATCGCTGCTGCACCCCGGAGCAGATGAATGATGCCCGTCGCATCGCACATCAACTGGGCATTCCCTTCTACGTGCTGGATACGCAGGACGTGTTTCGCGGTACGGTGGTGCAGTATTTTATTGAGCAGTACCGTCAGGCCGTGACACCGAATCCCTGTATCGAGTGTAACCGGCATATCCGCTTCAACTGGCTCTATGAGAATGCCATGGCCCTAGACGCCGATTACTTGGCTACGGGGCATTATGCCCGCATCGCGCGTGACGACGATGGGCAGTATCTGCTGAAAATGGGTGTGGACCCGCGCAAAGACCAAAGCTATGTGCTCAGCGTGCTTCAACAGGAACACCTAGCGCATACCCTGTTCCCGATTGGTGAATATCCTAAGACAGCGGTTCGTGAGCTGGCGGCGAAATTTGGTCTCCCCACGGCTAGCAAGCAGGACAGCCAGGACCTGTGCTTTCTGGGTGATGGGGATTACCGCCGCTTCCTCAGTGAGTATGCCCCGGACGTGATGCAGCCAGGGCCTATCGTGCTCAAGGATGGCACCGTGATCGGTGAACATCAGGGCTTGGCGAACTACACAATCGGGCAGCGGAAGGGCCTCGGCGTGAACTGGCATGAGCCGCTTTACGTCATCGCCACGAATCCCTACCGCAATGCGTTGATCGTCGGTCCACGGGATGCCCTGGGCAGCGACAGCCTGACGGCCAGCCGGGTGAGCTGGGTCAGCGGCGTGCGGTCGGATACGCCCTTCCGTGCAGAGGTCAAAATTCGCTACAAGGCGCAACCCACCCCGGCGCTGATTACGCCGCTAGGTGCCGACCGGATGCGTGTGGATTTCGATACTCCGCTGCGGGACATCAGCCCAGGGCAAGGCGCGGTGGTCTACGATGGGGAAGTGTGCCTAGGCGTGGGCATCATCGAACGCCCGCCGCTGGAAAAACCAGCAGAGGCCGCCGAGGATGCGCGCACGACGGTAGGATAACACGTATTGCAGCGTTACCACGGCATCAATGCCCCGCCGATTTCCTGGGCGAAGAGCAGCATAGCCAGCGTACCGGCCACGATGTAGGGGCCGTAGGGTAGGGCGGTGAAGGCGCTGTACTTGCCGCCCGCGATCTGCCGTGAGATGAGGTAGGCAATGGCACCAAACGCCCCTAAAAACACCGTGATGAACATGGCAAAGATCAGCGATTGCCAGCCTAGGATCATGCCGCTGAGGCCAGCTAGCATTACGTCCCCATAGCCGAAGGCCACTTCTTTGATCTCTTGTCCGCGCAGCTTGCCCACCACGTAGGTGAATAGGAACCCGCCGTTGTACATCAAGAAGAACACGCCGAAACCGACTGCTGAGCCGATCAGGTGATCCACCGGGATTGGCGGATTGCGCGTCTCTGTGACCACCGCATAGATCAAGGCGAGCACCAGCGCGGGGTTAATTACCGCGAACAGGATCAACTTGTGCTCCATGTCGATCACGGTGATAAGCACGTAAATCGCCATGAACATCAGCCAGAAGAGCGTCGTCACGGTGCCGATGCCCTTGTCCTGCGTGACAAAGACCGTCAGCAGCATCAGCGCCACGGTAGCAATTTCCGTGATGGGGTGCCGCCATGACAACTTGGCCCCCTCCGGTGAGCTGCGCTGACCCGCCAAGAAGGCACTGAGTCCCAGCCAGGCGCTGACTGGACGCGGTGTGTCGTCCGGGTAATGCGGCGCACGCAGGTTGCGGCGCTTGGGTAGATCGTCGGCTAGAGCGTTCACCAAGCCGCCGGACAGCAGTCCAGCCACCAGTGCGATCACGATCCAAAGGGCAAGAGGCAGCATACGGGTCTCCTATTGCGGTATCGGTGGGGCTGGCGGCAGCAGGCTGATGCCAACTGCCAGCACGATCAACAGCGCCAGCACCCCAGTGAGCACCAGAGCAGCGCGTTGAGCGTAACTCAGCGGGGTAGGGCTGGGCGCAATATCCGGTATAGAGCTGCCCAGATAGAGCGGCAGACGTTCAGCGCGGCCCCACGCCAGTCGCCATGCTGCGAAACGGGGCGTTGCATCCAGCGTACCACGCAGTCCGACGATCAAGTAGGCGACATCTGAGTAGGTGGCCTCATGCAGGTCAGTTGGTGACGGGATCGGGTCGCCTTTCGGGTGCGAATGATAGAAGCCCAGCAGCGTCAAGCCCTCGCGTTCTGCGCGTGGCAGATGCTGTGCCAGTGCTGCTGGGTCCATGACGTAGTGCCGGATTGGATCTGCGGCGATGTTGCTGACTGGAATCACCTCGTATACGTGGCCGTTGGCTGTGCCAAAGAGCAGGCCACAAGCTTCGGTGGGGTATGCCTGTGCTGCCGATGCCCCGATCTGCTGCGTCTGTTCCCGGCTGAGCCACAAACCGTGCACTCGGCTTACTCCGGTGTCTGATCTGTTGTTGGGATGTCAAAGTGGACTTGCTGCTGGTCGTGCGGCGGGTTGCGCTCTTCGTAGAAAAGCTCGGCGTCCAGGCTGTAGCTGCCTGCTGGGTCCTCAAGGCCGCGTATGTGCATCGTGAACTCCATGTCAAAGTGCATCGTCTCAATGATATTCAGCTCGCCGATGACCTTGCCTTCGCTGCTATGCATCACCAGGATCAAGTTCGGGCGCTCCTGAAAGGGCGTCACCTTGATCTCAATGAACACACGGAATCGATCCGGGTAGGGGGTTGCGGTCAAGGACTCGATACGCACGTTTTCTTTAGGCTGCGGCACGCGGTCGCCGCTGTCAAAAAGTGGAATTTCCATAGAGGGGCTGCTCTCGTCAGTCATGATCGTCGATTTGTGTTTGCGCCTGTGCTTGCAGTGCCCGTAGAGCCGCCATCGCCTGGCTAAACTGTGCTTCTGGCACCAGCAGGTGATCGCGGCTGAAAGCGGCATAGGGTAAAAGGCTGACCCCCGCCTCCGCCAGCGCACGGCTGAGCAGTGCCATGAAGCCGATAAGGTCAGGCGGTACCACCACGTCCAGCGTGATGAGGCGGTAGCGCACTTCCGACTGGGTGACGTCACGCAGCCGAGCCGCAAACTCATCTGGTGCTTCGTGCGGCAGCAGCAGCGTCACCTCATCTTTGTCTACGATCAGCGCGCAAAAGGGGTCGCTGATTTCCGCGACAATGCCCGCTGCAACGGTGATCGCTGCTGGGTGCAGCTTCAGCAATAGGTAGGGTTCATCATCGCTGTAAAAGGTGGCTTTGGCAAGGTGGGCTTGGGCTGAGTCGGGCATCTGATGGCTCCTTAGCGCATTCACTCGTTGAACTGGTATGTAGCTTCGGCGTAGTAACGGACTTGGCGCTGTGCCAGCCGCTGCCGCAGCCAGATTTGCAGCGCTTCGTTCTTCTCGTGCAGGGATGCCCGGTCATCGCGCAGCGCGTCCATGGGATAGTTCAGGTGAAGCGCCCGCCCATGGATGACATGGCGGCTGATACCCGGCGGTAGGAAGGCGCGGTACTTGGCCGCTCGGATGATGTCTGCTGGGCGGTAGGCCGGGAAGATAAAGAGTGCAGTGGCGTCCGGGTACAGCGGCCAGAGCTGCCCCGGCTCGTTGAGTGCAGTGCGATAGAGCGCAGCGTTCTGCTGGTAAGTGCTGACAGCCCGCCGCAGGGTGGCATTGCGCTCGTGCAGGTTTTCCGCTGAGCTGGTCAGCGAAAAGGTCCGGCCATCACGCAGCACCAGTGTGACCAATGCCCCTTCATGGTTTCCGTCCAGTAGTTCGGCGTTCTCAACAGCGTGCATAGCATTCAGCAGCGAGTCAGCGCCCCAGCCGCTGACGATATGATTCCAGGAGTCCAGGAAGACAAAGCCACTGTTGTAGCTGGTCACCTGCACCAGGATGTGCTCAAAGCCGATGCTGCCGAAGGCATAACAGCGGTTAGCTCCGTCCAGAATGACGTAATCGTCCCCTTCACCTTCCATGGGCGCGACGATAGGCGGGTTGATGAACAGTTCTGCCTCTCGCAGGCGTGCCTCTAATGGTTTTGAACGCTGGCTGTCGTGCTCTTCATGTGCCCATATGTGTGCAATCGGCACGATACGCAGCTCAGGGGTCGGGGCACTGCTGTGAATGACGTTCACCTTGTGTACTCCTCACAAGACTATTGGTGCAAAATAACTATGTTTTCCCCCGAATCATACGCGCAGATGAACGTCATCGCAATAGTGCGCAGCTAGAGTGTTTCCTGGTGTTCAGGCAAACTCGCGGCTTCAAAGGCAGCGGTTTGTTCCGGCGTCAGCGTTGTGCGGCCCTCTTTAGGGTATTTCTTCAAAAAATCCTGAAAGCTGGGCTGGATGCGCGTTTGAGCGCGCAGCACGGGTACCGTCGGTTGAACAATTTCCACTTTGGCGCGTGGATCAGTAAACAGCACAATCGGTTGCACTTCTACGTCAGGCGCGATTGGGTCAATCAATTTCTGCACATGTTCCGCCGCGAGGACGGCATCCAAGGAGGGATTACGCAGACCGTCCATGCGGAAAGCGCTCAGAATACGGCTGACAAGGCCGCGCTGTGAGCGCCAACGATCGCCCTCCACGCTGTGTTTGCCGTCCTGGAAGCGCGTCACGATGGCGAAGACCCCCTGTGGGCAAATGAGCACATGCCGCGCAGGGAAGTGGAAATAGCTGTAAAGCACGGCGTCTTTTCCCAGGCCTTTGATGTTGGCTTCCAGCTCAGCTTCTGGCCTTGGCTGACGTACCCAAAGGTTTGTCATGCGCACTGAAACCACTGTGGTCACAAAGGCCAGCGGTAGAATGATGATCGGCAGAATGAATGAAAGCAGGGGAAGCAGTTCACCGGGTAGGTCTTGTACCACTAAAGGTGCGTTGATCGTGATGAAGCCCAGGATCAAGATCGCCAAGCTGAAGAAGAAAATGTATTGTGCGGTGCGTCGGTTACGCCTGATTAGGCGGTAGTTCGTAACGATGCGCATAGGGTTTCCAATTCGATGAGGACAGGCAGGGAGAACCCTGAGGCTTGTGCCTGCCTGTCTTGTGTCTGCTAAGGTTAAGGGCGGCAGCACTGCCTCCGCGGCGGTTATTGTAAGATGTGCGGGGCCTTGGGTCAAGCGATGTTGAAGCTCTATGAATGATCGTGTATCAGCCGCCAGGCGCGCAGTAGTTCTGATACACCCCAGGCTTGTGCAAAGGCCCCGCGTGGATGATGAGGTGCATCACCGTCGAAGATTTCGCTGACGCTGCCTAAAACAGCATCATTGAGGTGATCCAACAGCGGTTGTAGGAAGCTGCGTGCGGTCTCAGCATCTCGGTAGACGCGCAAGTGTGCGCCGACAAACGGTCCAATGAGCCAGCTCCACACGGTGCCCTGATGATAGGCGCTGTCGCGGCTGTGCGAGTCGCCGCCATAGCTGCCGATGTAGTCTGGGTGATCTTGTGACAGGCTGCGTAATCCATACGAGGTCAATAAGTGCGCTGAGCACACATCAACAACTGCTTTTTGCTGATCGGGGGGCAAAGCAACGTGATGCAGTGCGACAGCGAAAAGTTGGTTAGGTCGGATCCTGTTGTCGTTGCCGTCTGGACCATCGATGACGTCGTACAAGTAGCTGCCATTCCAGAAGCGCTTGAAACCGGTCAGCACACGGTCAGCGGCTTGGTCGTAGGCCTGCGGCGCTTCGCCCAGCTCGCGCGCGAAGTCGGCCATGCTGCGTAATGCGTTGTACCACAGCGCATTGATCTCCACGGCTTTACCTGTACGCGGTGTGACTACCCAATCACCGATCTTGACATCCATCCAGGTGAGCTGCACACCTGCCTCACCGGAGCGCAGTAGGCCGTCTTCTGGGTCTACGCGGATGCCATAACGGGTGCCGCGCTCGTGCCAGGTGATGATGTCTTGCAGCACCGGGAAGAGTTCAGCCAACAGCTCGCGATCTTCAGTGACGACATAAGTCTGGCGGATGGCTTCAAAATACCACAGGGTCGCGTCCACCGTGTTGTATTCTGGGGTTTCGCCGACATCCGGGAAGCGGTTGGGCAGCATCCCTTGATCGACAAACTGCGCGAATGTACGCAGGATACTGGCAGCGATCTTTGGACGCTCGGTGCTGAGCGTCAAGCCGGGCAGGGCAATCATTGTGTCGCGGCCCCAGTCGCTGAACCAGGGATAGCCTGCGATCACAGTATGGCCGTCACCGCGCTTTACAATGAACTGATCCGCAGCCAAGGCGAGATGCTGCACCGGCAAGGACTGGTTTTCGAGTCCAGCGATCTGCTTGAGCTGCGCTTCATAGCTGCGGCGGCGCGCGTAGGCCGCGTCGAAATCCAGCACGGGCAGTTCCGGCGTGCTGCTGGCCGTGATGCCCACCCTTTCTCCAGGGGCCAGTGTCACGGTGAAATCGCCCGCGTGCAAGCTGTCATCCAGTGCGGATAGGCCGCGATAGGCTTCAACGCGCTTATAGGCTCCCCGCAGCCAGTTGTGCTGTGGCTCGGCGGCTGCGTGGTCACTGCGCAGGGTGAAAGGCACTGCGTCGTCAAAGGCGGTGATGCGCAGGCCGTCGGGCAGTGCAGTGACCTGCATGTGCCATTCGCCGGCTGAGGTGCCGCTGTGGTGGTCCCGGTAGTTGACGATAGCCTTGAGCCGCAGCTCAATGGGGGCTTGGGCACGCTCCAGCGTGTAGGTCACGTAAGTTGTATTAACGCCCTGTTCCATCCACACGCGCTTTTCCAGCAGGGCATCGCCCAGTGCGAAACGCCATACGGGGGTGGTTCCCTCTAGTCGGAAGGATTCGGTGCGCTTATAACCGCTGGGTTCGACCGCACCGTCTTCCCACTGATTCGTGAAGAGCCGGTAGGTGCGGTCTTGGTAGATGGCGGTTTCGTCCAGCTTGCTGAAGAGCAGTGTGCGTCCCAGCGGTGGGTTCAGTGCTGCGATCAAGAGGCCGTGGTAGTGCCGGGTTGGGACACCAGCGACGGTTCCCGACGCATAGCCACCGATGCTGTTAGTCACGATCCATTCGCGCCGCGCTGCTGCCGCTAAATCACCACAGATGTCACGTCCAAAGCGCAGAAACGTCATGACGCTGCTCCTTTTACACCTCATCGAGTGGAATCGGGCCGGTCCAGGCGCGGTACCCTTGGGCATCACGGACCGTCACACGCAGAAAACCGCCTCGGCGCAGCCGGCTGAACCGCAGGCGTGTTTCCGTCAAGTGTTCGCCGTGGGCGCGTGCGGCCAACGCGCCGCGCCCGCTGACCAACACACTGCTCACTGGTGAAGACTCTACCACGATTTCATCTCCTTCAAAGCGGATGTCGTGTAGTGCTGGGCCAGTGGATGCGTAGTAATCGCCTGCCTTGAGTGCACTCAGCAGGGCGTCGGGTTCCAGGGCTTCGCTTCGGACCATTACCCAGCCTAACGCATAGCCAGGACGGTCTGGCATGAAGTGGGCATCATCCGCCGCCAGCGCGCTGTAGATGCGCCCCCCTGCACTGAGCATGTCAAGCAGATACCAGCCGTCAGCCTTGTCGAGATAGGTGTCATTGGTGCCGTTGTAGACTTCGATCGCGTGAATGTCCCCCAGCGATAAGGCATCCGCCACCGTGACGTCGTACACGCGCGGGTGTGCGATGCCGACGAAGGCTCCCGCTTCTAACGCGCGGCGGGCGACGCTCGGACCGTCTTCATCATCTTTGACTGGCGCGAAGTCAAGCGGCAGGCCAATGCTCAGCATATGCCAGCGTTCACCGCCTGCCGTGGACCAGGGGTGCAGTTCCGCGCCGATGATGGTGGTGAAACCCTCGGCACGGTATGGGCGGGTGTCGGCGATCTTGAAATGATAATTGCGCATGAAGTGATCTGTTACCGCTAGGAAATCGTAGCCCGCATCCTGGTACAGCGCACACAGTTCTTCAACGGTCTTGTGTCCGTCAGAGACTGTTGAGTGAGTGTGCAGATTACCGCGCCAGAAGCGCCCAGGTTTGTCAAAGGGGAAGTTGCGCATGGATTAGACCGCTGCTCCTTGTGATCTCATGGACGGGTGCATCTGTGGTGAGGATGGACGTTTCAGCCCATCCTCCTTAGGAAGTAGTGCATGTGATCGTGGGGTGCCGCTATGCGCCGCTGCGGTATTTGTCGAACCAATCCACCATGCGGTTGAGGCGGTCGGCGCGGTGCTTGGGTTCGCCGCTGCGTGACAGCTCATGCCCGTCGCGCGGGTAGCGCACGAACTGGACCGGTGTGCCACTGCGCTTGACGTAGGTATAGAGCTGCTCTGCTTCGCTGATGGGTACTCGGAAGTCATTCTCACTGTGCAGGATCAGCAGCGGCGTCTTGATCTTGTGGGCGTGGGCCAGTGGGGAGTGTTCCCACATCATCTGCGGGTCACTGAGCGGGTCCGCGCCGTACTCGTCATCCAGAAAAGTGGTGATGTCCGTGGTGCCGAAAAAGCTCAGTAGGCTGTAGACCCCGCGTTGAGTCACCGCGGCACGGAAGCGGTCGGTGTGGCCCAGTACCCAAGCAGTCATGTAGCCGCCATACGAGCCGCCCGTCAGGAAGAGCTGGTCGGCGTCAGCGATGCCGCGCTCAATCAGCAGGTCTACACCGGTCATGATGTCTGTCATAGCGACCGGTCCCCAATTGGCAAAGAGCGCGTCGCGGAAGGCCTGTCCGTAGCCGTCGCTGCCGCGTGGGTTGCAGAAGAACACCGCATAACCGCGCGCCGCCAGGAGCTGCCATTCCTGCCACATCAGCGGATCGTGGTTGCTCCACATGACGTGCGGCCCGCCGTGCACATCGACCACCAGCGGGTAGGCTTTGCCTTCTTCGTAGCCGTGCGGAAGCAGATACCAGCCCTCGATTTCAACGCCGCCCTCGGTCGTATACGTCATGCGCTGGGATGGCTGTGGGGTCAGGCGATCCAGCAGCTCAGTCTGAATTTGCGTGCGCTGCTGCTGCTCACCTTGATTGGCGACGATGAACAGTTCCGGCTGGCTGATGTGTGTTGTGGCACTGTAGGCGATCAGGCCGTTACCGTGCACGTCAAAGGCCCCGGCTGCGAAGTCCCCGACAGCGACAGGCTTCACATCGTCATTGGCTGGGCTGACCCGGTACAGACCGGTAGTGCCTTCGCTGTCCGCGCTGAACAGCAGACTTTCGCCTTGCCAGCGTAGGCCTTTGACGGTGCGGTCAAAAGAGTCGCCCAAGCTGTGCTCGTCGCTGCCGTCTGTGTGGATCACAGCCAAGTGCTGGCGTTTGATCGCCAGGCCCTTACGCGGTGCACGCACAAATGCGATCCACTGCCCATCCGGGCTGAGGCACGGCGCGCCAAAGGTGGTGTAGGTCGGGTCGGTTAGCGGCTGCATCTCACCGCTGGCGACTTCCATACGGTAAATACGTTGGTGCCGCCCAGGTTCGTCCGCGTCGAGGTCATCCACCCGCGTGAGCAGCAGCGCGCTGCCGTCTGGCGTCCAGGTAGGTGGGCCGTAGTCCGTATCGATATCCGTGAGTCGGCGCGGCTTGGCGTCCATGTCACCCAGCGTCATCACGTATACTTGCTGGAACCGGTCGCTTAGGTAGGCCGTGCCGACGCGATAGGGCAGCCGGTCGATCACGCGTGGGTCAAAGCGCTTGGCTTCGTCTTCTGGTGTGGGCGGCGTCGGCTTGTCGTCCGACTCTTCGCCCTCCTTGGCACGTTCCTCAGCATTCAGCGCAGATAGAAATGCGATCTGTGTGCCATCGGCGGAAAAAGCCGGGCTGCTGGCACCGTTAGGCATATCGACCAGTAAACGTGCTTCGCCACCGGGTGCGGTCACGGGCAGCAGATAAATCTGGCCTTTGCCGCTGCGCGCGGACACAAAAGCGAGTTCTGTGCTGTCCGGGGACCACACCGGCCCCATGTCTTTGCCGCTGTAAGTGAGCTGTAGCGGCTCGGTGTCGTCTGCTGCGGGGATCACATACAGGTTGCTGACGTAGGCGTTGTTCTCGAAGTCCACGTCTTTACGCACATAGACGATCCACGCCCCATCCGGGCTGACCGCGACCTCCGTGATGAGCTTAAAGTTGTGCAGGTCGTCAACCGTGATTGGATGTTTCTCAGTCATGGCTGCCACCCGCCAACAGTTCAGCGTGCGCTTCAGCAGTTTCTGCGATGGCGCGTTCCAAGATATCCAGGCCCTGGGCCATCTGTGCCTCGGTGATGACCAGCGGCGGCGCAATGCGGATCACGCTGCTGCCCGCGGCCAGGGTCAGTAGTCCGTGCAGATAAGCCTTGTTGACGATCTCATCGCGGAATGCCGATGCTGGTTTACCTTTAGCGTCGCGGAATTCAACGCCGACCATTAGGCCTTTGCCTTCTACACGCACAATGTAAGGGTGGTGGGCTTGCAGCGCGCTCAGGCGCGTGATGGCCTGTGCGCCGCGCGCGGTGGCGTTAGCGAGCAGATTCTCTTCTTCAATCACGCTGATAGTGGCCTTAGCCGCCGCTGCCGCGACTGGGTTGCCGCCGAAAGTGCTGGCATGTGCGCCGGGTACCCACTGGCCCATCACGTCTTTGTGAGCAATCATGCCGCCGATCGGGAAGCCAGAGCCGAGGCCCTTAGCCGTTGCCACGATGTCCGCCTCTACACCCCAGTGTTCAATGCCCCACCATTTCCCGGTGCGGCCCATGCCTGCCTGCACTTCGTCGGAGATCAGCAGGATGCCGTAGTCGTCGCAGAGCTGTCGCAGCTTAGGGAAGAAGTCATCACGAGGGAGCTGGTAGCCGCCTTCACCCTGGATCGGCTCGACGACGATGGCGGCCACTTCTTCCGGTGGGAACTTAGCCTTGAGCACGAAGTCGCGAATGAACTGTACCACGTCTCCCCAGTCATAAGAGTCGTTCTTGGCGCGCTCGCTAAACCAGCGGCCCGGGTAGGGTACATGTTCCACGCCGCCTGGCACGAAGGCATAGCCCCGGCGCTGTGTGGCTTTGCTGGCTGTCACGGACAGTGCGCCCATGGTGCGCCCATGAAAGCCGCCGTAGAAGCCGATGATGTACTTGCGATTCTCGCGGTAGCGGGCCAGCTTGATGGCGCTTTCGATGGCTTCGGTGCCGCTGTTGCCCAAGTAGACAAGCTTGTCTTCGGGCTTGCTCGCACCATGGATGGGCGTAATGCGTTGAAGGCTTTCACCTAGCTCTACCTGTTCTGGGCTGAAGAAGTCCGTAGCGCCGATGTGCAGGTAGCGGTCCACCTGGGTCTTGATGGCCTCAGTGACGCGGGGGTGCGCGTGGCCGGTGGACAGCACCGCAATGCCGGCGGCAAAGTCGATGTACTGATTGCCGTCCACGTCCCAGACTTCCGCGCCCTTACCATGGCTCATGACAAAGCCATAAGAACGGGTATAGGATGGTGACAACGCACGTACATCGCGTGACACCATCTCACGCGCCTTTTCGCTGGGATCGCGAAAGACAAAGCCGTATGCTTCAGTAACCATTTCAAACCTTTCCTATGAGTGAGTTGTGGCTGTGGCGATGCACAAAAAACGCCCAACAAAGCGAAATCAGTATATCGCGCGCCTGTTGCCCCTACAATGGACTATCAGACCAGGGCCTGCGCTGCTACAATAATAGCAAGCCCGACACATACAATACCCAGAGGACTCATGACGCGCGTTTCCCCCGTCCGCCAGCAGTATCTCGACATCAAAGCCCAGTATCCTGACAGCATCCTGTTTTTTCGCATGGGCGACTTCTACGAAATGTTCGACGTCGATGCCGAGATCGCCGCGCGTGAGCTGGACCTTACTCTCACCAGTCGGGGTTTCAGCAAGGGATCGCCTAAAAGTCCCATGGCTGGCATACCGTATCATGCCGCAGAGAACTACATCGCGCGCCTGATCGAAAAAGGCTATCACGTCGCAGTGTGTGATCAGATGACAGAACCGACTGGGCGTGGCCCGGTGGAGCGTGAGGTCACACGGGTGATTACGCCCGGTACTGTCATTGAACCGGCGCTGCTTTCTCAGCGTAAAGCCAACTACCTTATGGCCGTGCTGCCCGTTGGCGACTCCGAATCTGGACACTGGCAGCGGGCCGGTTTAGCCTATGCCGACATTACTACCGGGGAATTTGCCGCCGCTGAGCTGAGCGGTGAAAACGTTGCAGTGCTGGTCCTGGAAGAGCTGGCGCGCGTGGCTCCCACGGAAGTGCTCATGCCGCAGACCTGGACGGAACGTGGCGCGACTCTACCACCAGAGATGCACCTCACCCCTTTTGCCGACTGGCGGTTTGAAGCATCTACTGCCTACGACGCCCTGCTGACCCACTTCCACGTGCGCACGCTTCAGGGCTTTGGTCTGGAAGACGTCCCCGCAGCGGCATCGGCAGCGGGAGCGGTGCTGCAATACCTTCAGCAGACGCAGCGTGACAGCGTATCGCAGATCGTCAGCGTAAAGCGCTACAGCACCGAACACTTTATGGTGCTGGACCCGTTCACACGACGCAACCTAGAACTCACCGAGACCCTGCGCGGGCGCAGGGCGCAGGGCAGCCTGCTGCACATCCTGGACCGCAGCGTGACGGCTATGGGCGCGCGCTTGCTGCGGAACTGGGTCAGCCAGCCACTGCTGGACCTGCGCGTGTTGAATGCTCGGCTAGACGTCGTGGAGGCGCTGACTCGTGATGAAGTGCTGCGTGCCGAACTGCATGAACGGCTTAAGGGCATTGCGGATGTTGAACGCTTGGTCAACCGTCTGATTGTAGATAAGTCTGGCCCACGCGACCTCAATGCCCTGCGCGACAGCCTAGCCGTGATTCCGGCGATTCGCACGGAGATGGAGAAGGCCGACGCCCTGAGCAAACTGGCTGGTAACATTGATCCCTGCGGCGAGGTCGTCGAAAGGGTCCGCGCTGCGATCAACGATGAAGCTCCTGCCACCCTCAATACCACTGGCATCATCCGTCCAGGATATTCCGAAGACCTAGATGGCATTCTGGAGGCCAGCCGCCACGCCCGCGACTGGATCGCTAACCTGGAACCTCAGGAACGCGAACGCAGTGGTATTCCCAGCTTGAAGGTTGGCTACAACAAGGTCTTCGGCTATTACATTGAGGTCACACGCGCCCACAGCGACAAAATCCCAGACGATTATATTCGTAAGCAGACCCTGGTCAATGCGGAGCGCTACATCACTCCCGAACTCAAAGAATATGAGACACTGGTGCTCAACGCAGAAGAGCAGATACTGGGTGTGGAGCGCACCCTATATGCCGAACTCGTAGCGCAGCTCATCGCCTATGCGGACCGGTTGCTCAAGACGGCGCGCGCCTTGGCCCACCTGGATGCTTTCTTATCCTTGGCGGAAGTTGCCGTCCGTGAGAGCTACACGCGCCCGGAACTCACCGAGGACGACCGACTCGTCGTTCAAGGTGGGCGGCACCCAGTTGTTGAGAAAACATTGGAGCGCGACACCCGTTACGTCGCCAATGATACCCACTTTGACACCATGTCGCGCGTGCACATCATCACTGGGCCAAATATGTCGGGTAAATCGACTTACATTCGACAGGTGGCGATCATCACCCTGATGGCGCAGATTGGTAGTTTCGTCCCGGCGGACAACGCCTTGATTGGCCTGGTGGACCGCATTTTCGCGCGCATTGGTGCCCAGGACGAAATTCATGCCGGGCAGAGTACCTTCATGGTGGAGATGGTCGAAACGGCGCGTTTGCTGTCCGGCAGCACACCGCGCAGCCTGCTTATCCTCGATGAAGTCGGACGGGGTACCTCTACCTATGATGGTCTGGCGATTGCGCGCGCGGTGATTGAGTATATCCACAACAACCCACGCCTCAATTGCCGCACGTTGTTTGCGACCCACTACCACGAGCTGACCGAGCTGCCAAATGTGCTGCCGCGTGCACGCAACTTCAATGTGGCGGTGGCGGAAGAAAACGAGCGCGTGATCTTTTTGCACCGGGTGCTGCCCGGCGGCGCGGATCAGAGCTACGGTGTGCACGTGGCGCAGTTAGCCGGGATGCCGCGCCCGGTTGTGGAGCGCGCCCGTGAACTGCTCAGCCAGCTTGAAAATCAGGGCAGCGACTTTCGCCCTAAAGCTCCCGACAAGCCGCGCCAGCTCAGCTTTTTAGAGCCGCCGCGCAACCCGGTGCTGGATGCGCTCAAGGCGCTGAAGGTTGATGAGCTGAGTCCGTTGGAGGCACTGACAAAACTTTACGAGCTAAAACGCCTGGTTGATGCAGGCGATTAAAGCGCAGCACACTAGTCTATGCTTTCATAAAAAAGGATTTGAGATTGATGGGTAGTAAGTTGGCGGTGGTGGCCATTGGCGGCAATTCTCTGATTGCGGACCCGAACCAGCCGGACATCGCGCAGCAGTGGATTGCCGTGCGTCAGATTTGTAACCAGGTCGCGCTGATGGTCGCTGAAGGCTGGCGCGTCGTGTTGACTCATGGTAATGGGCCGCAGGTAGGCTATGCGCTGCTGCGCAGCGAGCTGGCCGAAGCGCAGGGGGGCTATCCAGTGCCCTTGGACATCGTGGTGGCAGAGACCCAGGGCAGCATCGGCTATATGCTTCAGCAGGCTATGACCAACGCGCTGCGACGTCTGGGGCACAAACGCACTGTTGTTACCGTGATTACTGAGGTGATCGTGGCGCGGGATGACCCCGCATTTAACACACCCAGTAAACCGATTGGCCGTTTTATGAGCGAAGCCCAAGCCAGCCAACGTGAAGCCTCTGGTTGGCAGGTCATGGAAGATGCAGGGCGGGGTTGGCGGCGTGTGGTGGCTTCACCGGAACCGCTGGAAATCGTGGAGCTGCGCGCGATTCGTACCCTCGTGGACCAGGGCTACGTGGTCATCACGGCGGGGGGCGGCGGCGTGCCGGTGTACCGCACAGAGAAAGGCAGCCTGCGTGGTGCGGCGGCAGTCATCGACAAGGACCGCGCTACCGGTCTGCTGGCTCATGCCCTAGGTGCGGACCTCTTTTTGATCTCAACCGGTGTAGAACAGGTGGCGATCAATTTCGGTAGGCCGGACCAACGCAATGTGCCACAGATGAGCCAGGCTGAGGCCGAGCAGTATCTTAAAGACGGACATTTTGCTAAAGGCAGTATGGCACCCAAAATTCAGGCAGTCATTGAGTTCGTTCGGGGCGGCGGCCCACGCGCCATCATTACCGACCCAACGCACTTGATACAGGCTGTACACGGCGAAGCGGGTACAACGATCACACCCGACTGACGCACTCTGTTGTCGATCTCAAAAAGGAGATATAGAAACCATGACAGCGCAGATTATCGACGGTAATGTGGTCGCGGATCGCATCCGTTCACAGATCGCAGAAGAAGCCGCCGCTTTTAAGGCCACCCACGGGTATCCGCCCGGATTAGGCGTGGTGCTAGTGGGAGATGATCCCGCTTCGCACATGTACGTGCGCATGAAGCGCCGTGCCTGCGAAAAGGTCGGCTTTGAGTCGGTCGGGCACATCCTGCCCGCAGACAGCGACCAAGAAGCGGTCGAAGCGGTGGTGACAGCTCTTAACGGTGATCCTCATATTCACGGCATCCTGGTGCAGCTGCCCATGCCCAAGCATATTGACGAAGAGCGTGTGTTGCAGGCTGTCAGCCTAGACAAGGACGTAGACGGCTTCCACCCGCTCAATGTTGGTATGTTAGCCATGAAGGGCCGCGAGCCGCTCTTCACGCCGGCCACCCCCACCGGCTGCATGGTCTTGCTAGAAGAATCCGGGGTGCAGCTCAGTGGGGCCAATGCTGTCGTGATCGGCCGCAGCAACATCGTGGGGATGCCGGTGGCGCTTATGCTTGTCAAGGCCAATGCCACTGTGACGGTTTGCCACAGCCGGACCAAGGACATCCAAGCTTATCTCAAGGACGCCGATGTCGTGGTCGCGGCGGCAGGCTTGCCTGAATACGTGCAGGGGGATTGGCTCAAGCCAGGTGCGGTCGTGATTGACGTGGGCACCAACAAGGTCGATGCACCGGATACCGAAAAAGGCTATCGTTACGTGGGTGACGTGCACTTCGAATCGGCGCTTGAGGTGGCCGGGGCGATCACCAAGGTGCCGGGCGGCGTTGGCCCCATGACCATCACCATGCTGCTGAGCAACACCTTGAAAGCCGCCAAGCGCATCGTGGCACAGGGCTAAATGTAAATGTCCACCCTGCTTGCCAAACACATGCACACGCTCATCACCATGGATGCCCAGCGCCGTCAGCTTAATGACGCGGCGCTTTTCGTGCGCGATGGCGTGATTGAAGCGCTTGGCCCATTGGGATCAATGCCACCGGATGCACAGGACGCGGATACTGTGTTGGACCTGCGGCATCATGTAGTAGTACCCGGACTGGTGAACACGCATCATCACATGTTCCAGAACCTGACTCGTGTCTTTGCCCAGGATCAAGAGCTGTTCGGCTGGCTGAGCACGCTCTACCCGGTCTGGCGTCACGTCACAGCAGAGATGGTCTACGTGTCGGCGCAGGTTGCGATTGCTGAGCTGCTGCTTTCCGGCTGCACCACGTCCAGCGATCACTTGTACCTCTACGTGAACGACATCCGTATTGATGACGAAATCCGCGCGGCACAGGAGATCGGCTTTCGCTTTCATCCGACGCGTGGCTCCATGAGTGTAGGGGAGAGTCAGGGTGGGCTGCCTCCGGACAGCGTGGTTGAGGGCGAGACACGCATCCTGAAGGCCACACAGCGCGCCATCGAGACCTTTCACGACAACAGCCGCTTTTCCATGCTGCGCATCGGAATCGCGCCAGCGGCTCCTTTCAACGTGTCGCAGGACCTGATGCGCGAATCGGCAGCTATGGCGCGCAGCTATGCCGGTGTGCGGCTGCATACACACTTGGCCGAAAACATCCGCGACATTGACTACAGTATGGAACACTACCACATGCGTCCCGGTGAATACGCCGAAAGCCTAGGCTGGGTCGGCGAGGACGTATGGCACGCGCATGCAGTACAGCTCAACGGTGCTGAAATCGATCTCTTTGCACGAACGGGTACCGGCGTTGCGCATTGCCCACACTCCAACATGCGCTTGGCGTCCGGCATTGCACCGCTCCGGGCCATGCTGGACGCGCGGGTCAAGGTCGGTTTGGGTGTGGACGGCGCGGCATCTAACGACAGTGGACATCTGCTGGCGGAGGCACGTCAGGCGATGCTGCTTCAGCGCGTGCAGCATCAAGACCCGTCAGCGCTCAGCGCACAAGAATCGCTGGAGCTGGCGACTTTAGGTGGGGCGGCGGTCCTGGGTCGTGATGACATCGGTGCGTTAGCTGTGGGTATGGCTGCGGATTTTGCTGCCTTCCGTCTGGACACGCTGCCCATGGCTGGCGCTGCGCATGATCCGCTGGCAGCGCTGGTATTTACGCAGCCCGCTCAGGCTGATGTGACCGTGGTGAATGGGCGCGTGTTGGTCCGCGATGGACATTTGCTCGGCCTGGACCTGCCAGTGTTGCTGGAACGCCACGCGCTATTGTCCCGTCAGTTGATTGACCAGGCACTGTAAAGCGGTCAGAGGAGTGTCAGCGTGGCTTTCCTGAAGCTTGGCACGGTCTGTGCAGTGATTGACGCAGATGGGCGCGTTTTGTTTTCCGAACGCGGGGACTTCAAGGTGTGGGCGCTGCCTGGTGGCCGCCTGGATTCCGGCGAGCTTCTGGTGGATGCCGCCGCGCGTGAGGTCTGCGAAGAGACAGGCGTCGTCGCTGAGGTGCAGCGCCCAGTTGGGCTGTACTTCTGGAGCGGCTCTGGGCGGATGAACGTGCTGTATGCCGCCGAACCCATTGGTGGTCAGCTCCGTGAGCGCAGCGACGAAACGCGCAACAACCGCTTTCTGCCGCCGGATTCCTTTCCACAGGGACTTGCTGGTGAGATGGCGCGCGCTGCGCTGGGTGCTGCGCGTCCACTGCCTTACGCTGAGAGTATCAGCCGGACAACGTATCGCCGCTACCGCCGCACCTTGATGCGCCGTTACTTGTTCAACCTGCTACGCGCACGCCCAGAACCGCGTCATGTGCGCTTTGATGTGCAGGCCGTCGGCGTTTTTCTTGATGCGCAGGGACGCGTGCTGACCGACGAGGCCGCACGCCTACCCCGCGTCCGCTGTGATGGCCGGATCGCGCCATGGGAGCAGTTGGCCGCGCGGCTGTCCGTGCAGTTGGATGCACAAGCACCTGTGCTGCATTGGGTTGGTTTGCGGCAACAGCCAGCGGATAACAGCTTGGTGTTTGTTTTTTCAGCCTTTGTCGATGTATTGAAGTCAGATGTGTGGCATTCTGCTGACATAGCGAAACTCAGCGGTGAGGATGCGGATTTTGTGCGACGTTCACGCGCGATGGGCGCGCATTTCGCTGTCGCGCCGGTGTGGACCGTGGTGGCGTAGTGCTCATGGTTTGAAGCGGCCCAGCCCGGCCTTCCAGCGTTCCTCTTCATAGTCTCGCGGGGTGTCCACGTCGCGCAGCACGGAGTCGTTGTTGGCGGTGACGTAGTGAATGGCATCGGCGTGGGTATTGATGAGGTCGCGCGGGGCACCGTCACGCGGTAGGCTCAGCATTTCCGGCCAGTAGCGCCGCCCCAGCAGCAGCGGGTGGCCGCGCCGTTTGTCATAGCTAGGGATGATGAGGTCGCCGTGGCCCAGCGCATAGGCATTGAGCAGTTGATACAGCACTTTGGCCTGAATGCGCGGCTGATCGCCCAGGACGATGAGGGCAGCGGCGGTGTGATCTGGCATAGCGCGCAGTCCGGCCTTCACCGATGACAGCATCTCGCCCGTTCTGTAGCCCCGGTTGTAGACGATGTTGACGTCCAGTGGCTTGAGCAGGGCCTTTACCTCTTTAGCCTTGTGGCCGGTGACGACCGTGATTGGGTCAATGCGCGCTTTGAAAAGCTGATGGATGATGTGCTCAATGATGCTGTGGCCGTCGCTCCAGGGCATCAGAATCTTGTGTTGGCCCATGCGTGTGGACATGCCAGCCGCCAGGATCACCGCACCGACCGGACGATGCAGCTCGTGCACGGGTTCCGCACCGCGCACTTCGCCCAGCGCGATTCCGTGCATTCGGCTGGAACGCAGCGCGAGGCGGGCGATCACCCGCGCGCGGATGCGCCCATAGCCTTTTTCCGGTGTTTGGTTCAGGAAGCCGACCACGCGCACCCCATCAGGCACGCCCGACAGCCCCAGCGCTTCATCGCGCATAATCTGCGCCAGCCAGGGACTCTTGATTTCCGCCCCCATTGGGAAGCCATAGCGGACGCTGATTGCTTCCGGGTTGTAGACGTGGCGGGCATCTAAGGGGTGGCCAATCACACCCATGGAAGCGACCGGAATCACTAAGGAAGTCCCATCCGGGATGATCGGCTCGCCGCTGAAAGGTGCTTTGAGCAGCTTACTGCCGCTGTCGTCGGCTTCCACCAGCAGCACATCCGAGTCCACGCGATCTAGGAGCTGCTGCACCGCGCGTGGATTTACGCCGACGGCCTGGTCGTGCTCGATGCGCTCGTAGAGCAAGACGAAGCGGTGATCGTTGAGTGCGTTGGAGATGGCATCGGCACCCGCACGGACCGGAATGGCAGCTGGGAAGAGGTTGAGCTGATCGTGGGTAAGGCGAGTGGTGGCCGTCGCTAATACGCGCCAGCCTTCCTCCATCAGCTCATAGCCCAGCCCGATCAGCAGTGAGGTTTTACCACCCGCACCGATGATCGATACTACATCGCCAGGGTTGATCTGAAACGCCTGCTGGAGTCGCATGAGTTCCTCAGCTAAATCACACCGATTTGATGAATACGCAGGGCCTTAACGACTTGATCGGGAGTCATTGGCAGCACGTCGATCCAAACACCCGTCGCGTCATGAACTGCCGCCGCAATCGCTGGGGCCAGCGGCAGGAAGGGCATCTCGGCGACACCGCGTGCACCCCACGGCCCGATAGGGTCGGGAATCTCCAAAATAACGGACTTCACCTCGTCGGGCACGTCCAGCACGGTAGGAATTAAGTAGGTGGATAGGTAGGGGTTCAGGATGTGCCCCTCACGGGAGTGCAGCTTTTCCATCAACGCGTAACCCTGGGCCTGTACCACGGCACCTTCGACCTGGCCCTGTACCCCCTGTGGGTTGATCGCTTTGCCCACGTCATTGGTGGAGATCACGCGCAGGATGTGAATGTGTCCGGTTTCGATATCGACTTCGACTTCAACCGCCTGCGCTGCGTATCCGTAGGCAAAGTTCGGCTCGGACTTGCCGGTTTCGGGATCGTACATGGTCGTCGGTGGCGGGCGGTATTCAAACTCCCCAACAGCGGGGCGTTCTTCGTTGGTCCAGGCTTGCAGCGCGATTTGTGCTGCACCGCGTATGGCGTTGCCGGTCATGAAAGTCAGGCGTGAGGCTGATGCGCTGCCCGATGAGCCAACGGCACTGGTATCTTGGCCCACGAGCTTTACTTTGTGGAAGGGTACGCCCACGACATCGGCGGCCATTTGCATGAAGACAGTGTGCGCACCTTGACCGACATCCGCACCGTTGGCTCGCACGATAACCTGTTCGATTTGTGTACTACCGTGCAGTTCCACTGCCGCCACGCTGTGCTCCGGGAAGCCGAATGCATAGCCCACGTTCTTAAAGCCCACCGCAAAGCCGACGCCACGCCGCCGTGCCGGGTCTGTAGGCTGTTCGGTGGCCGGGCGCTGCCAGGTGGCCGATCCGCTGCTGGACTGCCAGAAGCTCTCGCGGGCACAGGCCTCGATCACCTGCGGCATGGACACCCCCGCCGGCAGCGGCGTGCCAACAGACAGCAGGCTGCCCTCGCGGACGGTATTTATCATGCGCAGCGTTACCGGGTCCATGCCCAGCGCAGCGGCCAGCTTGTTGATCTGTCCTTCAGCGGCAAAGGCACCCTGTGGCGCACCAAAGCCGCGAAAAGCCCCGCAGGGGATGTTGTTGGTGTACACGCCGTAGGTATCAACATGAATGTTATCAATTTCATAAGGCCCGGTGACCATCAGCCCAGCGTTAGCGACAACCTTGGTTGAGGTGTAGTTGTAGGCACCAGCATCGCCAATGACTGTAGCTTCAATGGCGACGATACGCCCATCACGGCGGGCACCCCAGCGCGTGTGAATCGTGAAGGGGTGGCGCTTATGGTGATAGCGGATCGACTCCTCGCGGCTCCAGATCACCTTAACAGGACGGCGCAGTTTCCACGTCGCCAGCGCCAGCGCAATCTGCACGGACATATCCTCACGGCCACCGAACGCGCCGCCGATGGCTGGGTAGATCACCCGTACTTGGTCTTCAGGTAGTTTCAGCGCATGGGTGATCTGCCACAGGTCCTCATGGACCCATTGTCCCGCTACGACAACAGTTACGCGGCCTTCCTCGTCGATGTAGCTCAAGCCGGCTTCTGGCTGAAGGTAAGCATGTTCCTGCCAGCCAGTGTGATATTCACCTTCCACCACGACTTCGGCCTGGTCCCAACCCGCCTGCATCTCCCCCTTACGGATGCGATAATAGCACAGGACGTTGTTCGGACTGGCCTCGTGAAGTTGGGGCACGCCGGGGTCCATGGCGTGATTGTGGTTGAATACCGCCGGTAGGTCTTCGTAGTCTACGCGGATCAGCTCCGCCGCGCGCGCCGCGATGTCTGGCGTTTCCGCGATGACGAAGGCCAGGTTGTCCATTGTGGTGCGTACCCGGTCGGCAGCGGGGTTGTCACTGCCTGGCCCACACAACACCGGCTGGTCTTTGGTGATGAGGCCGTATTCGTTGACGGGGATGTCTTTCGCGGTGAATACGGCCACGACGCCCGGCAGCGCTTCAGCGGCCTGGGTATCCACGCGCCGCACATGTGCGTGTGCGCGGTCACTGTAGCGGATTTGCAGGTAGAGCTGATCGGGCATGTCAAGGTCACCAGGATAAGGGGTTTGACCTGTGACTTTTCCAACGGCGTCTACGCGCTGGATTGACTGCCCAATAGCAAGCGTTGTGTCCTTCGGCATGATTGAACCTGAACCTTTGTGGCTGTCATCGGGTGACTACCCGTTCATTATAGAACAGAAACGGGCGCATCTGAGATGAGGCACCCGTCAAAAAATGCCGCTGCATTGCGCGGACCCGTGCGTTACTTGTCTTTCTGCTGTGCCTCACGGGCACGCTGCGCAGCAAGCTGCTTGTTGGCCTGGCGTTTGCGCTTACGCTTGGCTTTTTGTTCGGCGATGTTTTCTCGACGTTCACGCTCAAGCTGGCGTTCGCTGGTCATTTTGCTGGGCTTGGGTGCAAAGGCAGCAAAGACCAGGAAAACCAGCAGAATCACGATGACGAATATCAGCCCGCCCATGCCGGCTTGGATCAGGTCGCGCGTGAGAGATGCATCCGGCACGAGAATGCCGTTGTTGACAACTAAGTCAGTCAGTGGCAGCGAAAGTGCAAACGCAATGGCCCCGGCTGAAACCAGCAGCAGCAGGCCAAGAACCGGGTACCAGGGCCGCAGACCTCGATTGCGCCGTACTTTCCCTTCTCTCCCGTATTCTTTCGGGTCTATCGTTGACATGCGATTATTCCTCCTGTGCCGCTTGCTGGGCAGGATTGCCAGCGGCGATTAATGCATCCATGATTTTATAATAGCCGGTGCAGCGACACAAATTCCCGCTGATGCTCTGCTGTGCTTGGGCGCGAGTAGGCTGGGGATGTTCTTCAAGCAGCTTAGCGCCCGCCATGATGAATCCAGGGGTACAGTAACCGCATTGCACCGCGCCTGCATCCACAAAAGCCTGCTGAACGGGGTGCAATGCCTTGTCCGTGCTCAGTCCCTCAACTGTCACGATGTCCGCGTGGTGCGCACGGGGAGCAGGTACCATGCAGGCCATGACGGCTGCACCATCCAGAAATACTGTGCAGGCACCGCATTCGCCTTCTGCACAGCCTTCTTTTGTACCTGGAAGCCCTGCGTCTTCACGCAAGAAGTCCAGCAGCGTTTTGTGCTGTCCGCTGTCGATTTCCAATCGCTGGCCGTTGATCGTCGTTTCGATGGGCTGTTTATCTGTGTGGGTGTGCGCTGCTTCTAAGCGGGTGTGTCCATGCGCTTGGCCCCACAGCATAGCCGGATTGTTGGGTAGTTGGGGCCGTTGACCGCCAGGCATCAGGGCACGCAATGCCCGTGCCACGATGACTTTAATCATCTCTGTGCGATATTCGGCAGTGCTGCGCACATCATCAATGGGGGTTGGTACTCTCGCAGCAGTCAGCGCAGCCTCACGGATGACCTCTGGCCTTAGCATTTGGCCGATAAGCGCTGCTTCGGCCTCTGGAATGCGAATGACAGTTGGTGCCACACTGCCCAAAGTGACAGCGGCTCCGCGCACGATCTCACGCTCAAAGCGCAGTATGACGGCGACATTGACCACAGAGATGGCCTGTGCTCGCCGTAATCCCAGCTTGATGAAAGTACCCCGCTGCTGGCTTGTCATGGCTGCAAAGCTGATGCCGGTCAGCAGCTCATCGGGTGCCATGACCGTTTGCCGAAGTCCGGTGTAGAAATCGCTCAAGGGCACACGGCGTTCACCGTGCAACGAGCGCAGTATGACCTCAGCACCCAGTGCCAGCAGCGGCGTAATCGTGTCATTGGCGGGGGAAGCGGTTATCAAATTGCCTGCGATGGTAGCACGGTTGCGAATCTGCGGTGCGCCGACTTCCCAGGCGGCCAGTGCTAGGGGTAGGGCATGCTGCTGAATGAGCGGGCTGATCGCAGCATCGTTGTGGGTAACAAGCGGCCCCATGCTGATCCAACCATCGGTCCCCAATGTGATCGCATCGGCTTCAGCCGCGCGCGAGATGTCGATGAGCACGTGTACGCCAGGGCGTTTACCGTGTTCCAGCTCAATGAGCATGTCCGTGCCACCGGCGATAACGCGCGCGCGGCTGCCGTATTCAGCCAAGAGACTAATGGCTTCGTCTAAGGTTGCAGCGCTGTGGTAGGTTGTCCACATGAGTGATGATCCTGTTTAATCGCTCGAATTCCAATAGCGGCGAATGGCCTCATTGGCTTGTTCGCTGCCGATGAGTTGCAGCACCAGGTAGGCCATATGTCGGGCCGTGTCATGATCGGGGTCGCACATCACGTCTACAACGTCGGGTACAACCACGTCGGGGATCGTCTTTTTGGCGATGCGCACCAGTGCACGGCTGGCCTGTACCCGTACATCGAACCTTTGGTCATACAGGGCTTCGATCAAGGCTGGCACGGTAACGGGGCTGGCGACGCGGTTCAAAGCCCAGGCCGCCATAGCGCGTACCGTTGTGTTTTCATCGCCCAGCATTGCTTGAGTTGCCAGTGGTACCACGGCGCTTTCGCGCTGTTCGCCAGCGAGAATAAGGCCCCAGTAGCGCTCACTGGAGTCGCTGCTGCGTATGTAGGCCCGTATCTCTTCAAACTCGCGTTTCATCTCCTCAAACATCCTCATTTGGCCCATCATGCGGCGGGTTGATGTCCAGCACTTTGACCGGGTTGATGTTCATCACACAGGTGTCGTGAAACTGTGTGCGGATTGTATCGCGCCGATCATAGGTGTGGACATGCCCATGCAGCAGATAGCGTGGGCGATACCAGGCCATGAAATAGCGCAGACCCTTGAAGCCGGTGTGGGGTAGATCATCACGATCATGGATACCGAAAGGAGGAGAATGGGTTATCAGTACATCCACCCCGTGGCCGTGCGCCAGGCGACGGGGTAGCAGGCGCTTCCCCATGCTCAGCACCATTCGGGTCATTTCACGGTCAGTATACTGGATTTTGCCTGTATTGTACCGCATTGAACCCTCTAAACCGGCGAAGGTCAAGCCCTTGTAACGCACCACCCTGCGGTGCAGGTCCTCGCCTCCAGGCGGAGACTCGTTGTAGCGTTCATCGTGGTTGCCGCGCACGTAGAATAAGGGCACGTTCAGTACCGACACGATAAACTCCAGGTAGACAGCGGGCATATCGCCACAGCTCACCACCAGCTCGATATCATTGTAGCGGCGGCGCAAGTTGGCTGCACTTTCCATTTGTGGCATCACAGTATCGCTAAGGCACAAAATCTTCATCAAGAACCCGATGTGTTTTCGCCGCCACTTTTGCGGAAGCTGTAAAGCGGCACTGCGGTTATGGTGTAACAGCGGACTGCGTGCGGCTCATAGGCTGGCCGGTACCGCCACGACGCAGCATTGTGATCTGCGCCATTATGCTTAACGCGATTTCTCTAGGCGTTTCGGCTTCCAGCTCCAGGCCAATGGGTGAATGCACCCGCGCGAGGTCTGCATTGCTCAAGCCTTGTGCTTTCAAGGCTTTCACTGTCAGCGACCAGCGCCGCTGACTGCCGATCAATCCGATGTAGGCTGCCTTTGTGCGCAGCAGCGCGGGCAGCAGTTGGGTGTCTACTGGCAGACCCCGTGTAAGGGCTGCAACATAGGTGTGTGCGTTTACCTGCACACGTTCGGTAAGCTGTTCCGGCGCGCACACCACGTAATCCGCCAGGCCAGGCACCCGCTCCGGGTTACAGAACGCCCTACGGTCATCGCTGAGTATCACCTGGTAGCCCATCCAATGACCGAGTTCAGCCAGTGCTGCGCCCGTGTGACCGGCACCCACGACCAGCAGTGTTGGCGGTGGAAAGAGCGGCTCTACGAACAGTTCCGCGCTGCCGCCACAGATACCAGGGGCACCATGATTCAGGTCATTGAGTGTGTAGATGGGGTGTCGCGCCTGGCCGTCAACTAGTACTGCCTGTGCTTCTTCGACGGCCAGTGACTCCATCGCTCCGCCGCCGACTGTCCCAACTGTGCGCCCATCCGCGTAAACGAGCATTTTGCTGCCTGTGTGCCGCGGCATAGACCCCTGCGTGCGAATAATGGTCACTAGGGCTGCTGGAACACCGTCGCTTTGCGCTTTTAAGATCGCCGCATAGACCGGCTTGTGATCGTCAATCATTAGTGCTGACCCGTATCTCGTCAAAAAACAAACGCTGCGCCATTGCATCGACCTCAACCGCTTTCTCATCCAGCAGGGTGGGCATCAATCGTGCACCATTGGCCGGATCATATAACCCAAGGCTGAGTGAATAGGTGCCAGGTGATACGCTGTCTAAGTCTACCACAATCGTCTCTACAAGTGACCCCGGCAGCCAGTTACCGGGCGGCTGTGTACCGTGGATCGGCAGCGCGTCAGCCTGTACAACGGGCGGTGCGTTTCGGTCGTCGTACAGATGCACGAAGTGCCGGTATACGCCGCGTGCTGTGCCATCTGTGGACCAATGTAAGCTGATAATCAGACGCTTATCTTCTAGTAAACTAGAGTCCAATCGTTCCAGTAGCAGCGTGCCGTCTTGATAGCTGGCGATCGCTGCTGTCTCATTGGTGATGTGTGTGTCCGCTGCTGGGTAGACCAGGTGCGTATACGGCACGTAATGGCTGTTGGGCGTTTCTGGCACGATGCGGACGTGCAGCGTGGGTGCCAGCCATTCTCGTGGAATCAACGTGCCGATTTCCAGCCATTGGCCGGGGAGTGTGGGCAGCCATTGACGGTCTATCAGGTTGTCATTGGCGTAGACGTCGAAATGTCCGCTGTGTGTGGCGTGCACCCGTGTCACCAGCACTAGGTCCTGCCCCGACTCAATTAGTGCGGCGGGTATCTGTACCGTGAAGGCTTCCTCCCCGTTGATGAGGCGTCCACCATCCAAGCTGATGCAGTCAGCGCGTGTGCAGTCTGCGGCTGGCAGTTCATAGGCTTCCGTGGCGAAACCGGGCAGTCGTTCGGCATTGCGCCATGTATAGCCATGCGTAGACTCGCTGTTCAGGTTGGCCACGTTCACGATAGTCAGCGGCGCGTCCGGGTTGACAACGCGCACGCGCAAGTAATCGCTGAAGAGTTGGCTGGGGTTGGGTGTCCACGTCACGCGGTAAATGCCCTGGTACGGCGCGCCCAAAGCGACGTTATAGCGTGGATCATAGTCTGCGTTGAAAGCAGCCAACAGTTCACCGTAAAGGGATGTATCGGCGAGGTAGTTTAAGCCGCGCGCTGTAGTGTAGGCTGCGACATAATCCGGCTGTGTGTCCATGCTAAACTCGGCCACTGCCCCCGGCCCATTGCGCCAGGAATCCGCTGCGTCAGGTGTTGTGAGGCCCACCATGTCCAGCGTGGTGCGCTGCCCGATGTATCGCATCATGCCCACGTCATGCACCGCGACAACGGCGTCTTTAGGCGTGTTATCCGCCAGCCAGCGCGCCATCGCCAGAGGCTGTGCGGCCACGCTGCGTGTGTTTTGCGCGTAGTAGTCACGAAAGCCCCACGCACTGACCAGCGATAAACCCAGTATCAGCGCTGCCACTGGACTCCGCCAGCGTGCTGGTAGGCGCACGAGCAGCAGTCCAGTCATGGGGTAGGCCAGGATCAGCAGTGGCACCTGATAGCGTTTGAAATGCCAAAACGCTGTGTCTAGGGTGGCGATGCTCCCGCCCACGCTGATGATCCACAGGATCACCAGCAGGACCGTCCAGCGCTGTGCCGGATGCCGTAGCGCCAACAGTCCACCCATGAGTCCAACCAAGCCTAGCAGCGGTGGCAGAAACCAGATGTCGTTTTCACCGATGCCCACCAGCAGCTCGGTGATAATGCGCAGCAGATTGTCCAGTATGCGCTGCGCGATAACATCTGGGTATGTCGGTACCATACTGAAGAGCGATTTAGCCTGTCCCCCTGACGCCGACGCCGATCCCGTCAGCAGCAGATTGAGCAGTGGCTGTGTGCCGACGGCCAGCACCGGGATGAGCAGCGTCCAGGTCCCCGGATGACGCAGCACCTGCCAGCCTTCGCGTCGCAGCGCGCGCAGTCCATAAAGCAGCACCGCCCATCCCGCGAAAAGCGCACCTTCAGGCCGCGTCAGCGTTAACAGCAGTGCCGCAATGACCAGGGCACCGCGTCGTTCCGCATAGAAGGCTAAGAGTGTCAGTAGGGTGAATGCGGCCATCAGCGCAGTTTCCATGCCGCTCATCGCGTGCCACCCGACCAAGCCGGATAGCCCATACGCGCTGGTCAGCAGCAGAGCAAGTTGCACATCGAGAGACAACAGCCGCAGCAGGCGATACAGTCCCCATGTCGATACCGCGAGTGCCAGCGCACCGATGAGCATCGCCCACAGGCCCAACGCCAGCTCCTGGAAACCCAGTGAATAACCTAACGCTAATATGTATGGGTAGAGCAGGCTGGTTGCACCCGAAGTTGGCGGCTGACCAGGGTTATACACGTAAGGCTGGCCCAGTGTGATTTGCCGCCCGTACTGAAAGTGAATGTAGGCGTCATCAACTGGCATCAGTGGGAACGCCTGACCACCTGCATCTAGTCCTGTGAGTAGGTAAACGCCGAATACCAGCCCGGCCAGCATCAGTGCTGATTGCCAGTAGTGACGGTCAATCCATTGCAGCGGATTGAATTTGGAACGTGGTGCGGGGGATGTGTGTGTCAACTGAGAAACCTGTCAGTGAAGAGGTCGATCATGGCGCGTGGATCACCGAGTGGGTAAAGCACTGCACTGGTTGCCCCGGCTGCGCGGTATTCCGCGACCTTGGCGCGCACTTCGTCCGGGCTGCCGGAGGCAGTGACGAGCTGTACCACCGAGTCCGGGACGAGTCGCGCCACATCCATGATGGCTTCTGGTTGACCGTGTGCCATTTGGATGACGTCATCAATGAGCATGGGGTCTACGCCAGAGGCACGCATCACGCGCGGCTGGCTGATCAGATACTGCGCCACGACACGGCGGGCGCGATCCAAGGCGAGTTGGCGGTCCCGATCCACCGAAACCATGATGAGTTGTGGGCGGTCAATGGCGTTGAGGCTGCGTTGTGCTTGTTTGGCACCGCGCGCTAGCTCTTCCAACACGCTGAGAGTGTAATCAGGCGAAACCAGGTAATTCATCACCAGGCCATCGGCAATTTCACCTGCCAAGGCTACGACATTCGGCCCCGTGGCCGCGATGTAGATCGGGACCTGGCGCGCTTCCTGGCGTTCCGGTGGCATGTCGAGTTGTGCATCGTCGAGTCGGACGTGCTCACCACGAAGGCTGACGCGCTCTCCAGCGAGAAGGCGCTGTACCGCGTTGGCGGTTTCGCGCAGGCTCAACAGTGGTTTATGGCGCACGATCCCGGCTCTTTGCGCTTGTTGATCAGAGCCGATACCGAAGCCGCACAGTACCCGATCTGGGGCGAGATCATCCAGAGACAGCAGGGCTACTGCTGTTGAGAGCGCACTGCGTGTCCAGATATCCAAGACCCCAGCACCTAGTTTAATGCGTGTGGTGACCGCACCGTAAGCAGCCAACGAGACTAGGATGTCCCGTGCTGAGCGCCGTTGGCCCTGCCAAACCGCTTCGAAGCCGCGCAGTTCGGCGTACTGCACCAGCTTGATTGCCTCGCGTAAGGGATAGCCATCCTGCAAATAGAGGGCAAGCCGCTCAGCCATGTGTGCCGACTGTGCTTTCGCTCATGAGGCGCTGCGTCGCTCCAGTTCCGCTTGGATCGCTTCGAACACATCGGCCAGCGGAAGCGTGGCGTCGAACTGACCTCGATGCAGCACACGGTAGAAATTGGCGATGTCTTCCGGCAGATCAATGTCCTGAAGCAGGCGCTGAGACTCGTAGACTTTGACATGAGCACCAACATCGCGGGCCTGCATGGCGTGTCGGCGAAAGCTACCTTCACCGTAAGTGTACTCGATCAGCCCGGGTGGACGGATGAAGAGGGCGTTGGTGCCGTCGGTGTTGCGGTCAGTTGATAATACTACACTAGGAAAGCGGTCCCCAGCTTTGATGATGCCGGTGACGTCACTGGTTTCGATTAGTGGTAGGTCGGCGGGCAGTATCAGGACGGCTTCGCTGCCCCAACTGCCGATGATCTGCGTGGCGCGCATGAGCGCTGCATTGAGTTCAGGCGCGCCGCTTTCCTGCACGGTCTTGGCACCGTAGTCACGGGCTAAGGCCAGGGCACGGTTGTCACGGCTGATGACCAAGGTGCCGGTGATCTGCGGTACGTCGTTGAGCACTTGCAAGACGTGCCGCAGCATCGTCTCGGCGAAGCGCTGGCGTTGTTCGGGGGTGAGTACTGACGCGAGGCGGCTCTTGGCAAGCCGCAGGGGTTTGACCGGTACGATTGCCCAGATGCTCATTGTCCTAATTCCAATCGTCTAACCATTTAAGTATTGTTCGAGCAAAGTCTATTTTGTGCTGCTCTGTTGTCATCATTGTATCACACTTTAGCGTGCGTATTTCCGTCGGCATGACAGACTCGCCGCGGCTGTCCTCTACAAACGCATTGATCGCGTCACCGTAGAAACTTGTGACCGTTTGCGAGGATACCGCGTAATTTAATTCTCTCATGATTTTTGCTGCTGGACCCTTAACGACGTCTTTGCCAACAATGGGCGTGACCGCAACACGCGGGATATTGCGCGATATGAGCGTTTCGTGAAAATTCGGCACAGCCAAAATCGGTCCGATCGACAGCCATGGATTCGATGGACCAAACAGCACGGCATCGGCTTCATGCAGCGCCTTTTCCACTTCCGACGTCATACGTGCCGACTTGATGCCTGCATAGCGGATGCCACGCACTGTGGGCTGCCAGCGATGCTTCACAAAATAGCTCTGGAAGTCCAGCTCGCCGTACTCGACGGTATCGACGATGGTTGCCACTTCGTCATCGGTGACGGGCAGCACGCTGTGCATGACGCCTAGTGAGGCCGCCAGCTGCGTCGTGATCTCGGTCAGCCGCTGACCGTCCCGCAGCCAAGACGTGCGCATGAGGTGTGTCGCCAGGTCGCGGTCTCCTAGGCGGAACCAGGGTGCTTCCCCGCGGTTACGCAGCGCGTCCATAACAGTCAGACTGTCGTCAGCGATACCCCAGCCATTTACTGGGTCCACCTGGCCGCCCAGTGTGTAAAGAATCGTGTCGTTGTCTGGGCAGATGCGCAGCCCATAATGCCAGAAGTCGTCCGCTACGTTCACGATGATCTTGAGGCGTTCAGGGGGCAGCAGGCGCGCCAAGCCTAAGGCGAGCTTTGCGCCACCGACGCCACCAACCAACACTACAACCTTTTCTATCGCCAAACGACACTCTCTTCCGTCGGCCTGCGCGACCGCTCGCGCTGTTGGGCCGGATAACCCAAGGTGATGAGTCCCTGGGGATGCCAGTCTTTGGGAAGGTTTAGCACATGCTGCACCACATCCGGCGTGAACAGTGGGGCACACATCCACACAGCGCCCAGGCCTACATCGTGTGCGGCCAGCAGCAGGTTCTGCCCAGCCATCGCGACACTCTGTACGGCCATGATGTGTTCATGCTGCTGCCGCCGGGGGTCCGGATAGCGGTCCATGTCCGCCATAGTGAGGCACAACACGATTGCTGCTGCTGCACCCGTGATGCGGGCGGCGCTGCGCTGCACATCGGCGGTAATGGCGGCTTCGGGCACCCCGTCGGTTTCTAAGTCACGCCGGAGCTGAGCGCCCATGGCCCCAGCCAATGATGCTTTCATCGCGGATGATTTTACCACAGCGAAGCGCCAGGGCTGCCGGTTGTGCGCAGAGGGTGCCCACCGTGCCGCGTCCAGCAGATGCAGCAGCACGGCGTCTGGCACGGGGTGACCACTGTACTGCCGAATCGACCGGCGCTGACGGATGACATGCATGAGTGGGCTGTCAGGGTTTGGGTGAGTCATGGCTCAGCGGTAAAGGTCTTGTTCTGGATCACGGTTGAGGTCGGCAGCGCGGCCTATGTCTGCATCGAAGTGCAGACCGCGCATCCACACGACCGGGTAGCCCGCATTTGCTTCGCCACACAAGAGATGTGCAGCGGAGGCTGCTAAATCAGCGGCCGCCAGCACGCTTGACTGCATCACCCGACCGAACAGGTCCGGCTGACCACGCAGGTCCAGCAGCCCCGGCAGCCCGGCCAGGCCAATTGCTACACCGACATTGCCCTTACGGAAGGGGCGCCCATGGGTGTCACTGATGACGATGCCGACCGATGCACCTGTTTCATTGCCGATCACCTTGCGGAGCGACTCGGCACTGGCATCTGGATCGTTTGGCAGCAGCAGAACAACCTGATCGCCTTGGCCGACGTTGCTCTGATCCACCCCCGCGTTGGCGCTGATGAAGCCTAAGCGATGGGCTGTGACCAGTACGTTCGGTACACTGCGCGAGACCATCGTGCTTTCGTCCAGGATGACCTGCACGATGCGGGGGTCCTTGTGCGTGATCGCGGCTAGACGCTGCGCCTCCGTACTGGGCTGCACCGTGTTGAGGTCCACGAAGCGGCCTTCCGCCTTGCTAACAACTTTAGACGAGATCACCAGCACGTCCTGGTTATGGAGTATGATCTGCGCTTGTTGGAGGGCGCTCAGGATCACAGCACTGAGGTCGTCGCCAGGGGCAATTAATGGAATGCCAGGCAGAGCACGCAGGTGCAGTTCAGGTGCTGCTGTCATGTCAGTCGTCAATCCCGGTGATGCGCACGCCGGCCCCTTTGACTTTGTAGACTTTGTTGATGTACAGCAGTACTGGCGTCAGGGCTTCAACAGCAACCGCATTTGCCAGCGGTCCGGCGTCCAGGCCGCGCATCCCGGCGGCATTGACCAGTTGGATCACGTTTGCTTTCGCGTCAGCTGAATCGCCGCAGACCAGCACGTCGCAGTCCACCACGGTTTGTGGGTCTTGCAGCTTAACAGCGCTGACATTTTGGAAGGCGGCTACGACCTGCACGCTCTCACCTAGTAAGGCCTGGGCTTCCAGGGCTGCCGATTCGCCTTCTGGCAGGTGTACCGTACGCACATTCGGCGGCTGAAGCGGTACCGTGAGGTCAATAAGTACTTTACCCTCTAGGTGTTCGCGGACGCTTTCCAGGGTGGCTTTGTGCGCATTATAGGGCACGCTGAGCACCACCATGTCGGCATCGCGGGCGGCCTCGGCGTTGCTCAGTCCAGTGATATAGTCACCGCCTAGCTGGACGTTCATTTCTTCAGCGCGGGCCACTGCGCGCTGTGCATCGCGCGACCCGATGATGATGCGGTAGCCGTTGAGCGCCCAGCGCAGCGCCAGCCCGAAGCCTTCCTTGCCGGTACCACCTAAAATGGCGATACTCATTACAATGGCACGATTAGTGTCGTCTGTCATGAGTCTATAGCTTTCGTCGAGTCGGTGTATCAAGTCAATAGTGGCATTATAACGCAGCCAAGGGCTGGTGTCCGCACTTAGTCTGTAGACGTATACAGAGAATCATCCGGGTTCAGGGGATGGGGGCGTTCAGGCAGATCATCCATGAGGGCGTAAAGGCGGCGGCTCGTGGCGATGTCCAGGCGGCTGGGGGTGAAGCGTTGGTCACGGGCGTACAGCTCACTGATGTGGCGAGCCTGGCTGAAGCGGTCCCAAGTAGTGTGCACGAATGCCAAGCGACGTTTGCTGCTGTTGCGAATGGGCGGTACTTTGGGAATGAGCGGGCCGAGCGCAACACGATAATATAAGGCATCGGCGCGCGGGTGATCGCTTTCATCTGGCAGTAGCCAGTGCCGGTAACACAGTTCGACCCCGCGCACAGCAGCAAAATAGTGAACAGCGCCGTTCATGTCCCCGAAAGCTCGGCTCAGAAATAGGCCGATGTAGGCAGCATCTAGATAATATGGGTAATGCAGCAGCGGCACGCGATACCAGCCTGCATCGCGTGCGGCATTGAGGTCACGGAGGCGGTTTATTACCCCGACCAGCACCCGGTCATCTGGCCAGCTCATCGCCGTTGATTACTGTATCGCGTCGTCGGTGTCATCATCTAGTAGGCGCTGTTCCCACCAACGGACCTCGCTGTACAATGCGTCGCGCGCCTGGGCTAGTTGCCGGTAGCGGTGCAGGTCTTCAGCAGTCATCCGTGTGGTATGACCTTGATAGGCGCGCAGTAAGGTGTTGACCTGTTCATGCGCTGCCTCATAGGACAGTACGGCTTGGCGATAGGCTTCTATGTCCTGGGTGTGCGCGTTGTCCTGTTCTTGCATCAGGCATCCCTCATGATGTTTGTTCGGCTTCTGATTTGCGTTCAGATGGCGCGGGATGATGGGCGGGCGGCCTGCCGGATGGAGCGATTTGTTCTGCGGGATGGAAGCCGTGTTCTGAAGACACGATGTACAGTGGCCGCCCACGCACTTCGTCATAAATACGTGCGACGTACTGGCCCATCACGAAAAGAAAGAAAAGCTGGAATGCGCCCATCAACAGCATCAGCACGATGGTCGTGGCTTGGCCGCCGAAGTATTCTTCCCCGTAGACCAAGCGCAGCCCAGCGATCACCGGGATTGCCAGCATTGCCACCATGCCCAGCAGCAGACTGACGTAGATCATCACTTGCAGCGGGAAATATGAGAAGCCCGTCACGGCATCCCAGGCGAAACGTACCATCTTGCGCAGCGGATACTTCGTCACGCCAACTTCGCGGGCCTGCCGCACGTAGCGTACCCCTGTCTGCCGGAAGCCAACCCAGCTTGTCATGCCACGTATGAAGCGGTTGTGCTCACGCATTTGGCACAGCACATCCACTACTCGTCGGTCCATTAAGCGAAAGTCGCCCGTATCCAGCGGGATGCTGACGTCGGTAATGCGATAGATGGTGCGGTAAAATAACTTGGCGGTGGTTTTCTTGAACCAGGTTTCACCTTGGCGTTCTTCGCGCACTGCGTAGACCACTTCATAGCCCGCTTTCCAACGCTCGATCATCTCCAGGATGACTTCAGGTGGGTCTTGTAAATCGGCATCGATCAACACCACGGCGTCGCCAGCCGCGTAGTCGATGCCAGCGGTGACAGCGATCTGATGCCCGAAGTTGCGTGCAAAGTTAACGACTTTGACGCGAGGGTCGGCCTGGGCGATCGTGAGCATCTCTACGAGAGAATTATCGCGGCTGCCGTCATTAACCAGGATCAATTCCCAGGTCTCACCAGTGCTGTCCATCACTTGGCGTACACGATCGTATAAACGTTTGATGTTACCTTCTTCGTCGAAGACCGGTGCGACAATCGAATACAGCAGCGTTTCAGTCATGACTTCTCACAATCGGCACAATGCTCAGCAAATGCAAACCCAGTGCTTATCCTGGGTTGCGCCTTTTTTACGTTAGATCGAGTAAACGCTGATACTAGATACACTGCCAAAGTAGTGATTCCGCTTTGGTTCCTCGTTATCATAATGCAAAAACAGTCACTATGGTGCAGTTCTTTATGCAATACTTACAGGATGATACAGAGCAGATGGAGGACATCTCGATGCAGAAGATCGGCGTGATTTCGCAATTGCAGGTTCAGCGGCTGCGCTTGAAGCAAGGCAGTGGGACAGCTAAACGCTACGATCCCGCACCTATCGAGATGGTCACAGCATTGGTACTGACATGCGAGGGTGTTTGGGGGGTCGGCGAATCAGGCGAACACATTCTGGATGTGCATCACGTCAATCACCCGGACAGCCGGGGGCGCAGTCACAACAGTCTGTCCATTGGCTTTAGCGGGCATTACGCACACATGCGCGCTCGTTTTGGCCCGCACATGACGCTGGGATGCGGAGGTGAAAACGTCATTGTGCAGGCTGATGGGTTGCTCACCGCGGCGGACCTGGGCACGCGACTGGTGATCCACAGTGAAGCACAGGGTACCTTGATCGCGCTGCGTGATGTCATGGTAGCGGCCCCCTGCGAGGCCTTTAGCCGTTACGCGCTTCAGGACACTGCACCTGCCGCCGCTGCACTCAAGACGACTCTGCAAGCGTTGGACCACGGTGTGCGTGGCTTTTATGCAACTCTGGACGATTCGCAGATCGGCGCTGGGCAGCAGGTCACGATTCGCCCTGGTGACCTGCTGCTGCGTGTGGTTGATTAAGGCTGTTCTACCAAGTTGCGGGCGGCCATCGCTGCTCCCACGATACCGGCGTCATTGAACAGTTTCGCGGGGACAACTGGCGCGCGTGTTTCCAGAAGATGGAAGAAATTCTCGTGCTTTTTGCTCACACCGCCGCCGAAGATAAACAGGTCAGGCGAGAAGACGAACTCCAGGTGCGACAGATACTCGTTGATCCGTGCAGCCCATTTTTCCCAGCTCAGGTCTTTGTCCTTACGCACACGGTCAGAGGCACGCGCCTCGGCGATCTTGCCACGTATTTCCAAGTGCCCAAATTCCGTGTTCGGCATCAGGTGACCGTTTACGAAGACCGCACTGCCAATGCCAGTGCCGAAAGTCAGTATGATAACGATGCCTTCGTGGCCGATCCCCGCGCCGACGCTCATCTCTGCGATCCCAGCGGCATCAGCGTCATTGAGCACCCTAACCGGGCAGCCTGTCGCCGCTTGGAACAGCGTTTGCCCATTGGTGCCGATCCAAGAGTCATCTACGTTGGCCGCTGAGAACATCACCCCTTCTTTGACAATAGCCGGAAATGTCACCCCGATAGGTCCGCGCCACTTAAAGTGTTTGGCGATCTTAGCGACGACCTCCGCAACCGCTTCCGGTTCGGCTGGCTGCGGTGTGGCAATGCGGTGCCGGTCTTCGGCCAATGTGCCATTGTCTGTGTTGACGACCGCGCCCTTGATGCCGGAGCCACCGATGTCAATTCCCAGAATTTCCACGCGCTTTACCTCCTAAACACTTAAGCTGATGGACTGCCGTTGGCTGCCCATTGACGGGTAAATTCCGCCAATAAGCGCGCGCCGAACCCGCTGGCACCCTTAGCTGGAACGTAGGCATTATCTTCCACGTTGAGCATAAGTCCTGCCATGTCAATGTGTGCCCAGGCTGGGTAATCAACAAACTCTTTCAGGAAGATGGCTGACGTGCCTACACCTTGAGCGCGTCCGCCGGTGTTTTTGATGTCTGCGGTGTCAGACTCGATGGCTTTCTTGTATTCGGGATACAGGGGCAGTTCCCACACACGTTCATTCGTGACGTCCGCGGCGCGCATCAACGCCGCCCTGAGCGTGTCATCCGTCACGAACAGCCCTGCCGCCGCTTTGCCTAGTGCTACCACACAGGCACCGGTTAACGTGGCGATGTCTACCACAGCGGCGGGGTCATAGCGCTTGGCATAGACCAGCGCGTCCGCCAACAGCAGACGCCCCTCCGCATCGGTGTTAATGATTTCAATAGTCTTGTCGTTGCTGGCGGTGATGACTTCCAAGGGGCGGTAGGCCTTGCCGCTGATCATGTTGTCCGCAGCAGGAGCCAGGCCCACGACATGCAGCGGCACGCCGAGCATAGCGATGATCTGCATTGCGCCGATGACCGCTGCTGCGCCGCTCATGTCAGCTTTCATCGACAGCATCCCTTCGCCGGTCTTGAGGTTGTAACCGCCTGTGTCGAAGGTTACACCTTTACCAACCAACACAATGGTATCCAGGGTTTCGGCTTGGTCGGCGTTGTGTTCCAGCACGATGAAACGCGGCGGGGTTTCGCTGCCTTGGGCCACGGCCAAAAGTGCCCCCATCTTCAGCGATTCCATCTGCGTGCGTTCTAGAACCTCGATCCTCATGTTGGTCTGGTCAGCGATATTACGCGCACGGCTGGCAAGATAAATCGGGGTACAGATGTTAGGGGGCAGATTCACCATGTCACGGGCGCTGATGGCCCCTGCTGCAAAGGCGCTGCCTACTTGAATTCCCTGTGTGACTTCTGCCACCCGTGCGGCGTCCCCTGTGAGTAGTTCGAGACTTGTGAGTCTGCTTTGTTCATCGGGGGCGTTCTTTTGTCCCATGTATTGGTAGGCCGATAACAGGGCTGCTTCCGCTATGGCGGCTGCGCTTTCCGTATCGCTGAGTGGGGAGGGGGGTAATGCGATGGCGACTCGCTGTGCCTTGTGCTTCTGGGCTTGGCGTATGCCATGCCCTACCGCCTGGCGCAGCGTTTCAACGGTGGGTGGTTCGTCGCCTAATCCGCTGAGAATGACCCGTGTGATCTCCAATGTGCCATGGGGATACAGGCGCGTGGTTTCCCCTAGTTTGCCGCTGAAGTCACCAGTGCTCAGCAAGTGGTTGATCGCTCCGCCGAGCTTGTCGTCCACAGCGTGGACGCTGTGAGGCGGTGCTTCACCCCCCACTGGTATCAATAACAGTAGGGTGTCAGCGTTGGTCTCAGTCGTTTTGATGGCAAAAGCTTTAACTTCCATAATGGGCCTCGTGATTCCTGATACACCAATCAGGCCCATTATGGCATACTGTGTGCGCAGTGAGTACGTCTAATCCTGCATGGGTGCCTGCTTCGGTGTTACTGCTGGGTAAGCCTGAAGATCGTTTTGCCTGCTTCTTGGGCTGCTCGGCGTACCTCTTGATCCGCGTCGTTTTCGAAGACTCGCTGCAAGGGGGTCATGGCCTCTGATGCTCCCAGCGTTTCCAGGATTTTGATGGCTGTCAGGCGTTTGACTGTACTGCTATCGCTTAACTGTGCAATGTAGTGCTGCGTCAAAGCTTTTAGGACGGGGCTGTCTGGTTTCAGTGCGCTGAATTCGCTCACGGCCCGCTGATAAACGTCTTTATCCGCGTTGTCCAGCAGGTCAATGAAGTAGCTTGCCAATCCTGCTTGGGCCTCGTCTGACTCCAAAAGCTCCATCTCTTTGATCGCTTTCATGCGTACATCGATGCTTTTGTCTTTTAAGCGTGACAGATGATAGGCGACTAAGCGTTGTGTGGTGGTAGACACAGCGTTGACCTTCCAAACTCATGTGATGGCAGGATGAATATAGTATAGATCATACCAGGGATAAAACGCATTTCATACCTTAATGCACTGGACTCACACTTCCATCATATGATGAAATCGACTTGAGGGTTCAACCAATTAGGAGCTTTAGTCATGCCAGAATCCACATTTAGCGCTGTAATACTAGGTATTCCACACATTCCTACCGTGGTTGAGATCAACGTGCGTTCTGGTCCTGGCACGAACCATGCACTGCTGTTTAAGTCTCCGCTAGAAGTGCAGACGACCGTGCACGCTGTCGCTGTTGATACCGATCTCAAGAGCAAAGATGGCAAAGTGTATACCTGGTTCCAGTTGGTCTTTCCGGATGGGCAGATCGGCTGGGTGCGGGATGACCTGATTGACGTAGTGGGAGATGGCAGGGCCTTCGGTTACGGACAGGTTGCGGCGCGTACTTTGGCTTTTAGCCTGACGCGCACCGAACCGACGGCTGTACCGGAAGCCCCGCCCATTACTGAGCCTGAGATCACGACACCCCCGCCTAGCACCGAGCCTAAAGTCACTACTCCCCCTGTTGCTGATACCGCTGCGCCCACTGGCCCAGCGACTGCCATCGGGCGCGCTAAAACGGGCGTTAACGTGCGCCCTGGCCCTGGCACCAGCTACAATCCACCTGTCACCCGCTTGAGCTTCGGGCAGCGCGGTAAAATCCTGGATGTGAAGCCGGATGAAAGCGGCACACGCCTCAATTGGGTACAGCTTGATCTAAACGGGGTTGTCGGTTGGGTACGTGAAGATTTCTTGCGCTTCGAAGGCGACTTCGAGAATACAGGTGCAGGCCACCCGGACCGTTACCCGTCTCCTATCCCGGACTCCTGGTGGGTGCGCGATTTCAACGTAGACCCGGTGAATCCAGCTTTGGGTTTTGAGCACTGGGGTTGGGATTTTGGTGCTAAAGAAGGTACGCCAATTTACGCTGGGCCACAGGGGGGAACAGCCGTGCGGACGATGCGTTGCACACGTTGTACGCCCAACGCACCTAGCACGCTTATGCAGGGCCTCGGCTTAGGTGACGCGCGTGTGTTGAATGACCCGGCTTGGGGCTTTGGTTACGGTAACTTCGTCATCGTGCGCTATGACCATGACAAGCTGCCTGCATCCACTCAGACAGACTTGAGTACGAAAGGGCTGGCTGGGGCGCATCTTTTCGCGCTCTATGGTCACCTGCTAGATTACAGCGTCAGTGATGGGCAGGCGGTCAGCGCGGGGCAGCGGATTGCGGCCTGTGGCAACACAGGCAACTCGGAAGCCGCTCATCTGCATCTGGAGCTGCGCGCCAGTACCAATCCGAACGCGGACTGGTCTATGTTGCGTCCGAACTTGATGGACCCGATCCTGTTGTTCCGCCGCTGAGGCGTAAGGGGCGATGGCCGCTGGGTATGCCGACCCGGCGGTCACCGGCTTATGCGGCCCAACACCAAACCGGGAATGCTGCGCGCTTCCGGCAGGCGCAGCAGCAGTGCCATCCCGAAGAAAGTCAACAGGCCTACCGTGCCGCCCGCGATCACTTGGAGCAGGGGGCCGCTGATGCTTAACAGCATGACTGTGCTCCATACGGCCACGCCCATGAGCAGGGAAGCCAACAACGTCCACAGCACCCCGCTGAGTACGTGACGATCATTCAGCGTACCGACTCGCCGCCGCATCAACCCCCATAACGCTAAGCCCTCCAGCAGCGTCGTCAGCGAATTAGCTAAGGCCAGCCCAGCAAAAGGCCCCTTAGCCAGTGATTCGGGATCACCTATGGACTGGATAAAGAGCGCGCTCAGCACGATATTGCTCAGCAAGGATGCGACCCCTACTAAGACAGGCGTGGTTGTGTCTGACAGCGCATAGAAAGCCCGCGATAGAATTTCTAGCAGGGCGTGTCCCGCGATGCCCAGTGCGAAGAAACCCAAAGCCCAGGCTGTGGCTGCCGTGTCCACTGAGGTCCAACTACCACGCTCAAATAGCAGGGCAATCAGCGGCTGGCCCAGCAGAGTCAAGCCGACAGTCGCCGGTATCGCCAGGAAAAGTACGCTGCGGATGGCCGTAGACAGGCGGCTGCGGAAAGCGTCCATGTCGTTTGCAGCAGCCAACGCCGCCAAAGAGGGAAACAAGGCCGTGCCGACGCTTTGTCCCAGGATGCCCAGCGTGAAAAAGGTCAGGAACCAGGCGGTGTTCAAGGCGGTGTAACTGCCAGCGATCATGCGATTAGCAAAAAATACGCTGACCAGGAAATTCAAGCGTGTGACAGCCAAACCGAAGATGCGCGGCAGCATCAGACGCATGACTTCCAGTGTGCCTGCTGTGCGTGTGTTGGGCAGGTAGCGCAGCCGTGCACCGATGGGCCGCAGCCCAGGGAGCTGTACTGTCAGGTGCAGCAGCGCCCCCAAGATTGCGCCAAAGGCCAGCCCGTAGACGTTGGCGTCGGTGCTGCTTTGGTAAGCAAAGGGGCCGCTTGATGTCGAAAGCATCGGCGCGATGACAAGCGCCCCTACAATCAGGCCTAGGTTGTTCATGCTCAAGGCTAGGGCGGGCAGCAGGAAGTTTTGGTGTGCGTTCAAGATGCCCATCAGTAGGCCGCTGATGCTGAAGATCAGCGTCGTCAACAACATGGTCTGCGTCAAGTCGACGGTTAAGGCTTGATAGGCCGGTGGCACTTCTGCGATGAGCAGCGGCATGAATAGAGGGGACAGCAGGATCAGCAGCAAGCCCAGCAGCAGTGCTGCTGTTGCCGAGAGCGACATCACCGAGCTGGCTAATGCCCAAGCCGCTGAGTCATCATCTTGGCCCATAAAACGGGCAAACACTGGGATGAATGATGATCCCAGCGCGCCACCAGCCACCAGTGTAAATAGCAGTTCCGGGATTTGCTGGGCAGTGTAGAAGGCATCTAACTCTGGTCCTGCGCCAAACATGGACGAAAAAGCAGCCGTGCGTATCAATCCCAGCACACCGCTGGCTAGAAACCCCAATAACACCACAGCAGCGGCACGCGCGATCTGACGATTGCTCAAGGCTCCAGGTGAGGTCATGGGGCAGTGTCCTTTGTTTTCGGATTGGCTGTGTATTTTGACCACATTCTAACCGGCCTGCCATTGATTCCCAGAGGCAATGCACCCCATAAAGTCGTATCGATTTTCACGGTGGGCAGCGACAGGCTATAATGATCTCAACGAATTGGCAAAACTCGTGTGGGCTTCACAAAGGTTTGGTGTCCCGTGTCCGCTACCAGCTACAGGCTTGAGCATTTCTATTTTGGACAGACCGTTGCAGACGATCAGCCTCAGGGCGAGCCGCGTCTGTTGGCGCACTCACCAGATGTCAGCACGGCATTAGCGACGGAGGCGGTCGCTTTGGTGACGCTGCCGCCTGCTCACCGTGTACAAAGCGCTTCCTGGGGCATCCTACGTGGTGGCCGTGCGATGCCTTTTGTCTTTGTGCAGGCGCAAACAGGGCGCTCCGGCCAGGTGATGGCCCATTACGTGCTCTTCCCTTCCGATGTCATCCGCGCTTTGGGCGGCAATCTTCAGGCGATGCGTGCCCTGGTGGAAACCGAGCTGCCGGTACTTACTGCCGTACAGCGCCGCCTGCATCGACTCACGGTGACTCAACCTGACCCCATTACCGACGCGAAACAGACCGATGATATGCTCGAGCTGATGACCATCACGCGCAATCAGATTGCGTCGATGGAGAAGCTGCTGGCTGCGTTGGTGCAGGGGCAGCCCTTAGTCATTCAACACGCGCCTGAAGACCATGATCAGCGCCTACGCTTGATTGAAGGTATTTTGGCACTGCTGCCGCCCTCTGTGCGCTTTGCGGTGACTTTCGTCACGCGCAGTTTCGCCAATAGTCCGCGTGATGTACAGATCCGCTTTTTGCCTGACGATGTGGTGCCGCCTGATGATGTCCTAGTCTATGATTGGGCCAGCGCAAGGCTCAGCGGTGAAGAAGTCACAGTCGATGATTACAGCCGCTTCGTCATGAGTCAACTGCGCCTGGATACACAGTTAGTGATTGACCGCACACGTGCCCTGACACCACCTACGGGCTGGCGGATGCGTCAAGGAGACCGTTTGGCCGAAGCCCTGGCGTATGGCTCGCATCGACTGCGTATCGATGATGCGCTGCGCAATAATCAGCCTGTCAGCAAGGCCGATGCCGCGCAAGTGCTCAGCAGTGATCCAACCCTGAGCGATTCGCTGCGCACGCTCTACGCCCAGCACCTGCTCAAACTGTCACTGGCGATGGGTGCGATCCAAGATGCGGACCCCGTTTTTGATCAGATGCAAAGCCTGCCTGACCTTGAACTGGGCGCCCTGGAAACCCTCAGCGCACAGCTCGATGCCCAACAAGCCCACAGCATCTATCGCCTGGTACAGCGCTGGTCTTTGCGTGAAACAGGATTGAATTACAACCGACGTTGGATCAAACTGGCTCATGAGGCGGCCCACCTGCACGCTGATACCCAAATCAAAGCGCGTGATTTCAACCGACTCGCTGCACTTCTGCGTGACATCCAATTGGGCACAGATGCACTGGACGTGCAGACTCTGGCGACGGATGTCGCCGATGTAGTGCTGCCTCTGGCTGAGAAGGACAATGCGCTGGCGGAGGCACTGTTCCTGTTGGCCTGCACACACCTCAGCACGCCAGTAGTTGAACATCTTATGGAACTGCCAAACCTGATGACCCGTCTGCCACGCGCGCTGGGCCAGGTTTGGAACTATCTTTCAGGTAGCGAGACCTTGGCACCGCCTGCTGGACTGTTGAGTGCGGCGGCAGCAGATTTTGGCGCGCAGTGGTCCACCTTAGTGTTAATGCGCCTCGCTGAAATTGCACAGCAGCGGGGGCGTCTGGATTTGATCGACCAGGCGGCACTGAAGCAGTTGGCCGATTATGCTGCTGATCTTGCAGCGGTATCCATGCACCCACGCCTGCTTGCATTGGCTGCCCGGATCGGCCCGGATGATTTTGACCTGCTGGGTGTAGACGGCGCGTATCAACTTCTGCGCATCAAGCTGGCTTGTGGCGATTACCCCGATCTGGCACGCACGATGATCCAGCAGTCACACGCGCTGTACCCTGGTGATCTCCAGTTCAATTACATTGGAATGCTCCAGCGCTTATTTGCGGAGACTACGGTGGATTCCGTCCATTTGCCGCGTGCCTTGGCTGAAATCCATGTGCATGGGATCAAATCTGCGCCGCTGCTGATGGCACACATTGGTGCGCTTCAAGGCCGTGCCCAGGCCCCGGAATCGGCCAAGATTGCCGCGCATATCGAGACCATGTTGGATGAAGAGCCGCGCCTGCTGAGTGTCATCCCGCCGCAGTCATTGCTGCGCGTCTTGGCCTATTACGCGCAGGTGGGCGACGTGGAATCTGCGCGGCGTGTGGCCCCCTTGCTGCCTACAGCCGCCGAACGGCAGGGAGCTGATGGCTTGGCGCTTTCCGGACAAATGTATCAGGTGATGGACCGCAGCCCCGCCACCCGTCGCGCCGGTTTGGAAATCTTACGCATTTACCTGCGTACCAGTGAAGACAGTGCTGCGCGACAGGCTGTGGGGTACTACGGGCGTAAACTGGGTCCCAAGGTGCGTGCGTCGCTTCAGGCCACGTATTTTCTCAATCGTCTGATCCCTGATGCCGATTTGTTGCACTTCAGCCAGATGGTGCAGGCTGGCACGCTGTTATTGTATGATACGGCGGCCCCTTTTGCAGATCGATCAGTGCCTAATGCCAGCGACATCATTGCCGGGTTCAATGCCATGCCTGGCACGCTTTCCCGCGAAGAACGTCGCGAATTGATGCGGGCACTCTTAGGATCAGCAAAAGCGGTGGTGCAGCTTCATCAGGTGAGTCGTGCGCAGCGCAAGGCGGACCCCAAGCTGCTCGCCACGGGTGAGGCGGACCCCAGCAGCGTGCTGGATGTGCTGCGCGTGATCGGTGGCTATTGCGCCGGTGATAAGGTCCTTGTGCTGCAAATGCAGCCCCCTGTGTCTGCTTTTCCACTGGGAACGCGCAGCCTGGCTGTGCTGCTGCGAGAGTTGGAGTCGCTGCGTACTTTGCTGACGCTGCTGTTGAAAGCCTTCCCGAAGGATCGCGCTGTCGGCATTGAATCCGAGGCGATCCGTGGGGAGGTTGACAGCTTGCTGGCTCTGCTGGATGCGGAAGGGCAGAGCATGGCACGTCGTGCTTTGGGAAGTGATTTGCAGCGTTTTGTGGACCTCGTGACTTTGATCGCGTCAAGTGGTGATGCGCGTGTGGTCATGGAAGATGGGAACGCGGCGATCAAACGCCTAGAGAGTGGTAAGCAGCGCCCTCGCAGCGCCCTCGAATTCTATCGTATGGCTTATGGCTTTTTTCGGGGATATGGCTGATGGCTTACTCGGGAGCTTCGCGTTTGAGATCGACGAGCTGACCGCCGGTCACATGCAGCAGGGCTTTCAATGTGATCGGAAAAATGGCGTTGAAGGCCCCAGCAGCGGCATAAAGCTGGTTGAAGCGTTGTAACGAATCTTCAATCAAGATGGGCAGATCGGCTGTGCGGTGTCCGATTGGGGGTACACTCCCTGGTGCAAAGCCAGTGATGGCAACGCATTGTTCGGGTTTCGCAACTTTGATCTTCTTTCTGCTTACGTTAAAATGCGCAGCGAGTTTGCGCTCGTCAACGCGCTGGTCCCCGCTGGCTAGCACCACAAGCGGCTGTTCATCGGCGATGAATACTAAACTCTTGACGATTTGCCCCAAAGCACAACCAATGCGGTCGGCGGCCTGTTGTGAGGTAGCGGTTGAGGCCTCAAAATACTGGATGCTGATGTTTAGATTAGCAGCTTCTAAAGCTTGCTTCACATGAGCTGGGGTAAGTTCTTCCATAACAAGTTCTCGTGTTTATTGCGGGCTGGCGGGCAGCACCATGGTGAAGAAGCTGCCTTCACCTTGAAGGCTGCGCACAGTGATGTAGCCGCCATGTGCGTTAGCGACTGTTTTAGCGATGAACAGGCCCTGGCCTAACCCGCGCGGGTCCAGCAACTTCCCCGTGCTCGTGCGTGGTTCACCGCGGTAGAAGCGTTCGAAAATGTGCGGCTTGTCCTTGTCTGCGATGCCCACACCCGTATCGATGACATCGATTGCCAGGAAGTTCGGGTTTTCTTCATCGACACCGGCTGCGATGACAATGTGACCGTTGGGTTCGGTGTAACGAATGCTGTTTTGCAGCAGGTGCCCAAATGCCCAACGCAGGCGCTGATCATCACCTTGTACGACCAATTGTGCCACATCACGCATCATTAGCGCTACATCAAGGCGTGCTTTCTCCAACTCGGATGCCATGCTCTTGACGACGCTCCACAGCAGGTCTTCCAAGTTGACCGCCTCCTGGCGGATGTTGAAGGTCCCGGCACCCATTTCGGAAAGGTCAAGCAGCTCCACGACCATTCGATCCAGTGTGTCTACGTTGCGCGATAACGTATCAAGCAGGCGGCGGTTGGCTGGTTGGTCTTTGGGTAGGCTGGCAAGTACCTCGCTGGCTCCTTTGATGACCGTCATGGGGGTACGTAGTTCATGCGAGATCGCTGTAACGAACTGATCCTTGAGGCGTTCAGACAGCGTTTCCTGCGTTACATCACGCAGCACGATCATTGTGCCCAGGCGCTGTCCGTGGCTGTCGGCAACGGCTGCCAACTGGGCACCTAAAATGCGGTTGTTCACTTGTACCCGCGTGGGTTCACCGAGTGGCATCAATTCGGAGTCAACCGAGATCACATCACGGTAGGCATTGAAGAGGTGGCCTAGTTCGCTCTCCCAGAAATTCTTGTGGTCCCCAAGCAGTTCTTGCGCGGCGCGGTTGATGAGCGTGATGCGTCCTTCAGTGTTCTGCATGATGATGCCTTCATCCAGCGCGGCCAGAATGCCATTGAGATGCTCAACCTCTGACTCGTGTTGGTGCAGCATCTGGTTGAGCCGCGTGCTCTGCTCGGCACTGCGGCGGGCCGCGTCAATGCTGCGTAGGGTCCCGGAGTCACGCGCATCATCAGCGCGCTGATCGTTCGGCGGTTGTGTGGGCTGCGCAGTTGTGCGGCGCCGCAGTACTTGGCGCAGATGACTGAACAGCTTCTCGCTGGCAGCACCGAGTTGGAACACGCGCGCCAGGTTGCTGTTGACAGCCATTTTGTCCTTTGGATCGCCCATGTCGCCCCTCCTCAAAAACACGCTGTTGGGCGGCCTGACTAGAGTCTAGTTAGCCTGTGATTTCTGTTCGATGATGTCGTGCAAGATCACGCGCAGCGTATCAAAATCAGGCAGAGGTTTGTTGATAACGTGATCAACACCGTAGTCATTCTTGATGCGCTTGATTTCGTCATCGGCCAGCGCAAAGGCAGTCATCAATACAATGGGCTTTTTTCTAAGCGCATCAATCTGCCGCATTCGCATGGCGATCTCGCTGCCTTTTCTGCCTGGCATCCGGATGTCCATCAAGATGAAATCAGGGACTGGACCGGCAGCTTGACCAGCCTCGACTTGATCGAGCCACTCCCAGACCTTGTGGCCGTTGTCAAAAGTGATCGGCGTGTGCCCCCAAACGGTGCACATCATTGTCACCAGGTTACGTATGTCGGACTCGTCCTCGGCGATTAACCAGTGCAAGGGGGGTCCCTCCTTACAAATGTCGTCCACTCATTGTACCAGTATACATAATTATGCGCTGGAAAGCGCACGGTTCTTGGTGAAGTGACCTTCACTCGGCACGCGCGGGTAGTTGACCCGTTAATAACAGGTAATATGTGCCCCCCGCGCTGTTGGTACTGGTGGCTAATACCGCAATAGGGTCGCTGTCGGTCGGGGTGACGCGAATTCCGGCATCCAGCATGTGACCGGCGGTGTGCAGTCCGTCCGCATCTATTAAGGTCAGGCCATCTACGCCGGGCATATCCCCACACTCGCGCCGCCCGGCATCATCACAGGTGATCCCTGATCCTTGACCGGGCGCTGTGAGTGACAGCTCTGGGTCGAGCCGGGACAAGCCGCCACGCAGCATGTAGAGCATCAGTTCGCTGTCTTGTGCTAAGGCACCACTGCGCAGGAAATAGCTGTGGTGATCTGTGTCCGGCAGTAGTTCCGGCCCGCGTAGGACGACCACAAAGCGCCCGGCTTGGCCGTCTTTGCTGCCAAGCACGATACTGATGCGATCGAATTCATCGGCATGAGTGTCCGCAAACAAAATGCTGTCCAAGCGTTGCACTTCCCCGCTGATCCTGCCGTCAAGGGGGTGTGTTATTTGAGCTTCCACCGTATCGTACTGTTCGTAGCACAGCGATTCTTCTCGGTTGCCGAACTGCATAATAGGCAGAAAGCCATCCAGCCCGAAGACCGATACCTCGTAAAACGTGTTTTGACTGCTGTCGTTGATGATGAAGCTGGCGGCAGTGGTGGCTTCGTCGGCGTTGCAGCGGAAGGTCACCGGCTGCAAGAACGCGCTGCGGTCCGCTTCGGCTTCTTCGAGCAACCGCAGTTGTAGGGCATACGTCCCAGTTGTGTCCCCATCATTGGTCCCCACGCGGGTGGCAACCAGGGTATAGCTGCCATCTTCTGGCAGGGTGAGTCGCAGCAATGCGGTGCCATTAGGTGGGGCATCTTCCAGGTTTTCATCGCTGCGCTTGATGATGTCCCCCACTCCGCCCCGGATGCCAAGCAGGGGTGCTAGGCCGCCGAACCCCTGCATCGTGGCTTCTATCTCGTCCCCAGCATCCCCTTCAAAAGTCCACAGGTCAAAGACAGCCGTTTCGGTAATGCTGTCCTCGGCGACAGCATTGTACGGGATGCTGTCCTGTGTAGGGACATCCGGGCGCGGTGTGGGCTGGGCTGCGCTGGGGACCGCCGCCAAGATGAGCACGCTGAGGATCAACAGATTTACGCGCACGCTGCATTTCTCCTGAAGTCTGCGGCTGCATTGGCTGGTCAACGTCGGCGGAACCAGCGATAGTCCAGGTCTGGAAACACACGGTCTAAGCTGTAGTAGGCATCAGCCAGTTCACGACTGGGCTGACCGTGCTCCACTCCTAGCGCGAGTTGATCGAAGCGCTGCATGTGCTGGTTGAAGCGCTGTGCGGCGTATTCGCGTCCTTGACCAGTGGCGATTAAGAAAGCCCAATCGGAGCTTTGAGCTAGCAGCAGTTCACGGGCCATCTGGTTCAGCACGATGATACGTGACTCATCCACCTCATCGCGGTCAAAGCGAGTTGCCAGGGTTTCCATGCGGGCTTCAGCCTCGTGCAGAAGCGGCCACAACCAGCGGTTGTCGCCGTTGTTCCAAGCGAAGTGCCCGCCGCCCGGCCCCCAACTGCTTTCTGGTAGGGCAACGGCTGCGCTAGGAGGTTGAGCTTCTACCTGCTGTGACACCGTGACCAGCGCAATTTCGGGGTCACCAGCTATATGTCGTAAGACTTTTTTGAGCCAGGGGATTCCCTCAAACCACCAATGGCCCAGCAACCGGACGTCCAGGCTGGCCAGAATGACTCCCTCATGGCCGGTGTGGTTGTTGTGGTGGCGCAGCGTGTCTCCAATGAAGTGGGCGAAATGTTCTGCGTGCTGTTCCACCTTAAAGCCAGCCCAGTCCGGGTGATAAAAGTCTTTGTGATCTAGTGCGGTCTTGGCCCCGGTGACTCGCCAGTACTGTAAGCCGCTGGTACCAGCACGCTTGTGAAACTCTCGGTAATCAAAATCGCCAGGGTATCCCCATTCGCTGCTCCAGACTTGTTCGCTGGTACGGTCGTTACGCGCTAGCACCGCTACCTGCGTAGGGGTGCCATCTGGTCTCTGAACATAATAGGCCTTGAACAGAGAATGCGCCTGTTGGGGCAGTGTGTTGATCTGTGGTAGGGCGTACCGCCGTTTAACCTCACCGTAAGGGCCGATGATTTTGCCGGAGGCTGCGCCAACAGGTTCACCGCCAACAAGGGTATGTGTCTCAATGAAAAAGACACGCAGGCCCTGTTCATCCATGAGCTGTTCTAAACCCGGACGATAGGCATATTCAGGCAGCCACAGGGCTGTAGGGCGTTGACCAAACCAGCGCTCATGGCTGATGAGACCCGTGCTGAGCTGGGCATAGATGCTGCTGTCGTGTTTGAAGAGGGGAAGATACCCGTGGGTTGCCGCACTGCTCATTAATTCGATATGCCCGGTGTCTTGAAGGCTGCGCAGTGCACTGATCAGGTCACGCCGGAAACGGGCGTGAAAGGTGTGTTGGATACGTTGGTAAAAGCTCTCGTACCATTCTGCTAGATAGCGTAAGTGTAGGTCTGGAGCACCATTGAGTGTGCTGCCGTAGAATCCCTGTCCTGCGTAGAGTGCCTTATCCTGTTGGGCGGCCCCGATACGCTCTTCAATGTAACGGTCGAAGTGTTCCAGGATTAGTGGATCGGCGAATTGTTCAACCAAGACGGGTGACAATCCCAGCGTTAACTGGTAAGCTACACCTTCTTCGCGCAGGTCATAAAGAACATTCAACAAAGGGATGTAAGTTTCAGCAAGGGTTTCGTGTATCCATTCCTCGCCGTAGGGCCAGCTTCCGACCTGCCGCATGTAAGGCAGGTGACCATGCAAGACCAGGGCAAAGGCACCAATTGATGACACGGCTTTTCTCCTGTTTCGGTCGGCACACCGATTCTAGCTTGGAGTCTAGCCGTTGTTAGGCATCCTTGGCAAGTTGCAGCCTGCTTTCGGGCCTTATTTGGCGGTGTGGTTCCGTGTGGATCGTGATGCGAGTCAGTTGCGGAAAGTGGTCACGCAGTGCACGTTCTGCGGCTTCGGCCAGCTCATGAGCCGCCTCGATCGACATGTCGGCGGGTAAGGCGGCATGGACAGTCATGTGACAGTTGGATTCAATCCGATGCAGGGCTAATGCGTGCCAGTGGGCGTGTGGAAATGCAGCGCACAGCACATGGGTCACATCAGGCGTGAGTGTGGTGCACATTGCATCATATACCGAAGCTTGTGCGGACACAGCACTTAACGGCTCAATATGCGTGACCACCTCATTGAGCCAGGGTAGGCGGTCGTGAATGTGTTTTTCTAGCGCCGTTGCTTGGGTATGGGCTGCATCTAAGCTCAATTGTGCAGACACTTCGACGTGGAGGTCCAACACAGGTCCCTTTTCGGTGTAGATCAGGTTAACACTGTGGGTTTTGAGCAGCAGTAAGTCGGCACAAGCACGCACGACCAGCGCACAGTCCGGTGCTGCATCGGCGCGTGGCATGAACTGCACTTCGACTTCGGCGATTCCGTCCAAGGACGTTCTTAGGTGGGCAGTGACCCGCTGTCGCAGTGTATCGGTATAATCAACTGTGGCGCTGGCAGGCACGGGCAGGTCAATGTCCAGAAAAGCGCGGCGCTTAGTGCCCCGACTTCGCACCCGCAGCGGGGCATCGACACCGGGCAACGCGGCGACTAAGGCGGTGAGGGTTTCCGGTGGATAGGGAGCGGTGTCCACCAACACGCTGCCAGTTTGGCGCAGGATGCCAAGCGCAGTGCGCAGGATCAGCAGTGCCACGATCAGCGCCATGGCGATGTCGATCCAAGGCCATTGCAGAGCAGCGGTTAATCCCATGCTTGTCAGAACTGACAGGGTGATGAGCACATCGGTACCGGTGTGGGCGGCATCAGCCAGCAGCAGCTCACTGTCTAAGCGTTGGCCCACATGCACTTGATAGCGATTCACGCCGATGTTGACGATCAGCGTACCCAGCATCACGGCAAAGGCCAGGCCTGAAAGCTGGGGCAGGGTAGGGACCGCCAGCCGCTCGATGAGCTGCTGTATGGTTTCCCAGGCTGTCAGCATCAGCAGAAGCCCGATGCCCAGCGCCGCTAGGGTTTCAAAGCGTTCATGGCCGTAGGGGTGATCGCTGTCTGGTGGGGTACCTGCAATGGTGTTGGCGATCAGGGCAACGATGTTGGAGGCGCTGTCCATCAGTGAATGGAAGCCATCTGCCGTGATCGCCAGCGCGCCGGTGAAGAGGCCCAGTGCGATCTTCGTGCCTGCGACCAAAGCATTGAGGATCAGCGTGACGATCAGCACACGGTTGATCTGCTGCTGGCGACCAGAAAGCTGTGGCATGACGCGCTCCTTCATTTAGTGATTTGCTCGATCATATTATTTCAACGCAAGTTTCGGCAAGTGGGAAAAACAAATTTAGCCCTGCCTTGTTGCGTGTTTTGCTTTGTCTCGCGGCGTTATTAGGTCTCCGTTATGCGATAGGCTGTTCCTTTTCTAAGGTCATGGGGTTATAACTAGGCGCAGGCATGATGCAGCAAAACGTGTAGAAAAGGAGCAGCCGTTGGCGTTTCAAGGCCAAGGACTCTCAGCTAAGGATGTTGCCGAGCGCGTGCGTCAAGGTCAGAGCAATGACTTTGAAGCGCGGGTTGGGCGGTCCTACTGGGACATCATCCGCGATAACGTGTTCAATCTGTTTAATATCGTGTTGTTCACCCTGCTGCTAATTGTGCTGCTGGCACAGGACTACGCGACGGTGGTATTCGCCGGGTTTAGCGTAGTCACCAACACCTTTCTGGGCATGATCCAGGAAATCCAAGCCAAGATCAAACTGGACCGCATGGCGAGTCTGGCTGCGCAAGAAGCGCGCGTTTGGCGTGATGGACAATTGCGCGTTTTGCCGATCAAGCAGATCGTGCTGGACGATGTGATTGCCGTTGAACCTGGGGATCGTTTGGCGGTCGATGGCGAGGTGATAGCCAGTGACTCGTTAGAGCTGGACGAATCGCAGATCACTGGTGAGTCGGATGCGATCTACAAAGACATTGGCGATTCGGTTTATTCCGGCTCGTTTTGCATCGCTGGCAGTGGAATGATGCGTGCAACCAAAGTGGGCCGGGACAGCACCGTCAACAAGCTGTCCGCCATTGCCAAAGAATACCGCACTGTGCTGACCCCTACACAGCAGAAAATCGCTGCCATCGTCGAACTTTCAGTACTCATCATGTTCATCTTGGCCCCAATGTTGTTGATTTCCGGCTATCGTGGCAATGAAACCCCCCTGGACATCGTGCGCAATGGCATTGTTTTTGTGACCAGTTTGGTACCTCAAGGTCTAGTGCTGACGGCAATTCTTGCCTTGACAATTGGCGCTGTGAAAATCAGCCGCCACCGCACCTTGATCCAGCGGGTGAATGCCGTTGAGTCGATGGCGAATGTCACTGTGTTGTGTTTCGACAAAACTGGAACATTGACACAAAATAAACTGGTTGTACAGGAAATATATCCATTTAATGGTGTAGGGGTGCAGCAGGTCGGTGATGATTTATTCACCTATGTGCACAGCCTGTCCTACCGAAACCGCACCGCAGGGGCCGTTGCTGATTACGTGAGTGTCGGGCGTAGTGCAAACCACAAGCCATCCAAGCTGTCCGAAATCCCCTTTACCTCTGCGCGGAAGTGGGGCGCGGTGGTGATGCCGGAGCAGACCCTGGTCTTAGGCGCACCGGAGCGCATCATCCGTGATGAGTCCGTTGCGCAGCAAGCACAGGCCTTGGCGGCTGATGGCCTAAGGGTGCTGGCATTTGCTTATGCCGACCATGCGCCACAAGATCATTTCATTTACGACGAGGTTGAACCAGCAGCCTTGATCGTCATGCGTGATGAGATACGTAGTGATATTCAAGCGACATTGGATGATTTTCGTCAGTTGGACGTCAAGCTCAAGGTGATTTCAGGGGACAGCCTGGATACCGTCCGTGCGATTGCCTCCCAGGCTGGAATGCCGGTTGAGGCAGCTCACACAGGCACTGAACTTGATGCAATGGATGACGCACACCTCGCACAGGCAGTGCAAGCTGCAAGCGTCTTCGCACGCGTAGAACCAGACACTAAACGTCGCATCGTGCGCGCTTTACAAGCGCAGGGTGAATACGTCGCCATGGTAGGTGATGGCGTCAACGACGTACCTGCGCTGAAACAGGCTGATCTAGCCATTGTGATGAACGATGGCACGCAAATCAGCAAAGACATTGCTGACATTGTGCTGCTGAACAACGCCATGTCTACGCTGCCGTTGGCCTTCCGTGAAGGGCGTGAGATTACCCAAACGATCTTTGGTACTACCAAGATGTTCCTGGCGAAGAACGTCTATAACGCGCTCTTGTTTGTCTTTATTGGTTTCATGGCGCTGCCGTTTCCGATCACCCCGGTTCAGATTAGTTGGGCGTCCTTTGGCACGGTGAACATGCCGGCTACATTTATTGCCTTTGGCATCATTCGCCCTAAGTTCATCGGCAAGTTTGGTCGTGATGTGATCGATTACCTAGTGACCGCCGGGCTGGTGGGGGCTGTCTCTTTAGCTGTTCTGTTCGTCGTCGCCTTTTATGGTAACGGCAGCAGTCTTGAACACGCCCGCAGCGCTATCACGATCTTTATCTGCCTTTACGGGATGCTGATTGTTTGGAACGTGCAGGGTGTGGAGCTGCATAACCCGCGCAGTTTTGTGCAGCAGTGGCGCGTTGTGCTGATTAGCAGCCTGGCCGCTGGCTTGACTATCATTTCGTTTTATGCGCTGCCGATGCTGTTTGAGTTTGTGCCACCACAGCCGGGGACATTGGTCGGCAGCAGCATCATCGTGCTCATCACTGCGCTCTTTTTGCTGGCTGCTGTGTTGGTGGACCTAGGGCTTCAGCACCGTTATCTCTTGGAGCGCCTGTGGATGCTTTTGGACCGCAGCAATTGATAGCGGTACACTGGAAGAAACAGTCAGCGTGAGGATGGGTTATGGCGGGGCGTCGCAGTTTGGACCAAGCAATCGAAGCGATTCAGCAAGGCAGCATGGCAGAAGGGGAGCGTCTGCTGTCCATCGCACTGCGTGATGATACGCTTACGCCAGCACTGAAAGCGGCTGCATACATCTGGCTGGCGGAAACGCGCGACGCAAATGCGTACAAGGTACGCTGCTATGAGCAGGCACTTGCTGCTGATCCCAGCAGCGAGCATGCTGCTGCACGGTTGGCACAGCTTCAACAACCACCTCTGCCGCCCCTGCCTTCGCTGCCGGATGACTCGCAGGCGATGCCGGCTTCATCCACACTGCCTGCGGCCCCAAACAGCGCCACTTCACCTCCACCGCCTACGGTACCGCCGCCTGGCAGCATACCTAACCACAATGCGCCAACGATCACTGACCACCACGCCCAAAACGCAGCGCGTCAGGTTGTGCACGCGCGCTTGGTGGGTCTTGTAGATGGCCCCAATGGATTGGGCACGGGGTTTTTTATCAATACCAATGGCCTGCTAGTAACCACACGGACGGTCGTTGGGAGTTCACAGCGTGTGACCGGTGCTTTGGACATGGGGCTGAAACTGGAAGGGCGCGTCCTGCGTTCTTTTACGCAGTTTGACTTGGCCCTGGTTCAGTTTGACATCCAGCTCAGTGGGCTGATGCCTTTTGCAGCGGTGAATGGTGTGACCCCGAACACGCCGCTGACGGTGCTCAGCTTCAATCAACAGGTAGTGCAGGGCTTCTGCCGAGACACGCAGCGCGAGCTGCCGCCGGAATGGATTCCCACGACCATTCGCCAACTAGCGGATGCAGGCGGCGGTCCCGTACTTGATCCGCGTCAGCAGGTTGTCGGGATGCTTACGCGTAATGCCACTCGTACCTCAGCAGATGTATTTGCTTTGCGTATTGGCACGGTGCTCAGTTTGACCGAAGCCTACATGCGTGAAGTGAAAGCAGACCCAAACCGCAGCTATTGCGGGCAGTGTGGACAGCTCAGCCGGGCGCAGGCCATGGGTGCTTTCTATTGTGAATACTGCGGCAGCGTGCTGCCTCATGCGTGGAATGTGCAGCGCTTCCCACGCCAGGAAAACGAGATGCTTTATACGGATGTGTATCAGCCGCCTTGTTCTACCTGCGGGCATCGAGCAGGGCGTCATCAAGGCCGCTGCCTGCGCTGTGGGGCACCCGTGTAGGGTTGATAGGTTGTGTGTGGCGCAGCAACGCGACTATAATGTGGTGGTGTATCAAAGTGACCCCGCTATGAGGAGGTGAGTCATGCGTGCCGCACGGGTTACCGTTTTTTTCTTGAGTATGCTGCTGATGCTGGGTGCAGCGCTGCCTGTGTTCGCGCAGCAGACGCACATCGTCCAATATGGCGAAACGCTTCAGTCCATCGCTCAGCGCTATAGCATCACCCCTGAAGCCTTGGCTCAGGTCAATGGTATTGCCAATCCCAACTTGATCTATCCAGGGCAAGCGCTGGTGATTGCCCAACCGGGGATACAAGCTTCCCAAGGCAGCATCATCTACACCGTGCAATATGGCGACACCCTGACGTCGGTGGCGCAGCGTTACAGTGTGACCTTGGAACGTCTGGTAGCGGTTAACCCGGTCACGCAAACAAGCGCCCTGCAAGTCGGTGAAACACTCATCATTCCCCCTGAGTCGCCGGTGATTGACCCGGATGCGCCGCTGCTGCTGCCTACAGCTACCCCCATACCGCCGCCCGTGCTGCCACCGGTTAACCGTATTTACACCGTGCAGCCGGGCGACACGATGTTTCGCATTTCTCGCTTGTACGGGGTGAATGTCTATCGCATCGCTGAGGCCAACGGCATCCTGAACTTGAACCTGATCTATGCCGGGCAGCATCTGGTGATCCCATAGACAGGGCCTCGGTCTCACTGCGTTCTTACGTGTTCTATGCGCTGTACTCAGTCTACGCCAATCTATACAGCGTAATGTAGGGTGATATTGGCTAGATGCCAAAAGAACATAGGAAGCTGTGATGAGATGCCCCGTTTGCGTAGACGTAGACTTGGTGATTACCGAGCGGCGCGGTGTAGAGATCGACTACTGCCCCCGCTGTCGTGGTGTGTGGCTGGATCGCGGTGAACTGGATAAGATCATCGAACGTTCGGCGGGCTTAGAGGCCGGTGACGCGCCCAGCAGCGACTTCAAACGTAAAAATGATGCGCAGCGTCCCCCGCGGGACCGGCATGACAGCAGCGACTATGATGACTACGATGATGATGATTATCGTAAGCGTCCTAAGCGTCGGCGTAAGTCTTTCTTGGAAGACCTGTTCGACATCATTGACTAAGCCGCACCGTTTAACCCCTGCTGAACTAACGCCTGGCACCCGCTGCCGGGCGTTGTGTATTCCGTGTGATATGCACATTCTGAGCTGCCGTACTACAATGCCTGCACATCACGTATCGCCAGACTAAGAGCACAGAGATCAGGTTGGGCAATGATTAATCTGTACGATATTCTGAACGCGGCTAACGGGCAATTGTTCGGCGAAGCCGCCGCGCAAATCTTCACCGACTTTTGCTTTGATGCACAAAACGCAGCACCGAATACCCTCTTTGTGACTCACAGCGATGCGCGCGGGGACACCCATCGCTTCATCGAAGAAGCGATCAAAAATGGGGCGTCTGGAATTGTGTGCCAGCGCCCACCCACGGTTGATACCAGTGGTGTGTCGGTGCTTTTGGTGAAGGACAGCGTGGATGCGCTGTTAGCCTGGGCGCGGCATACCCTCAAGCACAGCCGCACGCGCGTCATCGCCGCAGCAGGGTCATCAGGTAACAGCACGGCTGTACAGGCTATCAGCCGGGTGCTGGCAAGCCGACACCGCGTGCACAGCCCCATCCTGAACCTTTATGACGAACGCCTCAGTGTACCCGTGGCTGTAGCACAGCTCACCCCTGAACATGACTATCTTGTACTGCGCTTAGGGGCTGAGCATCCTGGTGAACTGCAAGAGCTGGCCGATGTTGTGTCCCCCGAAATGGTCGTGATTAGCGCAGCACATCACGCTAACCTCGATAACTTCAACTCCATCGATCACTACGTCGCAGAGCTGCGCAGCCTAGCGCACAGCGTCCCCGCATCGGGCTATCTCATCCTCAATTACGACGATGACCGTGTACGCAGTCTGGCCCAAAATGCCGCCGCTAAAGTCTTGACAATGGGGGTAAATACCTTTGGCGCGGACATTATGGCCTTCAACGTGGTCGAAGGTCCAGATGGCACTGGCTTTGACCTGCGTATCGGTACTGAGCGCATCATCGGGCGCTGGATTCCACTGCTGGGCCGTTTACAAGCTTATGGGGTGTTAGCTGCGTTGCTGGTTGCTCAGCAGGTGCACATCCCCGTCCACGAAGCGCTGGAACACCTCAAGGACCTGATCCCATTGCCCAGACGGATGCAGCCGCTGATAGGGCGGGGTGACAGCATCCTGATCGATGATACACACAGCGCTACGCCAGAGTCCGCGATTGCAGCCCTAGAGTGGCTCAACAGCGTCAAGGACCCAGAGCGTCAGCGCGTATTTTTCGTGTTAGGTGACTTGGATCACCTGGGCACCTACAGCCATGCTGGGCATCGCAGTGTCGGCAAGCAAGCGGCTGAAGTTGTGGACGTATTCATCACAGAAGGCGCGGACTCGGCGGCGGCGGCGCGCGCAGCGCAGGACTACGGCCTGGACCCGCGCCATATCCACACCACCTACGCCACGCAAGATACCCTGCGCATCTTGACAGAGCGCTACACTCTGGGAGCCGATGACTTGGTGCTGGTCAAGGGCGGGCGCTTAATGGGCATGGACCGCATAACGACACAACTGAGTAAGGAGAAGACAACGGGTCCCTCCACCCAGGGCCCTGCTATGACCCCATTGGATGGAGCTGGTTCCGGACTGCGCCCATCCTGGGTTGAGATCGACACGAACGCACTGGTGAACAACTTGCGTTTACTGCGCGCCCATGTCGGGCAGTCGGTGGGCATGATGGCTGTCGTTAAAGCGGATGCATATGGGCATGGTGCCTTAGGAGTTAGCAAAGTAGCGCTCATCAATGGCGCGTCATATTTGGCCGTGGCGAACGTTGAAGAAGCACTCATTTTGCGTGATGCTGGCATTGACGCGCCAATTCTGCTGCTGAGCTATACTCCGATCCACGCGGTGCGCCAGGTTGTGCGTAATAATCTCACCGCGACCGTCTATGATCTGGAGATGGGGCGGGCACTGGACCGCGCTGCGCATCAGCTTGGTGTTAAGATGCGTGTACATGTCAAGGTGGATACGGGTTTGGGGCGGCTGGGTGTGCTGCCGCGTGACGCTGTACACCTGTTTCGTCACCTCAAAGCACTGCATCAGCTTGAGGTTGAAGGCATCTACACCCATTTCTCCGCCGCTGATGAAGACCCTGAGTTCACGCGTCAACAGCTTGAGGTCTTCAATCAGGTCTTGCGGCCCTTGCAGGCAGCAGGCTTTAAGTTCCGCTACATTCATGCCTCTAACAGTCCGGCTGTGTTGGCGATGCCGGAGGCGAATTTCAACATGGTGCGCGTGGGCTTGGCGATGTACGGTCTGCATCCATCGCAGGCGGTGTCGCTGCCGGATGCCTACCAACCGGTCATGGGCTGGAAGACCGTTGTGGCTCAGGTCAAGACCCTGCCCGCTGGTCACCATATCGGTTATGGCAACACGTACACAACCACTGGTTCAGAGCGCGTGGCGGTAATCCCGGTGGGCTATGCAGACGGCTTTAGGCGAAGCCCACACTGGGGCGAGGTGCTCATCCATGGGCAGCGCGTACCGATCCGTGGCCGGGTCAGCATGGAGAAGACGGTCGTCAGTGTGGATCACATCCCTGATGTGACCATCGGTGATGAGGTGGTCCTGCTAGGTACGCAGGGTGGGCAGCGCATCAGCGCCGAAGAGATCGCACAGCGTCTAGGCACCATCAACTATGAGGTGGTCTGTTCCGTGCTTCCGCGTGTGCCGCGCAAGTAGTGACATAGATCACATACGGGTGCGGCAAAAGCCCTGATAAAGTACGAGCGCTGAGACGCTGCCTGCTATGTACAAGGGAGGGGTCCTTTCTTGGAAGAGAATCCTGTCGTCGCGCTGCTGTTGGCGGTCGCGCTGATTATTCTAGCCTCACGTTTGGGCGGCGGTGTTGCCCGGCGCTTCGGTCAACCGCGCGTGTTGGGTGAGCTGATTATCGGCGTGCTGCTAGGGCCGACCCTGCTGGACATGTTGAATTGGCCTGTCTTCCAAGGCACCCATCTGGCCGGTACGATCAAAGAACTGGCTGAGATAGGCGTTGTGCTGCTGATGTTCATCGTTGGTATGGAAGTGAAGCTGGATGACCTGCGCAAGGTAGGGCGTGTAGGGACGTATGCTGGCGTTTTGGGAGCTATTATCCCAATAGCCTTGAGTTTTCCCGTGCTGCTGCTGTTTGGCTATACTTGGGAACCAGCCCTGTTTGCTGGGGTGACCCTGGCGGCGACATCGGTTAGCATTTCGGCGCAGGTATTGCTGGAGTTGGGGCACCTACAAACCAAGGTTGGCAACGCTCTATTAGCAACGGCGCTCATTGATGACGTCTTAGCGATCCTGCTGGTGTCGGTGGCGATTGCTGTGGTGGGTGGAAGCGGTGCTGAGGCTGCCGCTGCCGGTGGTGCTGCTGAAATTCTGCTCATTATCTTGCAAATGACGCTCTACATCGTCGTTGCGTTCTTGACAGCGTGGTTTATTGTGCCGCGCATCATCACCTGGGTATACGTCAACCGTGCGGCGGGTGGTGGGTATGGGCTGTCGGCAGCGGCGCTGATTATGGCGCTGCTTTTCGCTTGGTCAGCGGAGTATTTAGGCGGCGTTGCTATGATTACCGGTTCATTCATAGCGGGGGTAGGTATCAGCCAAGCCCCGTCGAAAGCACGTAAACGCATTGACGAAGCGATTAGTCACATCGCCTATGCCTTTCTGGTGCCCATCTTCTTCGTGGATGTTGGGTTGGAAACCGATTTAAGTACCTTTCCACTGAGTGCGCTGCCACTGGCCTTGATGCTGCTTGTCATCGCCATCGTGTCGAAGGTTGCGGGCTGTGGTTTGGGTGCTCGCATGGGCAGCTTTAATAACCGAGAATCGTTGCGATTGGGAGTATGTATGATCTCGCGCGGTGAGGTAGGGTTGATTATCGCTTCGTTGGGGCTGGGCACTGGCGTATTCGCACAAGGCGACCCGCTGTTTGCCGCGCTGTTTTTAGTTATTTTGCTCACAACGCTTGTCACGCCTATCTTCGTCCGGTTTATTTTCCCAACACCGCAGCCGAAAGCACCTGTAGAAGGAGCCAGTGTACACTCATGAAACTTGTGATTCTGATAACTGCTCAGATCGAGAATGGCTTGTCCATCGCCCAGAAGTGGCAGATTGTTGGTGCACCAGGGATAACAGTGCTGCGCTCGCATGGGCTGTTTGGCTTGCAAGAGAAAGTGAGCGCAGGTGATTTCGAGCTGCCCCGTATGGTCGCGTCAATGTCCAGCGCGCTGGCACGTCTGCTGGATGACCTGGAGGAAACCGGTTTGATGCTGATTTCTGTGATGGACGATCAGGACGTGGATAAAGCGGTAGCGGCTGCCCAGGAAGTTATGGGGGATTTGCGCGCGCCCAATAATGGGGTGATGTTTGTCTTAGATGTTGAACGCGCTATCGGCGTGCGTCATCACGGTTAAGGCTTGCCAAGCCTTAGTGACACTGCTATACTCGCATTACTATTCAAGCAACTGCCACCGTAGCTCAATTGGCAGAGCATTCGCTTCGTAAGCGAGAGGTTATGGGTTCAAGTCCCATCGGTGGCTTATGATGACATACTGTCTTGCCTGCAGGCGTTGTTTGCAGGCATTCGTTTGTTATAGGCCGAAAACAGAGCGGGAGACGGTATGAGTAGCCAGCAGACCAAGCGCTATCCTATTACGATTGCGGTAGCCGGTGGGTCAGGTTCCGGCAAAACCACTGTTTCGCGCGCCTTGATTGAACGTGTCGGTGCAGAGCATATCGCCTACATCCCGCATGATGCTTATTACAAAGACCTCAGCCATTTGCCAGAGAACCAACGTAAAGCGATCAATTTCGATCATCCCCACTCGCTGGATACTGAGCTGATGATCGCTCATATCCAAGCCTTGCAAGGGGGTGAAACCGTGCAAATTCCCATCTATGACTTTACGCGCCACTTACGCACCGAACAGAGCATTGAGGTCACGCCGAACCCCATCATCCTGGTGGAAGGCATCCTCATCTTTGCAGAAGCCCGCCTGCGTGACCTCTTCGACATCAAAATTTTCGTCGATACTGACGATGACATCCGCTTCATCCGCCGCCTCCAGCGTGATATCACCGAGCGAGGCCGCACTGTAGAGTCTGTCATTAAGCAGTACATGTCAACAGTGCGCCCCATGCACATCGAATTCGTACAGCCCAGCCGACATCACGCCGATGTGATCGTGCCGCAAGGGGGCTATAACGACGTCGCTATTGACATGATCGCTGATCGCGTGCGCACCATGATTATTACGCGCTCTACCCCGCAGCAGGGGTGAGTGTTTGCTGATAGCGACCTGAAACCCCTGTGACAGCCGCACCATTATCACTGTGCCATGTGGTACGCTTGATCTAAAGGGTAACGAACACCTGTTTAGATGGGAGCATATCATCATGGCACTACTGCATATAGGCGATCCCGCACCCGATGCTGAGCTTCAAAACGCTGCTGGCGAAACCGTTTCGCTGAGCAACTTGTGGGCGAGTGGCCCTGTGCTGCTGACCTTTTTGCGGCATTTTGGCTGCACCTTCTGCCGCGAAGCCCTGGGGACTCTGGAACGCGCCGCACCCAAACTGAAGGCGGCTAAGCTGCACCCTGTTGTTATTGCCCAAGGACAGCCTAAGCACGCCGAACGCTACGGCATCCGTCTGGCCCCCAGCCTGACCAGCTTGGTCCGTGATAACACTGATGTCTATGCTAGTTATGGTTTGGAGCGCGCCAACCTGAGTCAGCTTGCCTCGTTGGAAGTGCTGCGTGGCGGTGCGCGTGCTTTCAGTCAGGGCTACATCGGCGGGCCGATTGTCGGCGATCCAACGATGATGCCAGGGACGTTTATCGTTGATGGGAATGGTGTGCTGCGTTTTGCCTACTACAGTCGCAACATCAGCGATCACCCCCGTATTGAGTCCCTGATTGCCGAGGCCCACAAGCTTCAGGAGGCTGTGTAACGATGCCGACTGCGTTGGTGTGGGGCGCATCAGGCGGCATTGGCAGCGCATTGGTGGACCTGCTGAAGGCGCGGGACTGGACCGTCTACGCCGCAGCGCGCCATGAAGAGCGTATCCCGGATGTGGCGGATGAAACCTACAGTTTTGATGCCGGTGATGTACAGAGCATCGAAGCCGTGTGCCGCTTTGTCGCTCAGGAAACGGAGTCGCTTGATCTGGTGGTCTATACGGCTGGAGCCAACGTGCAGGGCGCGCTGCAAAAGCTCACCACAGCGGAGTGGCAGGCGGTCATGGATGCCAATCTGAACGGCGTGCAATACAGCGCCGCAGCCAGCCTGGACCTGCTCGCTAAAGGTGGGCATTTTATCGCTGTCGGTGCCAAGGTCGAGGTGCTGACTCTACCGCGTATGGGGGCGTATGCCGCAGCCAAGGCTGCACTCCAGCCGCTGATAGCGATCCTTCAGAAAGAGAACCGCAAGTACAACTTCTCGCTAATCCGCCCGCCAGCGGTCAACACAGCCTTTTGGGAAAACGTACCCTTCAAGATGCCGGATTACGCGCTGCCACCGCAGCAGGTCGCGGAGGCGATCCTCGCGCGCTATGAGTCTGGCGAGAACGGCCAATTGGACATCGAGTCGCCGCCGCACTAAGGCGAAGTCAGCGGTGCAGCGCGTGTTTGAGCAGGGTCAGCGGTGGGCCGAACGTAGCGCGCCCACCGCGCACTATGCCGCCCAATACGCGGGCCAGCGGCTCCGGCGGCAGCGGCTGAAGGATGGGGTAGGGTGTCAGGCCTCGGCCTTCCAGGACATGGTTAGCCGCTGCGATGCCGGTCACGGTGGCCCGTTCCATCCAGAAAGACGGCGTGTCAAAACCGATCCAGTCACCGCAGGCGTATATCCCATCCCATGGCGTATCGACGAATAAGCTGTCGCGCTCGGTAGGGATGCGAAACACAGTCTGCGTGCGAGTATTGCGTCGCACTGCCCCGTGAATGAAATGTCCTTTGAGTTCCGGCCAGGCGCGCTGCACCTCGTCTACGGCCACGATAAGCTGATTGCGCTCCGGCTGATCGAGAAAGTCCTCAGTGCCGTAGATGTGCACCTCAAGGGCGCTGTACCCTTGGGCGTGCCAGCCGCTGAATTCCGGGTACAGGCGGTCCAGCCAGAAGAAGTTATCCGGCACGAAATCCCCGGTGAACATGCCTGCATCGGCGCTGGCGTGGGGCTGCGTGCTGAACCACATGCGCACAACACTGTTGCGCACCGCACGGTGAAAGCGAATCCCAGCGGCGGATTGCGCGGTATCTGCCCCTGCTGTGAGCAGACGCTCAGCGGCTAGGCTGTCCACAGCAAGGATGATGCGCTCGGCTGAGACGCTGCGCGATCCGCCGCGCCGCTCATCTTGCACAACCAACCGCCAGCCGTTGCCATCACGCCGAAGACACTGCGCAGTGACGCCCTCCATGAACATGCCATCATGATCTGTGATAGATCGTATCAGCGGCTGAATCAGCGCGTTGTTGGCGTTGTCTGGCATGTAAGCCATATGCCAGGAGTCACGACGCAGCATGGTGTAGAAGCGCATGGCAGCGATGAAGGAGGCAGCATCGATGTCGTCGGGATGCGCCGCGAGCATGTTCACGCCGACACCGGTCAGGGTAGCGCGCAGATTGGGGGTCCAGCCGCGGAAGTACTCTTGCATCATCAGACCATCAAGGGGGACCTGTTCCTTAAGCGGATCAAAGCCAGTGGTCCACAGAATGCTGCTGAGAAAGCCGGGCAGCGACAGAAAATCGAAAGGGTTAATGGTGCCCCAGAAGCGCCGATGAAACAGTAGCTGCCAATAATGGAATGGGGCCGGGATGAACGCACTACGGACTGCGTTACCGGCTTCCACACGCCTGACTTCGCGCCCCCACCGGTTAATCCACTCTTCGCCGCGGGAAGGGCGCAGCTGTGTATCCGTGAAGCGCGCGATCATCGCCTTCATGTTGACATAGCCGCCCCATAAAGCGTGCATCCCTTGTTCAGGCGTGAAGGCCCAGTTCTGACCGGCGAAAGTGAAAGTGTCCGGGTCCCCGGCACTGAGTCGTCCCCCCGGCCAACGCGAGTCGGCTTCGAGTACTAGCGGGGGCACGCCGCCGTTGGCGAGGTGTACGGCAGCGGAAAGTCCCGCTAATCCCGCCCCGATCACGACAACCGGAATGCGGTCTTCATCGTGCTGCGTGTCTGTCATCGTGTCTTGGCCTAGAACTCAGTGGGATTTTGCACTTGCACGGCACGTCCATTCACGACGACGTTACCAGCAGCGTCCCCCTGGAAACCCCAGTCACCCTGCTGTGCCAGATTGACCCAGAAGTCGCCACGCACCTTGAGGCCGGGCAGGTTGTCGCGCTCCGCCTGGGCGTAATGGCCGCGCTTACGGCGGTCTGCTACCTGGGCAATGAACTGCTTTTCCGTGACCCCATTATCCCCGACACGGCTCTTACGCGGCACACCGAGTTCATCCTCGGCCAGGCCCAGCAGCGCGTTCATTACGCCGAAGTTGATCGCGATGTCAAAAAGCAGCGCCAGTCCCAATGGACTCTGGATACCACGTGGGCGGGCACTGATTTCCAGCATCCGGTTCCAGTAACTTTCCTGGGCGATGGCGTTCTGTATCCGTTTCATGACGTCTTCATCCGCTGCGGCGATCAACAGGCGGCGTACTTCCTGGTTGTTGCGCAGGCTGTGGTCACGCGCTTGGATAGGCCGTTGGAAGCGTTCCAGGGCCTGTGCGGTCGGGGTGCGGCTCTGCTGCAAGTAACGGGTGACGACTGTGTTCAAGGTGCCGGCGTCTAGTGTGAATTGGAAACGCCCATAGCTGATGACGCCGGCGTCGTAGTTCTGATAGGCACTGTAGCCGTGCCCTTCAAAGGCAGCCGTCACCGCAAAGGCCGCACGACGCACACGTTCTAGGTCGTCCACTGGTGGTGGCGTGTGGTCTTCCACGATGATGGGCTGAGCGGGAGGTGGTTCAACGGCCCGGACTTCTGGTTGTGGGTCAGTAGGGGTGTCGGCGGCTTCGGCTGTGCGTCGGGTAAGTGCAAACGCGAAGGCTGGCTCAGTGTAGCTGTCATAACCCCAGATCGTACAGTCCCCTTGAAGGTTGAGCAGGTCATCACGGACCCAGGCTTTCCCCAAGCCCTCAAAGCTGAGTTGGAACCACAAGTAGGTTTTTCCGTCTAGGCCTTTTTCGTCAACGTCGCTCTCGATGGTGTGAAGGGTTGAGGCGACTGCGCCAACAGGTGCCCTGAAGACAATTGGGTGTTGGGTGCCCGGTCCACTGCGTGCGTTGATTTCGGTCACGGATGGAATGTGCGGGATGCCGCGAATACTCACCTGGCAGCTCATATAACCTACTCCCTCGCTGGGCTGTGATTGATCTATGCCCCATTATGAGTGCACACACCAATTTTGTAAAATCGATACCCAAATAGCACAAAATGCGGCATAATATACTTATTGAGGGTAAGTAGATAAGCAAGTCATTGATGCCGCGATTCCTGAGTCTCACAAGCGCTCTGTTCTTTCTCTTTGTCGTTCATACCGCTGCTGCACAATCCGATGATCTTTCCCCCGCACCTATCGTTAACGATGAGGGTGGGGCTGTGGTCATTACCGGCCAACTGAGCTACACCAATCCCTTCTTCACGTCGGGTGTGGCCTATCCTCTGATCATCTTGGAGGATCAAGCCGGTTTTGTGGACCGCGACAAAGATTTCTTGTTTCCACCTGAATCTCAGACTCTGGGTCAGTTCACGTCAGACTTTTTCCGTTCCCCAGTGAGTTACAGCTTGGCGCTGCCCCTGGAGCCGCAGGGGACGCTGCGTGACGTGGACAACGATGCTGAGGTGGATGCGGGCGTTATGGTGTTTGCTGTGGCTTATTGGAACAACGTCTGGGGCGATCCCTTTCTGGAGGAACGCGATCAGCAAGGTGGGGGATGGTCTACTGCCTATGCGTCCACCCGCACCAGCAGCAACCCTGATACCTTGCGCGAGATTGTAGGCGGGCAGTTGATCGTTTACGCGCCGGATGATGCGCAGGGTTTCCCGTCTGGATTCGGTGCCGATGGTCTGCTCTTCACCGAGGATGACCCGGTGTTGCGCCTGCCACAGGGCTATACCCTCGTGGACATGGACAGCGATCCCTTCACATTTGACCGCTCGCGCCGCCCCGTACTGAACCTTTACGAGCCGGAAGTGGCGGCCTTGGTCGATTTTTCCGACTTGAGCTACACCGATGCCTTTGACTCGATGATCGACAAGCTCAAGAAAGAGTATGCCTTTACCGAATACAAAGGCATTGACTGGGACAGCCTGGCGCTGAAGTATCGCACCTTCTTTGAAGAAGCAGATGCAGAAAATGACGCCGAGCTTTACCTAGCTACGCTCTCTGAGCTGCTGTGGTCGATCCCCGATGGGCATGTAGCCGTCAGCCCACTGAGCCAGTTCGGGTCCTTGCAGGACGTGTACCCCAACAGCCTAGGCTTCGCCATCCGTGAGACGGACAGCGGTGAGGTCTTTGTGGTGTTTGTTGCCCCGGACAGCCCGGCACAGCGCGCGGGCATCAGTGTTGGCACACAGATCACCGCGATCAATGGGCGCACCATCAGCGATCACATCAGCCGTACTGATACCTGGGCACAGACAACCAGCACGCCGCATAACCGTCGCTTGGCACAGCTTCGTTATGCCACGCGCTTTGGCCCGGATGTCCAGAGTGTGGATGTGCGCTTCATTGACACAACAGGCACAGAAGTGACTCGCAGTATCCGCACGCTTTTCGAATTCCAGAGCTTCGTGTTCGACCCGAATGACGACAGCACACGCTTTGACCTGCCCGTAGAATACCGTCAACTTGAAAGCGGTTTTCTCTACGCCTCTATCACGACGTTTTTCGACAATGATGCGCTGACGATCCAGCTCTGGGAACGTATGATCCGTGAGCTGCAACAAGAAAACCTGCGCGGCCTTATTATCGACATGCGCTACAACGGGGGCGGCAGCGGCTTCCTGGCGGATCAGATGAGCGCGTACTTTTTCAATGAGCCGCTGGTAGTGGGCAAGCGCGGCGCGTACAACGAAGAAATTGATGATTTCTTCTTCGACCCGGACTTCGACTTGCGCATGTATCTGCCAGAACCGGAGCTGCGCTATGATGGCCCGGTGGCGGTGCTGGTTGGCCCAGACTGTGCCAGTGCCTGCGAGCGCTTTTCTTACAATATGACCCTGCAAGACCGTGCGCAGATCATCGGACAGTATCCTACAGCTGGGTTAGGCGGCAGTGTCGATGATTTCAACATGCCGGAAGGGGTCACGGTACGCTTCACCGCTGGGCGCTCAGTGAACGTGAATGGCGAGATTCACATCGAAGGTATCGGTGTTGCACCAACCCTGCGTGTGCCCGTAACTGAAGAAACGTTGTTTGCCGACGGCGACCCAGTGCTGGAGACGGCAGTCGCTTATCTGGATGAACGCACCCAGATTGAGTTTGTTGAGGGCGGCAGCATCAGCGTGGGCAGCCGTATTAGTGATCGCATCGAGGCGAACACCCGCGTTTACTATTTCCTCAGCAGTCCCAACGCGACAAGCGTAGACATTCTATTGGAAAATAATGCTGATGATGTGCCGTTAACCTTGGCAGTGTTCAATGCCTCTAATGGCGCGTTCATTTCGTCGAGCAGTATGGACGACGCCGAAGAACTGGATGCTGCACTGCGCGGTCTGACATTAGCTGTTGGTGAGGCCCTAATCGTTGAAGTCTCAACGCAAGGGGATCGTTTTGCAGGTGATTATGTACTAGCGGTAGAAGAAGTTGCTGACTGACTTATCTACTCTCAACGAGTCGTTAAGCGTTTACCGCTGTAATCTAAGAGTTATTTGAGAGTCGGAGTCCTCAATGCATACGGGGTCTCAGTCCCTGGTATACTAGAGGTATAATCCATTAAATATGTAGGCAGTCACCATGTTAGATCAACTCTATATCCTGGACACGAGAACAACGACCATGAGCATCGACATCGAGGAGTATGGCAGCGTCGCAGTCATCGGGATTTCCGGTAAACTCAACGCCACCACCACAGCAGAAGTACAAGAACGAGTGTTGGTCGTTGCGGAAAAGACTCCCTTTGTCCTGCTGGACATGAGCCGTGTAACTTATCTGTCTAGCGCTGGGCTGAGGATGCTTTTGCTGCTCTACAGGCAGGTGCGCGAGCATAGTGGCGCGCTGGCCCTCACAGGCTTGTCTGAGGACGTGCGCGACATCATGTCTATCACCGGCTTCCTGGACCTTTTCACGATTTACGACGATCGCAGCCAAGCACTGGAACAACTGCGGCGCGCAAGCTAAACTCTGGAGTGAAGGTTGGGCAGCGTCTGCTCAACCATTGTCCAATGAGTACAGGCTGGCGCAGTTATGGTCCTTCCAGGTCGCATTGATCTGCATCCCACACATGAGTATCAGGGCTTCAAGCTCCGTGCCGGCAAGCCCTATCCCTACGGGGCAACCTTTGTCCCTGGTGGCGTGAACTTCTCGGTGTTCTCTCGTCACGCTACTGGATGTACCCTTGTCCTCTTCGAACGTGGTGCTCCCGATCCCCTGGTGGAAATACCAGTCCCTGATGAATTCATCATCGGCAATGTGTATGCGATGGTCGTTTTTGGCCTTAACGTCGAAGAGATCGAATACGGCTATCGTTTCGAGGGGCCGTATGTCCCGCATCAAGGACATCACTTTGATCCCAGCCGCATTGTGCTGGACCCATACGCCAAAGCCATCAGTGGGCGTGAACGTTGGGGAGCACCTGTGGATTACGGGCAGGGCTTCCAGCATCGCGGTCAGTTGATTCAAGACGACTATGACTGGGGCAGTGATCGCCATCCAGAAATTCGTATTCAGGACCTAGTGATTTATGAGATGCATGTGCGTGGCTTTACCCGACATCCTTCAGCCGGGGTGAAGTATCCGGGTACTTTTGCCGCGATTCGTGAGAAAATCCCCTATTTGTTGTCGCTGGGGGTCAACTGTGTGGAATTGATGCCAGTTTTTGAGTTCGACGAACACGAATATGACCGTGTAAACCCACTGACTGGTGAGCGCTTGGTGAACTACTGGGGCTATTCTACCGTCGGCTTTTTTGCCCCTAAGACGGGTTACGCCGCTACTGGGCACCTGCGCATGCAAGCCGATGAGTTCAAGACCTTAGTCAAAGAACTACATCGCGCCGGTATTGAGGTCATCCTGGATGTAGTCTTCAACCACACGGGCGAAGGCAACGAACAGGGCGAGACGATTTCATTCCGGGGTATCGACAACAAAACCTATTACATGCTGGCTCCTGATGGCCGTTACTTAAATTTCAGCGGCACCGGTAACACCATGAATTGCAATAACCCCGTTGTGCGTTCGCTGGTGTTGGACTGCCTGCGCTACTGGGTTTCGGAGTACCATATCGACGGCTTCCGTTTTGATTTGGCCTCTATCTTAGGCCGCGACCAGTTCGGCACGCCGCTGGCGAACCCACCGCTGCTGGAGATGATGGCTTATGATCCAGTGCTGGCGAAGGTGAAGCTGATCGCCGAAGCCTGGGATGCGGGCGGCTTGTATCAGGTCGGTACCTTTCCAGCGTATGGACGCTGGGCAGAATGGAACGGCAAGTATCGCGATGCTATCCGCCGCTACCTCAAAGGGGACAGCGGCATGGCTTGGGAGATTGCCGAGCGCATCCAAGGGTCGCCGGATATGTATGCTTCACGCTCCACTGGGGCATCGATCAACTTCATCACCTGCCACGATGGTTTCACCTTGATGGACTTATTTTCATACAACGATAAACATAACACGGCAAACGGTGAGGATAATCGTGATGGGGCCAACGATAACCACAGTTGGAACTGTGGGACCGAAGGACCGACACAGGATCGCGCTATTAATGCGCTGCGTCAGCGGATGATGAAAAACGCTGTAGCGATCCTGATGGTCAGCCAGGGGGTGCCAATGATCCACATGGGGGATGAAATTGGGCACACTAAACACGGCAACAACAATACCTACTGCCACGATAACGCGCTGAACTGGCTGGATTGGGACCTCGTGGAAAAGAACGTGCACCTGCTGCGTTTCTTTAAGCACATGATCGCCTTCCGTAAGGCACACCCTGCTTTGCGACGTCGTGCGCATTTTCAGCATCGTGATGTGATGGGAACTGGCTACCCGGACATCAGTTGGCACACGGTCAACGCTTGGCGGCCAGATTGGGGCGATTACGTGCGCACTTTGGCTTTCATGCTGGATGGGCAGCAGTTGTCTGGCGAACAAAGCGACGATTTCATCTATGTCGCCATGAATATGCACTGGGATGATCACACCTTTGAGCTGCCTGCTCTACCGCGTAAGTGCCGCTGGTATGCTTTTGCTGATACAGCGGCAGCCGCACCGAATGACATTCGTGAGCCGGGTAAAGAGCGCCGCATTCGCAATCAGGACAGCTATACCCTGCGTGCACGCGCCATTGCGATTTTGATAGGGCGCTGATGGGCTGTGCTTTGCACGGATGGGCTGTGCCTGTTATGATGCCTGGCATGTGCTGCGCTTTTGATGGCATTGAACTTGGATACCGTCTGTGATGGAAAACGCCAACACCCTGTTCACCGTGCTGATCGTTTATGGCGGTGTGATCCTTGCCGCGTTCTGGCTCGCTTTGATCTTGTGGGCTTATCGGGATATGCGCGCCCGCTCGCGCGATACTCTGGCTCAGGTTCTCGTCGCCGTGATGGTGGCGCTGTTGACCGTGCCTGGGGCTTTCATCTATCTGATGACGCGCCCGCGTGAAACGCTAGCAGAGGCTTATGAGCGCTCTTTGGAAGAAGAAGCCCTGCTGCAAGAGATCGAGGAAAAGCCTAGCTGTCCGGGCTGTGGGCAGCGGGTGCAGGAGGGCTGGCAGGTGTGTCCGCATTGTCACACCCGTTTGAAGAAAGCCTGTGTGAACTGTGGCGCAACACTGGAACTCCCCTGGTCGATTTGCCCGCAATGCGCCACGCTGCAACCTCAGGCGCAGACCGAGGACCCCGCTGCGTATACCCACAACGTAGGATTGATCTACGACTCGCCAGCATCTGCCAGCGTCACGTCGTCAGCACGGGCGCGGCGGGCACGACGTAGGTCGGCAGCCTATACCAGCGAAAGCGGGCAGGACGATGCCCCACCCGCTGAACCCCTTCAGTTCGTTGATACCGATCCTAGTGACGATGGATATTAGCGCCATCACTCATCATCTTTAGATTTCGTTGGCCTCGCCAATGCGGTGAATCTTCAACAAATTGGTCTGTCCGCCCACACCAAAGGGCACACCCGCGATAATGATAATGACATCATCACGCTGCACCATGCCGTGTTTGTGTGCTGCCTGTACGACGGTCTGGATCATCTCATCGATGCTGTGGAATTCTGGGATTAGTAGGGGCACGACTCCCCACACCACAGCCATCCGATGGTAGGTGGTCATGTTCGGCGTCACGCACAGGATCGGTGTGCTGGGGCGTTCGCGTGCCACGCGGCGGGCTGTGTAGCCGGTCAGCGTGGACGTGACGATGGCACGCGGCGACAGTGCTTCTGAGATGTGATACACCGACTCACTGATGGCATCTGCGGCGGCTTCTTGTTCGTCGGAGGGATCGGTTTCTACGTCCCATTGTGGGTTGTGTTTGCGCGCGATGTGCTGTTCTGCGATCACAGCAATCGTCGCCATCATTTCGACCGCCTCAACTGGAAATTTGCCAGCGGCGGTTTCATTGCTGAGCATCACCGCGTCCGTGCCATCAACAATGGCATTGTAGACATCGCTGGCTTCAGCGCGGGTCGGGCGGGGGCTGTCCACCATGGAGCTGAGCATCTGTGTGGCGGTAATCACCGGTTTACTAGATCGGTTGCACAGTTGGATGATCCGTTTCTGGTGGAAAGGGACTTCTTCCGGGGGGATTTCCAACCCCAGGTCGCCGCGTGCCACCATGATCCCGTCGGTCTGTGCAATGATCTCTTCGATGTTTTCCAAGGCTTCGTGTTTTTCGATCTTCGCGATGATGCCTACGTCTTCACCGCCCAGATGTCGTATCAGCCAGCGCAGTTCGCGGATGTCTTCGACCGAACGCACAAAGGACATGGCGATGTAGTCAACGTGCTGTCCCAGTGCAAACTCGATGTCGCTGCGGTCTTTGTCTGTGATGGCGGAAAGCGTGAGGCGGGCATTAGGGGCCATGACGCCTTTGCGTGATGACAGCACGCCGCCTAAGATGATTTCACACACTAGTGTGCTGGCTGTGGTATCAACTACTTCAAACTCCAGATTGCCATCGTCCAACAGCAGTCGGGTGCCGCGTTTAATGTCTCGAACGAATTCAGGGTGGGGCAGGCTGACGATGTTGTCACTACCGTTAGCGTCACTGTCCAGGGTGAGTGTGACGTGATCACCTTTTTCCAATTGCAGCGGCGTTTCGATCTTGCCGACGCGAATCTTGGGGCCTTGAATATCGGCCAGGATAGCAACGACGGCCCGTTCTTCGTCAGCGACACGACGCACGGTTTCTATCGTGATCGCGTGCTGTTCTTGGTCACCGTGTGAGAAGTTGATACGGGCGACATTCAGCCCCTTTTGGATCATCTGGCGGATGGTGGTCTCATCCCAAGAAGACGGCCCAATCGTCGCCACGATCTTGGTCTTCTTGCTGTCGAACTGGCTTGTGAGCACGATGTTCCCTTTCCTCAGGTCGCAGTCAAACGCCTCAGTTGACCATGATAACACATCGTCGGGCACTGCATCAGGCACCCCTTGGATTCTCACCTTGCGGTGATGCTCATAAAGGTTTACCCTATGAGAGTCTGATGAGCCGTTTTGCTGCTCATTGCAGCGGGCCTGTTGTGACGACTGATATTTGATTGAGCTTGGGTAACGCGAGGGAAAAGGCGCACGGCTGCACCAGCCACTGTGTGGATCAAATGATGCCCAGTCAATTTCTGAACCAATTCTCTTTTCCGCTTATTGGCGGGCTTGTGCTGATTGTGCTGCTGCTCTTTCTGCGGCGTATCGGGCAGAGCTGGCAGCATATTGCCCGTGTGCAGCTCATTATTGGCCTGTTTTTCGTGACGAGTTTTTTCATTCTTCGGCCAGGCGACAGCGACGTCAACAGCCTAGAAGCGGCAGCCGTGATCCTTCAAAACCAACAGCCGACCTTTATTGAGTTTTTCAGCAATTACTGTACTGGCTGCTTGGTGATCCGTCCGGCTGTGGATACGTTCATTGCTGAGCTGGATGACGGCTACAATGTGCTGCGTGTGAATATTCATTCTCCTCTTGGCCGTGAGCTGCGTGAGCGTTACGGCTTCAGTTTTACCCCTGAATTTTTGGTGCTGGATGCGCAGGGTAGTGAGGTCTATCGTGGGCACAGTCTGCCGGATAGGGTCTCCCTTCAGCCAATCCGTGCTACGTCGCAAAGCGTGCCCAGAGACTAGCCTATGCGGATGCTCTTCATTTTTCTGGATGGTGTTGGTTTGGGTGTGGCGGACCCTGACATGAATCCCTTTGCGGCGGCTCAACTTCCGACATTAGATGCGCTTGCTAATGGTCATCGCTGGTTAGCCGATATTGGTGTGCAGGTATCTTCGCGTGCGCTGTTTAAGCCTATCGACGCGCAGCTTGGTGTGCCTGGTCGTCCACAGAGTGGCACCAGCCAGGCCGCGATGTTCACTGGTGTGAACGTGCCGCAGCGTGTCGGGCGGCACTACGGCCCCAAGCCGGACGCCGCGACCCGTGCCATCATTGCCCAGGATAACCTGTTTCAACAGTTGACCCGCGGCAGGCTGCGTGCAGCGCTTATTAATGCCTATCCACCCCGCTTTCACGCTGATATCGCGCGCGGTAAGACCCTGCGCTCCAGCATTCAGCACGCGGTGCATACGGCTGGTCTGCCGATGTTTACTGAACGCGATCTGTACAGTGGCGATGCATTGAGTGAGGACTTCACCGGCATGGGCTGGCGCGAACATCTGGGTTACACGGATACGCCCGTCTATACCCCTGAAGAAGTTGGGCAGCGCATGGCACAGCTTGCGACTCGCTATGACTTTGCGCTGTTTTCCCATTGGCTGACGGATGTTATTGGGCATCGCGGCGGCATGGCGGAAGGTGTGGCGCTGTTGGAAACCTTTGACGCCGTGATGCGCGGCTTGCTGGCCGCCTGGGACGATACGGCTGGGCTGATCGTCATCACCAGCGATCACGGCAACATGGAGGACCTGAACACCCGCAAACATACGGAGAATGCCGTGCCGCTGGTTGTGATCGGAGAGCAGCGCCGGGTTTTCGCCGCCCAGGTTGAGGCGCTGGATGACCTGACAGCTGCTATCCTTGCGATGCTGTTGTCTGATACATAGTCGCTGCTTTTATGCGCTGGCACCCCGCTGAACCAGCATTCGCCCGAAGAACGCCATCAGGAAAAAGCTGGTCATAACCAGCACAATGGAAGGGCCTGTAGCGATGTTCATGTGGTAGGAGAAGTAAATGCCGATGACGCTGCTGAGCATGCCAATGAAGGCGGCTGCAAAGATCATGTGATGCATCCGCCGTGTAATGATCTGCGCTGTGGCTGCCGGGACCAGCAGCATTGCCAGCATCAGCGCGACACCCACAATCTGCAAGCTGGCGATGATGGCGACGGCAATGAGCACCAACAGCAGCATTCGCAGCGACTCGCGCGGGAGCTTCAGCGTGCGGGCGAGGCTGATGTCGAAGCTGATGACCATCAGCTCTTTGAAGAATAAGAACACCGTGCCAATCACGAAGACACCGCTCAGTCCCATGATGAGTAGGTCTTCGCTGCGGATGCCGAGGATGTTGCCAAAGAGGATGTGCATCAGGTCCTGACCATAAGCGCGTGGGTCGCTGCTGATGATGGCGATGCCCAGGGCGAACATGGCGACGAACACGACACCGATGGCGGTGTCTTCCTTGAGGCGTTCATCGCGCGTGAGCCAGCCGATGCCCAGCGCTGAGGAGACTCCCGCCACCAGGCCGCCGATGAAGAGTGGTACGCCGGTCGCGCCGCCGGTGATGATGTAGGCAATGGCGACTCCGGGTAGCACACTGTGGGCCAGCGCATCTCCGAAGAAGGACATGCTGCGCACTACGACGAAGCTGCCGATGACACCGCTGATAGCACCGACCATCAGCCCTGCCAAGAGTGCGCGCTGCATGAATTGATAATTGAGCGGTCCGGCGAAAAACGCGACGATTTCTTCCATGATGGGTCCCTAGGCTTCCAGTATTTCGTGATTGCAACCGTGCTCATCAGCTAGGATCAAAGTGCCGCTGTTGTCTTCATCTACAGGCATAATGCTGACGTGCCCACCGTAAGCCGCCTTGAGGTGCTGCGGCTGAAAGACTTCTTGCGGTGTGCCATAGGCAATGACTATCTGTTTGAGCAGCAGCATCTTGTCAAAGCGCTTGACGGCCAGCTCCAGGTCATGTGTCGCCAGGATGACCGTGATTTGCATCGCCTTGAGGATATCGAGCACGTCCATGATTTCGCTTTGGGCTGCCACATCCACGCCGCTGAACGGCTCGTCGAGCAGCAGCACATCGGTTTCTTGAGCCAAGGCGCGTGCGATGAAGACACGCCGCTTCTGCCCGCCGCTGAGCGCGCCGATCTGCCGTTTAGCGAAGTCCGCCATGCCCACCTGATCCAGCAGCGCACGGATCGCCTCCCAGTCGCGGCGGCGGGGCATCCGGAACCAGCCGAGCTTACGTACGCGGCCCATCATCACCACATCCTCAACCGTGGCCGGGAAATCCCAGTCGATGGCGTTGTGCTGCGGCACGTAGCCGATCATGTCGTGGCTGTGGGCGCAGTTTGCGCCGTGGATGCTGATTGCACCGCGATGAAAGGGCATCAAGCCGACGATGGCCTTGAAGAGCGTTGATTTGCCTGCACCATTCGGGCCGACAACCGCCAGCCGCTCACCACGAAAGACGTTGAAGCTGATGCGGTCAATGGCCTGGCGATTACCTGCATAACCTGTGCCCAGTTCCATAACGGAAAGTGCTGGACAGGTCAGATCGGTGGGATTGTGTTCATTGTGATGCATATTGCACCTCGCTGCTCTTTGGATTCATTGAGGCCGAGCGTATGCTGCCCGGCCCGTTTTGTCTGCTTATTGTAATGCGTGTGCGGCTATTCGGGCAGGGTGCCGCCCAGGGCCGTCACAATGGTGCTGACGTTGTAGCGTGTGTAGTCCACGTAAGTCGCGGCAGGGCCATCAGCATCACTCAGCGAACCGGTGAACAGCACGTAGAAGCCTGCGCCGGTCTCGCTGGCGATCTGTTCGGCGATAGACGAGTCTACAGTTGTCTCCGCGAAGATGGCCGGGACACTTTCCGCATTCACCAGGTCAATCAGGGCGGCGACTTCGGCGGCGCTCGGTTCCCCGACAGAGTTCAGGCTGGGGAGCACGGTGCCAGCGATTTCAAAGCCGTAGCGGTTAGCAAAATAGCCTTGGACCATGTGGTTGGTGAGCAGGACGCGCTGATCTTCCGGGATCGAGTCCACAGCGGGCATGATGAAGTCATGGGCCAGTGCGTCCAGGGTTTCCAGATAGACAGCCGCGTTGGCGGTATAGGTTTCGGCGTTGGCCGGGTCCAGCTCAATCAGTGTGTCGCGGATGAGCATCGTCCAGTACATGACGTTGTGCGGCTCGCTCCAGACGTGCATATCGCAGGACCCCGCTTCGTGGCTGTGAGCTTCATCGTCAGCGTGGTCTTCGCCTTCATGGGCATGACCGCCACAGTTCAGCGTGTACAGCGGACCAAGCGGTTCAGCACTGCCATGCTCGTGGGTGTGCTCGTCAGCGTGCTCGTGAGTGTGCTCGTCTTCATCATGCGCTTCGTCGTGGTCATGGCCCGCGTCATGGATGGCGGCCATCTCTGCGTAGTGCGCGGCGCAGGTCTGGGCCATGGGGCTGTCGTCCATGGCGTGGTCGGCGTGATCGTGGTCATGATCTTCGTCGGCGTGATCGTGGTCATGATCTTCATCGGCGTGATCGTGGTCATGATCTTCGTCGGCGTGATCCTCGTCCGCATGATCTTCGTCAGCGTGATCGTGTGCCATGGCCGCGCCGAAGGGCAGAATGTCTACACAGGCAGAGGCCTCGACGATGGTCATGTCCGCCCCGGCATTTTCGATGGCTTCCAGCAAACCCTCTTCAAAACCGGCACCGTTGATGAACACGACGTCGGCATTTGCCAGTGCAGCGATGTCACGCGGGGCTGGCATGAAGTTGTGCGGGTTGGCATTCAGCGGAATGACGCCGATCACGTCGGCGGCGTCCCCGGCCACCTGGCGTACCACATCTTCCAGGATGGTATAGCTGGCCGCGACCTGAAGCCGGTTGTCGTCTTGTGCGAGTGCGCTAAACGGAAGCAGCAGTAGGAATATGGCGAACAGACTGTAGCGTAATTTCATGACTTTTCCCTCGTCTACACAGGTATGTGGGTAGTGCTTATCCATGGATAGCGCACAGTTTATATTGAGACTTGGTATCAGTCAAGGCCAATATTGACGCGACGGAACAGATAAGGGAGCCGCCACTTGGCGACCCCCTGAGATGCGGCATGAATCTGTGTTTGCCTCTAGGTTACAGGTTTTCTGGGATGGACGAGATGGCGCGGGTGTACTGTGCGCGCTCGAAGTTAGCCGGGGTACCAGACTTCTTGTAACTCATGCTGCCGCGCATCTGCTGTACCGACTCGTATTCATGCTCTTGCAGCCACTGCACCATGCCCGCCTCTACCGTGCGGATGTGGTCCAGGCCGTGGCGCAGCAGGGCGGAAGTCATCATGGTGACGTTGGCACCGACCATCAGCAGTTTAAGTGCGTCTTCTGCTTGGTGCACGCCGCTGGTGGCCGCTAGGTCCACGTCAATATTGTCGTAGAGCATAGCGATCCAGCGCATAGGCAGGCGCAGCGCCTGCGCGGTGCTCAGCAGCACGTTAGTACGTACCTCCAGCGCTTCCAGGTCAATGTCCGGCTGATAGAAGCGGTTGAAAAGCACCAGGCCGTCTGCACCAGCATCAGCGAGCTGTGTTGCCATGTGGCCCATGCTGCTGAAGAAGGGGCTGAGCTTGACCGCCACCGGTACCTGGACTGCTCCCTTCACTGCCTTCACGATGTCTACATAGGTTTGTTCAACCTCATCAGCGCTCTGGTTGAAGTCTGTTGGGATGTAATAGATGTTCAGTTCAATAGCGTCGGCCCCGGCTTGTTCCATCATGGATGCAAAGTCTGTCCAGCCGCCAGGAGTCATGCCGTTCAAGCTGGCGATGATGGGAATGTCTACTGTTTCTTTGGCACGCTTGATGAGGTCCAGGTAGCCTTCTGGCCCGATGTGGTATTCGTCGGGGTCCGGGAAGTAGGACAGCGCTTCGGCGAAGCTCTCGGTGCCGTAAGTCAGATGATGGTGTAGTTCCTCTTGTTCCTGTCTGAGTTGTTCCTCAAACAGAGAATAGAGCACTATCGCCGAAGCGCCCGCGTCTTCCGCCTTCTTGATGTTGTCAATCTCTTCCCACAGCGGGGAGGCTGAAGCCACCAATGGCGTGCGCAGCTTCAGGCCCAGATAAGTCGTTGATAGGTCCATGTGTCCTCTCCTTAGTGCACACCATTACCGTTGTCGTCATAACTGCGGGCGGCCAGATGCTCGTAGAGGTCCCACTTTTCGTGGATGTCTGCCTGGGCGGTTTCTAGCAGCTCGCGCGCGACTTCTGGGTTGCTCTTGGTCAGCATCTTAAAGCGGTTTTCCATGTACAGGTACTTTTCCAGCGGTAGTTTGGGCCGACGCGAGTCCAAGGTCAGTGGGTTTTGGCCCATCATGGCGCGGGTCGGGTTATAGCGATACAGAATCCACTGGCCTGAGTCAACCGCAGCCTTTTGGTCTTGCAGGCCCAGCGTCATGTTGATGCCGTGCGCGATGCAGTGGCTGTAGGCGATGATCAATGAGGGACCGGGGTAGGCTTCCGCTTCCAGGAAGGCGCGCAGTACCTGGGTGTCGTTAGCACCCATGGCAATCTGGGCGACATAGACCCCGCCGTAACTCATAGCGATCATGCCCAGGTCTTTCTTGCGGCTGCGCTTGCCACCCGCAGCAAACTTAGCGACAGCGGCCAAGGGCGTTGCTTTGGACATCTGACCGCCGGTATTGGAGTAAACCTCGGTGTCCAGCACTAGGATGTTGACATCGCGACCGGTGGCAAGTACGTGATCCAGACCATGGAAGTCGATGTCGTAGGCCCAGCCATCCCCACCGATGATCCACACACTCTTCTTGACGAGCATGTCGGCCAGAGGCAGCAGGCGCTTAGCCGTTTCGTTGTCCATCTCCTGGAGCTTGGCCTTCAGCACTTCAACACGGGCACGTTGTTCGTAAAGGTCGGTTTCGTCGTTCTGCGGTGCTTCCAGGATTGTTGTGACGAATTCACCGCCCAGTTCCACACTGAGGCTGCTTAAAAGCTCACGGGCATATTCTGTTTGCTTATCCAGCGACACGCGCATCCCCATACCGAACTCGGCGTTGTCTTCGAACAGGGAGTTGGACCAGGCGGGGCCGCGTCCTTCCTCGTTGTGCGACCAGGGGGTAGTGGGGAGGTTGCCGCCGTAGATTGACGAGCAGCCGGTGGCGTTGGCGACCACCATGCGGTCACCGAAGAGCTGGGTCGCCAGTTTGACATACGGAGTTTCACCGCAGCCGGCGCAGGCTCCGGAAAACTCGAACAGCGGCTGCTGCACTTGCTGCTGACGTGGGCTGCTGGTTTTGATGGTGCGGCGGTCCATCTCCGGGATACTTAGGAAGAAGTCCCAGTTTTCGCGCTCCGGCTCACGCAACGGGGGTTGTGGAGCCATGTTCAATGCCTTGCGCCCTACAGCGGATTTGTCCTTGGCCGGGCACACGTCCACACAGATGCCACAGGCGGTGCAGTCTTCTGGCGCGACTTGGATAGTGTACTGCATGTCGGACCATTCGCGGTCACGGGCGGCGGTGTGCTTGAAGGTCTCGGGGGCGCTTGCCAGCACATCACTGTCATAAGCCTTGATGCGAATCACGGCATGCGGGCAGACCATGGCGCATTTGCCACACTGGATACAGATATCCGGCTCCCACACAGGAATGTCTAACGCCAGGTTGCGCTTTTCATATTGTGTTGTGCCGCTGGGGTAGGTACCGTCCGCGGGCAGTTGACTCACACGCAGCATGTCGCCCTTGCGCGCGATCATGGTGCCCAGCACATCGCGCACAAACTCCGGCGCATTGGCGGTGACGGCGGGCTGCATGGTGATTTGGCTGACTGGCATGGACTCCGGTACAGGGACTTCGTAGAGCTTGTCCAGGGTGCTGTCTACCGCATCCAGGTTCATCTGGACGATGCGCTCACCCTTGCTGCCGTAGGTCTTACGGATAGCGTCTTTGATGGCTTCAATGGCTTGCTCAGGGGGCAGTACGCCGGAGATGCTGAAGAAGCAGGTTTGCATGACGGTGTTAATGCGATTGCGCATCCCCGCGTCGCGGGCAACTTTATAGGCGTCGATGATGTAGAAGCGCGCCTGTTTGTCGATCAAGGCCTGCTGTACGCCTTCCGGCAGGTACTGCCACACATCCTCAGTGCTGTAGGGTGTGTTGAGCAGGAATACCCCGCCTGGCTCCAGCGATTCTAGCACGTCGTACTGTTCCAAGAAGACCGTCTGATGACAGGCGACAAAGCTGGCTGTCGTGAGCTGGTACGTTGACCGGATCTGTTGCGGACCGAAGCGCAGGTGCGAGACGGTCATTGCGCCGGATTTCTTTGAGTCGTAGACGAAGTAACCCTGGGCGTAGTTGTCGGTGTTCTCGCCGATGATCTTGATCGAGTTTTTGTTCGCGCCAACGGTGCCGTCCGAACCTAGGCCGTAGAACATGGCGCGTACCACGCTGTCCGGCTCGATGGAAAGCGTAGGGTCGTAGTCTAGGCTGGTATGCGTCACGTCGTCTTCGATGCCGATCGTGAAGTGGTTCTTCGGCTGATCCTTACGCAGCTCATCGAAGACTCCCGTAATCATGGCCGGGTTGAATTCCTTGGAGGACAGACCATAGCGGCCACCAACCAAGCGCGGGAAGCCTTTGAAGGGCTGCCAGCCTTCATGCAGGTTTTCGTAGAGCGCGTTCACGCAGTCCAGATACAGCGGTTCGCCAGGACTGCCAGGCTCTTTGGTGCGATCTAGGACGGCGATAGCTTTAACAGTGTTGGGCATAGCACGCACAAAAGCTTCCATGTCGAAGGGACGGTAGAGCCGCACTTTGACGATACCGACCTTTTCCCCCTGTGCGTTGAGGTAATCGACTGTTTCATGGGCCGCTTCAGCGCCGGAACCCATCAACACGATCACGCGCTCGGCATCCGGTGCGCCATGGTATTCAAAGGCGTAGTACTGCCGTCCAGTGAGTTCTGCGAAACGGTCCATGGTCTTTTGGACAATACCAGGCAGCGCCGCATAGAAGGGGTTGGCTGTTTCGCGCGCTTGGAAGAACACGTCGGGGTTTTGCGCTGTGCCGCGCACGACCGGGACCTCTGGTGTCAGCCCACGCTGCCGGTGTGCCTGCACCAGTTGGTCGTCGATCATGGCACGGATCACGCTTTCCGGGATCAGCTTGATCTTCGAGACCTCATGTGATGTACGGAAACCATCGAAGAAGTGTAGGAAGGGCACCCGTGCTTCCAGCGTGGCCGCATGGGCGATCAGTGCCATGTCGTGCGCTTCCTGGACGGAGTTAGAAGCCAGCAGGGCCATACCCGTGGCGCGCGCAGCCATGATGTCGCTGTGATCGCCAAAAATGGACAGGGCTTGTGCGGCAATGGAGCGTGCTGCAATGTGGAAGACGGCACTGGTCAGCTCACCGGCAATTTTGTAGTAGTTGGGCAGCATCAACAGCAGGCCCTGTGAAGCGGTGAAGGTTGTCGTCAAAGCGCCGGTTTGCAATGCCCCATGGATAGCACCCGCAGCGCCGCCTTCGCTCTGCATCTCTACCACTGAGGGCACTGTCCCCCACAGGTTCGGTTGATCCGCCGCCGCCCAAGCATCTGCGTGTTCGCCCATTGGGGACGATGGGGTGATGGGATAGATCGCCACCACTTCGCTGACTTTATAGGCGATGCGTGCGACGGCCTCATTGCCGTCGAGCGTCTTATATACCGGTGTGTCCATACCGTATCTCCTGAGTGTGTATCTTTGGAGGGAATAAATCTGTTTACTTACAACTAGGGACTACAAACACAGAGGTTTGCAAAGTTCCCCCTGGGTTCACTATAGCCCAGCCCGTGAATCTTCTACACTGACATTCCTCTTGGCATCGGTGACGAATATCACGAGCATAGAATGCCAATAAGATTTAACATTGATGCGGTATAGTAAATGCGCCTTGCATTTGGCATAAACCAAGTCAGGAGAGAATCCTATGGCCTATATTGAAAGTATCCATGCTCGCGAAGTGCTGGACTCGCGCGGCAACCCGACCATTGAAGTTGAAGTGCTGCTGGATGACGGTGCTATGGGGCGCGCTATCGTGCCCAGTGGTGCTTCCACTGGTGAACATGAAGCACTGGAGCTGCGCGACCAGGACGCGCGTCGCTACGGCGGCAAGGGCGTGCAGAAGGCGGTGCAGGCCGTTAACGGTCCACTGTCTAACGCGCTGATTGGTGACAATGCCGCCGATCAAATCGCTGTAGACGAAGAAATGCTCATGCTGGACGGCACCCCTACAAAGAGTATTCTGGGGGCTAATGCCATCCTCGGTGTGTCAATGGCCGTGGCACGTGCTTCGGCAGAAAGTGCCGGGCTGCCGCTGTACCAGTATTTGGGCGGTGTTCACGCGCATGTGCTGCCCGTACCCATGATGAACATCATGAACGGCGGCAAGCACGCGGCCAACAGTACCGATTTCCAGGAATTCATGGTGATGCCGGTTGGCGCGCCCAGCTTCAAAGAGGCACTGCGCTGGGGCGTAGAAATCTACCAGGCCCTGAAGAAACTGCTTCATGATCGGGGATACTCCACCACCGTTGGTGATGAGGGTGGCTTTGCGCCCAGCCTGGGGTCTAACGCGGGTGCATTGGACGTAATCATGGAAGCCATCGACAAGGCTGGTTACAAGGCTGGGGAACAGGTCTTCATCGCACTGGACCCCGCGGTTTCCGAGATTTACAACTCAGAAACCGGCAAGTACGAACTGGCGATCGAAGGCCGCGAGCTGACCGGCGAAGAGATGGTTGAGTTCTGGGCGGAATGGGTGGACAAGTACCCCATCATCTCTCTGGAAGACGGCCTGGACGAAAACGACTGGGAAAACTGGACCCGCTTGATGGCCCGCATCGGTGACCGCGTGCAGATCGTGGGCGATGACCTGTTGGTGACCAACTCCGAGCGCGTTCGCCGTGCGATCAAAGAAAAGGCCGCTAACTCGCTTTTGTTCAAGGTGAATCAGATCGGCACGCTGACCGAAGCTCTGGCTGCGGCCCAGCTCAGCCAACGCCACGGCTGGACGGTCGTTACCAGCCATCGCAGTGGTGAGACCGAAGACAGCACTATCGCCGACCTGGCCGTGGCAATGAATGCCGGCCAGATCAAGACCGGTGCTCCGGCCCGTACCGACCGCATCGCCAAATACAACCAGCTTCTGCGCATCGAAGAACAGCTCGGTACCGCCGCTCGTTACGCCGGGCGTTCGGCCTTCACCAACCTCGGCATGGCTATCGAAGACTAGCTCGGCTGCTAAGGGGAGCGCAATACTTCTGCGCCCCCCTTGACGTTAGGCTGCTGGCACCCTAGAATGATTCGTACCCAGCCCTCGTAGCTCAGCGGATAGAGCAACGGTCTTCTAAACCGCAGGTCGCAGGTTCGAGTCCTGCCGGGGGCGTCCAGCATGTTTCCCCGCTGTACATTTCATCCGCTCATTTACCCTTTCACGACATCAGGCCTTGCATTCGGTCCTCCTAGGCAGTAACCATGTGGTGCCTATGCGCACCTCACTGATGGTGATGGCATCGCACTTCTCAAGCTCGCGGCAGCCGCACCGTTACGGTGGTCCCCTGGGCAACCTCACTGGTTATGTGGATGTGACCGTCGTGTTGTTGTATCACCGTTTGCGCGATGGTTAAACCCAGACCGAATCCCGGCGTTGAATGTGCTTTGTCCTGCCGCCAGAAGCTCTGAAAGACCTGGGGTAGGTCGTCGGCTGAGATGCCAGTGCCCGTGTCCTGGATGCTGACTTCTACCGTGTCCGCTTTGTACGTTACCAGGACTTGAATCGTCCCCTCCATTGGCGTGTATCGGAAGGCGTTGTCCAAAATTTGGGTGAATGCTGCGTGCAGATCGTCGGCATTGGCGTTGACTGTCAGGTGCGTTTCGGCTTGTACGAGGCGCAGCGTCGGCTGTAACCCGTATGCGCTTTGTACGGATTGGCATACTTCATTGAGCAAGGTATTAAGCTGAGTCGCCGCACGCTCAGAGGTATCTGAGGCATTGAGCTTCACCATCATCAGCAGGATATCTAACAGGCGCGTCATGCGCTTGATTTGTAACTGTATCTGATTGCTGCGCTCGTGGATAGCCGGATTGTTCTGGCTGAGGCGGCTCATGATATAGGCGTTAGTACTAATGGTGGTCATGGGGGTGCGGAACTCGTGCGCAGCGTGCTGGATAAAACTGCTGAGCAGGTCGCGGCGTTCCTTTTCTAGTTCCAGCGCGAACTCGCGAGCGAGTGCTTGTTTACGCGCGGTAATATCGCGGATAATGCAGCCTAGGCGGCGTCCAGTGGATGTGTCCACGGGGAAAGCAATGCCCAGCACGGTGCGCTTTGTGCCGTCCAGATGGTGAATGGACTGCTCGATAGGGCGGCCAAACCATGGCGTATCCCCACCCATCAGTACGTGTTGCAAGAGCAATGCCATCCCTTCAATGTGCTCGGTTGTCTCCTTACGGCTGAGCACTGTGTCAATGACGTCCAGTACCGAACGTCCCAGGATGTCTTCCGTCTGGAGGCCAGTGATTCCCGATGCGGCACTGTTCCACTCCACAATGTGGCCTTCATGGTCCACGATGATGATCCCGTCGTTGGACTGGCTGATGAACGTTTCGAAGAGTTCGAGGCTTTCGTGGAGTTGTGCTCGTATTCGCTCACGTTCTTCGTCGCGTGCTTTGCGATGAGCCACACAGCGCGCTGCGATGTGCTGTACCTCGTGATTGCCCAGTGTGATAATGCGGCTGCTGACTTCCACCGGGATGAGTGTACCGCTTTTATGCCGGTGATAGCATTCATAGACTTGCGTGCCGCTGGTCTCCGACTCCCAGGCCAGGGAGTCCTCCAGTTCATTGGTGGGCACTTCGATGTCTTGCATTGGCAGCCCGATGAGACTTTCGCGCGTGTAGCCCAGGCGTCGGATGGCATGTGTGTTGGCGTCAATGATGGTATCGTGTGCTGTATTTACGATAAAGATTGAATCGCCATTGCTTTCCAGTATGGCCTGGTAATCTCTACGAGCGCTTTCAACTTGGGCACGCAGTTGTTGGATTTCTTGCTGGGCGGCGGCTAATGCAGCGTGTAGAGTGCCCCCATTCTCTTGTTTCATGGCGCATCCCCCTGGGCATCGACTCTGCTCGCTGGGAAGTGTTCTGGGAAGCTGGCACGGATGCGCCGAAGCAGCTCGATGTAGTGTGTATCCGTACCACGCTGGCGGGCTTCGGTTAAGCCCGGCATGGTGTCTACGGCTAGGGGCTGCATGGCTTCTTGTAGTAAAGAGACCGCGGCGTTTGCATCCAGCCATCCGGCCAGCTCAGCGGCTTCTTCGTAGTGTTCTGCTTGGTAGTACCAATTGGATATCCCATAGATCAACAGGCTGGAAAACTCGTCTACTTCTGCGCGCAGCCCCTCTATGAAGTAGGTCAGTGCGGCGTTTGGGTCACCCGTGTCCAGTGCCATCAATCCTAGGCGGGCGTAAAGCGCTGCGACCAGGCCGTGAAGACCGATGGCTGTGGCGGTCTCCAGGGATTCCATGTATCGGTCACGGGCGACCTCATAGGCGCGCTGCCGCCGCTGAATGTCGCCCAGTGACATCAAGCTGAAGGTCATACCCCACCGGTCATTCAGCCGCCTGCGCATTGTGAGTGCCTGCATTTGCTGTGCATGGGCGGTTTCAGTGTCACCGCGCGTTAAGCTGATGTCGCCCATGATTGACAACGCCACTGCCCGTTTACCATCAGAACCGAAGCGTTGGAAGATACCTTCAGCTTCCTGGAGGTGCGCATAAGCGCCCTCTGAATCGCCCAGGTAGATCAGCGCATTTGACAGGTTGATGAGAGCTGAGGCGTAACCTTCCCAGGTGCCTAGGGCTTGACCGATCTGCACCGCTTCACTCAAAGTGTTGCGGGCACCGGCAAAATCACCATCGTTGATTTGCAACCAACCTAAAGTAACCAGTGCGGCCAGGCGTGGATCAGAGATGCGGTCTTCGCTGACGAGATTGGTGGCTCTTTCGATCCAAACACGCCCGGACTTCAGCTCACCTTGACGTAAGTAGGCTCCGGCAAGCGTGTTGTAGAGCGTCATCCGTGTGACCTGATTCTCCGGTTTGAGGTCAAGTGCACGCTCTGCGAGCTGTACGGCGTCCTCATATCGACCACTGTGCTCAACGCTGTAGCTCAAGTACATCAGGCATTGAATGATGAGCAGGTGGTCGTCGTGAGCTTCTGCAATGTGTAGGGCTTCGTTGACCCGCTTTTCGCCTTCGGCGTAATTTGTCATGAGTATCATCACCCAGCCCTGCTCAGACAGGATACCTGCGCGTTCCAGTGTGTTTGTCGCTTCAGTTGGCAGGGCATGTAATGCCATCTCCCAGAAGTACACTGATTCCGTGAAACTGCTGTGCTTTTGGGCGTATTTCGCTGCGGTCCGTGCGTATTGCGCCACCTTCGCCGTCTCTCCAGCGGTGTGCCAATGTGAGGCTAAGGTCATGGCGATACCGGCTTCATCCGCGTAAAGCGCCTCTATCGCAGCAGCAACAGCAGCATGTTCATGGCGGCGTGTCTCGGCATCCAATGTATCCAGCAAGACTTCGCGCAGTTTGTCATGGCTGAAGCGCCAAGCCTTATCTTCCGACTCCAGAATGGCAGCCCTGGCACAGACATAGAGCCAGTCGCTTATGTCCAGCGCTGGATGAAGTTCGGCAAGCAGCCTTGTGTCGATGGCGCGTCCAATGACCGCCGCTGTTGTCAGCGCCAGGCGGTGTGGCTCGGGTATGCGGGCGAGACGCCGTTTAAGCAGTGCCGTGATGCCGCTGGTCAGGATGTGCTTCGGTAAGGCCTGGGTGCCGATCTGTTCGAGGGCACCTGTTTTTTCCGCCAAAGCGCGCAGCATCTCCACCAAGAAGAAGATATTGCCTTCGCTCTCACTTTCAAGCAGGTCCAAGACTTCGATACGCTGCCAGGCTTCCCCGATGATGGTAGTGGCCAGGGTCTGAATCTCGCTACTGTTTAAGCGTGGAAGGTGCAGCGTGTGCGCTTCGGGCAGCGTTTCGGGCAGGTCAGGGCATTCGTCATCGCGATAGGTCCCGATGATGAGCAGGGGGAGGTTGGCTGCTATCGGAATCAGGTGCTTGAGCGGCTCCAGACTGCGGACCGACCATTGTAAATCTTCCAGGATTAGCAGTGTGGGACGATCCACACGGCTGATGAGGTCCACGATGGTGAACACCAGACGCATCTGATGTTGACTTGCGTTGGATAGTGAAGGTGCATCAGGGATCACGCGGTCCAGCAGCCGCGCGATATTCGGTACGATAGGTTTCAGCACGCCCGCCTCTTGGTCGTTGATGGGCGTACTCAACAGTAGGCTGGGCAAAACACCGCGCCATAGTTGATAGGGTTGGCCGCCGCCATCCACCGCCTGGCCGCGCAGCACTTGCATTCCACTAATCAGGGCGATGGTTCGTAGTTCGTCAACCAGGCGTGATTTGCCAACGCCGCTTTCGCCACCGATCAACCAGGCTGCACCGTGTCCCTGCTGCACATCCTGTAACACCGCTTGGAGCTGGGCCTGCTCTGCTTCACGCCCAACGAATTGTGCTGCTTGTAAAAAGCTCTCGCGGATTACGGCGCTTTCTGTCGGTGGTTCGATTTTAAGCGCGGCGCACAGCTCATGGATGGTGGCCTGGGCACTGGCCGGACGCTTGTCCGGTGACTTATCTAACCAGCGGGCAAGCAGTGCGCTTAGCTGTGGACGCGCCGCTAAGCTGGATAGGTCGGGGGCGCGGTTGAGGACCGCTGTCATGAACTGAGTGGGGTTGAAATGCGCGAATGGATGCTGCCCAACGAAAAGCTCGTAAGCCATGACACCGATGGCGTAGAGGTCGGCAGCGGGGGTGCTGGGCTGACCGCGCAGGATTTCCGGTGCTATGTAGGCCAGTGTCCCGGCGGTTTCCTGTGCTTGTGCGGCCTCGGCAGCGATGCCGAAGTCCAGCAGCCGCACATGACCGTCAGGCGTGACCAGCACGTTAGGCGGCTTGAGGTCGCGGTGCAGGATGCCATGACGGTGCAGATAGACCAACGCCAACAAGGCCTGTATTAGGAGCTGCGCTTTGTCGGAGTCGTGCTGGTTTGATGCGTAGTCAGTTAAAGGTTGCGCGTCGCGCAGCAATTCCATGGTGAAGTAGGGCTGACCGTCTGTGTCAAATCCGTAGTCCAGCACGCTGATGATGTGGGGGTGTCTCAGTTTGGCTAGGGTGCGGAACTCACGAGCCAGCGCTACTTTCAGCGCATCATCGTCCGTTCCAGCGCTTCGAGATGCGAATCGCAGATGCTTCGGGGCCAGGTTGACGCGCTTGAGCGCGATTGTGGTATCAGTTAGGCGGTCATCGGCACCGTAAACTGCACCCATAGACCCTGTTCCAATATTATATAAAATGTTATAGCGATATGTGTGGGATTGAGAAAGGAGAGCTTTCATCTGACGTACCTCAGCGTTGCCCAACACTTGACCTGTGTTTAGTATACGGTTACGCGGTTTTCCTTGCAAATCAAAAACATACACGTCCATCCTGCCCAGTCTGCCAGAGCGGACGTGATGTGTATGTGTACTGTTTCGTAATGATGGCCCCGATCAAAGCATAGGCGAAGCGCTGTGTCCGCCGCTTAAGACATAATGTCCTGGTAGAGCGCGTGCGTATCGTCATGTGGTGCACGCTCTAATTGCATCAGGTTTTGCAGCAGGTCTTGGTAGTGGGCGGCGGCCTCGCTGCGGCGGCCTAGCAGTGCGTATAAGCGCATCACTTCACGGTGCAGCGATTCGTTGAGACTGTCCTCGGTCAGTGCTTTTTGCATCAATGCCAAGGATTGTTCCGGGCGTTGCAACGCCTCCCAGTGTGAGGCCATGTTCTGCATTGCTTCAATGTAGCCTGCCCGGTAGTGCCGCCGTCTTTCTTCAATCCAGATGTCGTTATGGCCTTGTAAGTACGGCCCACGGTAAAGGTCAATGACCCGCTGCCAGGCTTGTATCCGTGAGTCGTTGGTGACATCACGGCCACGCATCAGCGCTTCTACAAAATCCAGCACATCACAGTAGATCGCCAAATCGGGATTGAGCCGATAATATCCCTGCTTGTGTATCAGCATATCCATGCCGATCGCTTTGTGGAGGCGGCGTTTCGTCACATGAAAGACGTTGACCGCTTGCTCAGCGCTGAGGCTGGGCCAAAATGCCCGGCAGATGTCAGAACGTGTGACCATGGGGCGGTCCAGCACAAAGAAGAACAATAAGCGCGGCAGATGGCCTTCCCAGTTGTCCACGATCTTGTGATCCAGCAGGACGAAATCGGGACCCAACGCATACACTTCAATCTGGCTGTTTTCAGCGTTAGGTTGACCGTAGAAGCTGCGCCGGATGATCTGCTGATCTTGGATCAGCACAGCTTGGTTTTGCGCAATGAGCGAAATCCACGGCAACCGGGGTAGGGTGCGGCTGTTGATGACGAGCTTGCAGTTGGGCGGCATGATCTCTGGCAGCTTTTCCACAAAGCGCTGCACATCGTCCGCACTGTCGCTGCGGTCATATTCATCCAGGATGAGTAGAAAGTCGTCGTCGCTGATTTCCGCCAAATCCTTGGCAAAGGTCTCAAGGATCAGCGGCATGTATTTGTTGAAGTCTTCAAAGATGGCGCTGCTCAAAGCGTTGATATGCCGCCCGAAAGTCGGGTGTTGCGTGGCTAAATCGTGGGTAATGCCGGAAACGAAAGCCTGGACGTTGATGTCATCCGGCCCCATGGCGTAGTAGAATGTGGTAATGTCTGGTGTGTTGATGAGGCGCGCTACGAGAACAGAGCGGTAGCGGCTGGCAGGGTGCAGCAAGAGCACGCGCACACGCTTCATCTGGTCCAGAAAGGTTTGGTAGGTGTTTTCGAGTATGTCGTGCAGTTTCATCGGCCACCGCTTTCGTGAGTGCCGGACAGGTTACTTTGCGTAAGTATACCAGAAATACAGTGCTTGCTGCTAACAATATTCTATCTGATGCTTATTAATTATATGTGCTGCGTGGTATCCGGCAAGCGCAGCACGCAGAAAGGAGTGTTTATGTCTGATTCATCAGTCGAAGAGGCGGCACGACCGGGGCGTCCGTTGGGGGTATCGTTGGCCGTGTTGCTGAGCGCAGGGCTGTTCGCGCTGCTGCCTTTATTCCGTTTGGGGGTTGACCTTTACGTCGAATCACGTTTCCTGAGCTTAGAAGATGTTGCAGTGTCCCTAGGTGATGAGGTTGAAATGACCCCGCTCTTGGTCGGGGGTGATGTCACCTTGGTGACCTTGGACCGGCTTCTGCTGGAAGGGCTGCCAGCCTTGGGGTTTTTTATCTTGGCGATTTTTGCGTGGCGAGGGCGGCCTGTATGGATGCGACTCGTTTTCTTCACCTCGGTGGTGGCCTTGGCTATGTTGAACTTGCTGCTCATTGTCTTCAGCGCATCCCAGCCCCAAGCCGGTATGGACAGCTTTCAAGCGACCTCCAACACACTGCTTTGTGGGCAAGTCGTGCTGTTGGTCTTGGTGCCGCTCTATGTCGTGTGGTATTTGAACCGTGGCCCGGCCCGCGCTTTTTATCGTGGTTATTACCTGGAACGTGAGAAGGATCCCCCGTTATCCTGAACAAAAACGAGGCACCTCTTAAAGTAAGTGCCTCGCCCTGATTCTGTGTCGTGTGTTGTGGTTTAACCGTCCTGTTCTAGGCGGATCAGTTCACGGCGCAGCGTTTTGCCGACCGCGGTCTTGGGTAGTTCATCGATGAAACCGTAGCGGCGTGGGACTTCATAGGCTGCCAGTGATTTCGAGCAGTGTTCGACCAGCTCTTCTTCGGTGACAGTGTGGCCTTCGCGCAGCACGATCCAGGCTTTCAGCGCTTCTTGGCCCGCTTTTTCGGGGTGTGGGATGGCTGCCACGCCCACCTCAAGTACAGCGGGGTGTTCCTTGAGCACCTTCTCGATGGCATTGGGGTAGACGTTATAGCCGCCGATCAGCGCCATGTCCTTCTTGCGGTCCACGATGTAGAAGTAGCCGTCTTCGTCCATTTGGGCGATGTCCCCGGTGAAGAGCCACACTTTGCCATCTTTTTCGCGCAGGGTATTTGCGGTTTCGGTCGGCATCCCGTGATACCCCTTCATCACTTGCGGCCCAGCCATCGCGAGTTCGCCGATTTCGCCTACCGGTACATCGGTTTCGCCATCATCCAGGCTGACGATGCGCATATCCATATCCGGCAGCGGCAGGCCGATGGAGCCGGTGCGGTTCTCACCGTGTAGTGGGTTTACGTGGGTAGCGGTGGGGGCTTCGCTCATGCCGAAACCTTCGAGCAGAACGGCACCGCTCAGCCGCTCGAATTCCTTCTTGGTGGCGGGCGGCAGCGGTGCGGAACCACTGATGCAGGCCCGGATGCTGTGTAGGTCGGTTTCTCCCGAATTCACCTTGGGATGATTGTTGATTGCGTTGTAAAGCGCGGGTACCCCATGGAAAAGGGTGGGCTTGTAGGTGTCAATCACATCCAGCACGTCGTCAATGTCGCGGGCATTGGGCACTAGTGCGATCTTGGACCCCAACATGATGGCAATGCTCAGCACCGACACTAATCCAAAGACGTGGAACATCGGGATTGCGCCCAGGTAGACCTCTTCTTCACCTGGTACTCCGTCTACGGACAGGAAGGCGTTCTGCTGGTAGACGTTCGCTACCAACGCGCCATGCGTGGACATCGCTGCTTTGCTTACGCCGGTGGTGCCGCCGGTATATTGGAAGAGGCATAGGTCTTCCGGGCCGACCTCAACGTTGGCTTTGCGTCCCGCGTATTTCTTCAGCACATCTTGCAGCCAATGGTCGCCTGGTTGAACGTTTTCCAGAAAGTGCCCGTCTTTTTTCTCACGCGCAATGGTGAAAAGGATACGGGCTAGGGAGGGCAGGTATTCTTTGATGTTGGTGACGATGATGGTCTTAGCTTTGGTCTGCGGCTGAATCTTCTTCACCATGTCATAGAACATCGTCATGGTGAGAACGACTTCGGCACCACAGTCATCGATCTGGAAGGCCATCTTGTCGGCTGGGTAAGTCGGGTTAGTAGCTGCGATAACGCCGCCAGCCTTCAGCACTGCATAGAAGCTGATAGCGAAAGCCACGCTGTTGGGCATGATAATAGCGACACGATCGCCCTTCTTGACGCCCATATCTACTAGGCCAGCAGCCAGGGAATCTGACAGCCTTTCCAGCTCAGCGTAAGTGGTATTTGTTGCAACACGTCCTAAAACAGGCAGACGAGCACTCGTAATGAGGGCAGTGCTGTTCGGCACACGGCTGGCGGTTTTGCGCAGCAGATCGTGCAATGTTGTTTGCGGATAGTTAATTGTGGTTGGGACCCCTTTATCATAATGCTTTGTCCAGGGGCGATCTGCGTATGTAATCATTTGAGTGGTAGCTCCATTCACAAGAAACCTAATTTAGGTTTAATTATGATTGAGTATATCCACCCCCTAGATACAGGTCAACGATATAAGCGATCAGAATACCGCTCTTTAATCAGTCTATCACCCAGCGTTTTCTGTTCGAGCATCATCGGCCCAACGCCGCCAACCTTCGGGAATGCGCACGACTTGCTGTTCTCGGTTGATGCAAATGTGTTTGGTCTGCCCGGTCACAAGGACTTCACGGTTGGCTGCATCTAGCACGGCATAGGCAAAGACTAAGCCGCGGCTCTGCACGCTTTCGAGCCAAGTGCACACCGTGATCTGTTGACCATACACGGCGGGCTTGAGGTAACGCGATTTGACTTCTGTGACCGCCAGGAACACGCCGCCACGCTCAAAATTGGCGTAATCCTCCCCACGCTGACGGGTATAGACGCTGCGCCCTTCTTCAAAATAAACGATATAGCTGCTGTGATGAACGATGCGCATAGCGTCTGTTTCGGCATAGCGCACATGAAAAGTTGTCTCAGAGACGAAGCGATCTTGTGGGATTGTCGGTGACATACCTGTTCCTTCCAAAGTGCATGAATGCGGCACTCATTCTACGCTCAGCATACCTGACGCACGCGGTGCTTTCAAGCCTGCTGCATTGAGTACAGGTCGAGTTGACAGCATGCCACAGCCTGGCTATACTGCGCAGCGTTGTACAAAGCGTTGTGAAAGAGTCGTAGGCGTGAAACATCATCCGCATCAACCCCATAGCCAGTGGATGCGCGTGCCAGCTTAGTGTTGCTGTTGTACACTTGTCTCATTGCGCCCGTATCGCTTGACGACACGGGTTTTTTGTTTCTGTCCGGCCTATTCAGCAAGGAACAGGCATGTTAGGAGTCATCGATTATGGCGCAGGTAATCTGCGCAGCGTACTGCATGCGCTTAACCACTTAGGTCTTGAGTCACCACGTGTGGTGCAGCGAGAAAGTGATCTGCGCGGCGTAGACCGTCTCATTTTGCCTGGTGTGGGGGCCTTCGGTGCTGGGATGCAGCAGCTTCACACACAGGGCCTGGTGAAGCCACTTAAGGCGATGCTGGCTGATGGCGTGCCCTATTTAGGCATCTGCCTAGGGATGCAGTTTCTCTTTGAATACAGTGACGAAATGGGTCAACATGATGGCTTAGGCGTTCTGCCCGGTCACGTCACGCGCTTCGACGAGCGCCCTGGTCGCAAGGTGCCGCACATGGGCTGGAACCGGGTGCAGCCCACCCGTCCTAGCGATTTGTTTTCTGATGCGGATGAATCGCGTTATGCTTACTTCGTGCACAGTTATTACTGTGTGCCAAAAGATGCCAACGACTTGACAGCCACTGCAAATTATGGTCAGGACTTCGCTATCGCAGTACAACGTGGCAATATCTACGGTGTGCAGTTCCACCCGGAAAAGAGCCAGCGCACCGGCCTCGACCTGCTTGAGCGCTATCTTCGCGTTTCGGAGAAGAAAGTGGATGGAGCACCGCGCGCATGATCGTCTACCCAGCCATTGACTTACGCGGCGGACGAGTCGTGCGCTTACAAGAAGGCCGCCCCGACGCAGAGACCGTCTTCAGCGATGACCCGGTGCAGACGGCCCAACAATGGCTGGATCAAGGTGCGACATGGCTGCACATGGTCAACCTGGATGGGGCCTTCAGCCAGGCCAACGACTCCCTGCGCATCCTGGAAGCAGTTGCTAAACTGGCCGGACTGCGGGTGCAGTTCGGTGGTGGACTGCGCCGTTCGGAAGACATTCAGCGCGCCGTTGACCAGGGCGCTAGTCGTGTCGTGCTGGGTACCTTGGCGTTGCAGCAGCCACAGGTTGTAATTGAGGCCGTACAGCATTATGGTGCCGATGCCGTATGCGTGGCTTTGGACGCCCGCGACGGTAAGATTACGACGCACGGCTGGCAATCCGTCAGCGATGCCAGCCCGGTGTCGCTAGGCCAACAGATGGCCGCGCAGGGTGTGCGGCACGCGCTCTATACGGACGTCAGCCGTGATGGCAAGCTCAGCGGTGTGGATATTGACGGCACTGTGCACCTAGGTCGCGAAACAGGTCTGGGAGTTATCGCGTCCGGAGGGCTGGCGGCACTCGACGAGATCACTGCACTCAAAGCCAATGGTGTTGTCGCTGGCGCTGTCATTGGGATGGCCCTGTACCAGGGGCATTTTACATTGCGGGATGCCTTGCAAATCGCAGCGAACTCGGAGGGCTGACATCATGCTTGCAAAACGTATTATTCCCTGCCTGGACGTCAAAGACGGACGGGTGGTTAAAGGGATCAATTTCGTCGATCTACGTGATGCGGGAGACCCGGTAGAACAGGCGACTGTCTACGACCGCGCTGGTGCTGATGAGCTGATCTTCCTTGATATTACCGCTTCGCATGAAGCACGCAATACAACGCTGGACATGGTGCGCCGCGTGGCGGATGCGGTTTTCATTCCTTTCAGTGTGGGTGGGGGCATTCGCAGCGTGGAGGACATCCGCGCTACGCTGCTGGCTGGTGCTGATAAAGTGTCAATCAACAGCGCGGCTGTGCGTAATCCGCAGCTCATCAGTGAGGGTGCGTGGGCTTTTGGCAGTCAGTGCATCGTCGTAGCCATTGACCCCAAGCGTATCGGGGATCGTTGGGTCGTGCACATCAACGGTGGGCGGGTCCCTACTGAATGGGATGCGCTGGACTGGGCTAAAGAAGTCGAAAAGCGTGGTGCTGGTGAGATCATGCTGACGAGCATGGACCGTGACGGTACGAAGCGCGGCTACGATATTGAGATGACCCAAGCGATCGCTGAAGCTGTATCCATCCCGGTCATTGCCAGCGGGGGCGCTGGTGCAAAGGAGCATTTTCGCGAGGCACTGACTGTCGGTCATGCCGATGCCGCTCTGGCCGCGTCTTTGTTTCACTACAATGAGTTGGGTGTTGGTGAACTGAAGCAGTATCTAGCGGCAGCAGGCATCCCCGTGCGGCTGAATGGCTGGGAGGAATCTGTATCGTGATCCTAAGCGACCCCCAAGCACAACAGGCTTTTATCGATAGCCTATGTTACACTGACCAGGGTCTCATTCCGGCCATTGTCCAGGAGGCCAGCAGTAAGCAGGTGCTGATGATGGCCTGGATGAACCGCGAGTCGCTGCGCTTGACCTTTGAATGTGGCGAGGCGGTTTTCTGGAGCCGCAGCCGCCGTGAAATCTGGCACAAGGGCGCGACATCGGGCAATGTGCAGCGCGTGCGCGAACTGCGCGTGGACTGCGACGCGGACACGCTGCTGCTGCTGGTTGATGCCGCCGGTCCCGCCTGTCATACTGGAGCCACAAGCTGTTTCTATGACACCGATGCTGAGTTCGTGCACACACGCATTCGCATCCACCCCATAACAGGACAAGACGACCCCCATGAGTGACATGCTGAAACGCCTGGAAGCCCTCATCCGTGACCGTCAGATGAACCCTAAACCGGGCAGTTACACCAACATGCTGCTTGATAAGGGGCATGAGAAGATTGCCCAGAAGGTCGGCGAAGAAGCCGTGGAAGTTGTCATTGCTGCACTGCGCCAAGGGCGTGAGGAACAAATCGCAGAACTCGCAGATTTGTTTTACCATACCCTGGTGCTTATGGCCGCTGTTGACCTCACGCTGGATGAAATCAATGCTGAGCTGGAACGCCGCCACCAACCTGATCCCGACTGAACGAGGCAATGAGTCAGCGCGCATGAATAACCTGCCACCACATCCTATTGAAAGCCAAGACCCAGCCTATTTTCGTCTGCGATGGCGGGTCTTGGGCCTGTGGACACTGTGGGCGCTCTTCAGCGCTGCGGTCGTGGCTGCCTTCAACATTTGGGGGCTGTTGGTTGCATTGCTGCTGTTGGGTGCGCTGCTGCTTCAGACGATGTTAGTACTGTATCACCGGGCACAGATTGAGAATTTCCAGCATTATCGGCAGATCGAGGCCAGCTTTTCACTATACTCAACACTGCGCATTGCACACCCGATGCCCCCGATGCGCCTGTGGGTGATCTCGCCTGACTTTGCCAACTTAATTGTGCAGCTCATCCTGGATCATCATCCATCGCTGGTCGTGGAACTAGGAAGTGGCGTGTCTACCATTATTTCGGCCTACACGCTGACGCAAGTAGGCCACGGTCGGGTGGTGGCTTATGACCATGAGGCTCAGTTTGCGCAACTTGCAGCCGAGAATTTGCGTCTGCACGGCTTGGACCGCCACGCACAGGTCATCCACGCACCGCTGTACAACATCAAGATCGAGGATGAAATCTGGCAATGGTATGACCTACCACACTTCGATCAACTGACTGATATTGATTTTTTGATCGTCGATGGACCGCCGGAACGCATTCAGGACTTGGCGCGCTATCCAGCACTGCCGGTGCTGTTTGATCGGCTCAATCCCGGCGCGTACATCCTTGTGGACGACGTGAGTCGCGCCGGGGACAGCGCTGTGGTGTCGCGTTGGCTGGAGGAGTTTGACTGCGATTTGGTACAAGTTGTTGCCAATGAAAAGGGTGCAGTGATCCTACAAAAGCGCCGCACTGCTATTGCCTGAAGCTGAAAGCAACGGGGAGGGAATGCAGTCCCTCCCCGCAAATCTTCCGCCAGCCTCTTATTCTAGGACGTAATTCTCAAACGCTTCGTAGCCGTTCCAATCGGCAAAGCTGTTGCCAGCTACTAGCTCTTCCATGCTGCTGAGCTTGACATACTGCGCACCGATGACCAAGCTGTCTTCACTAAAAGCGTATGCACCATCTACTGCTTCAACGTACACTTGTACGATCACGCCATCATCCGTGTAGAACAAGTCCACCAGAGCTACTTGTTCGTTGGCAATCGTTGTGACGGCCAACTGTGGCTCACCCCGATAGGCCAGGACCTGACTTGTGGTGAAGTCGGTGAATTCGCTCAACAGGATGTATTCCAGGGTTTCCCCATCAAATGTAACCGCCTGATTGGCCCGTCCCGTGCTGCCGGTAAGGGGCATCCAACCGATGCCGGATACGGTGCTGTCCGGGTCCTGTGGAGTAAGGCGCTGCACGTCGGTGAAGCGGGCGCTGCCTTCGATGAGATTCAGCACGTTGTCCCAGGAGGTCTCGCCAGGGATCAAGCCTTCCCAGCAACCGGCGACAGCGCCACAGGCTTCGCGTTCTTCAACCAGGTCGCTCAGCATTGACTCCGGAAGCAGCACTGACTCACTGAAGTTTTCAGCTGCCATGAACGTTTCCAGCAAGCTGAAAGGCACACCACCACGGGCGTAGGACGTGCCGTCAAGGGTGATATAGCCCAGCTCACCGCTGGCGAGACGGGCGCGGCTTGCGGGGGTGCCGGTCACACCAACGGCTTGACCTACTTCCAGGTCGGTTACGTATTGCGCCGCCGATTCTGCGCAGCCCTCCAGCGCGGCAGCGTCTAGGCCCAGCACATCGGCCATGGTCTGCGGGGTTTCCAATGTGATATTGCGGGCCGCACCTAGATCATAGAGCAGGTCGTGTGCAGGCCAGAACATCCCGGCCACCTGTTCATCGGCACATTCGGCAAGCTGTGCCCCATATGCCGAGAAGGTCGGGTCTACCACTGGGAAGAGACGATACTCGAACTTGGCGAGGCCGACTGCAACGTAAGTCTCGATGAACTGGTGCGCGTCTTCTTGATAGGTTTGGCAGTGCGGGCACAGGAAATCAGCAAACTCGACAACGGTCACTGGCGCATCAGCCTCTCCCAGGACGAAACCACCATCGTCGGTGCGCGCAAATGGAATGCCCTCGTAGCGTGTGGTGTAGTCAATTATGGGATCGTCCTGAGCCACTACCACTGCCGACAGGCTCAGCAGCATGACCATCCCCAGTACTAAACGAACTGCTGTGTTCATCATGGGTTCATCACCTTGAATGTGTGTATACGGCCGCATTCAGTGTAACCGGATTACCCATGTACGCCAAGTCACGAATGCCGCTATGCGTGGTCTTGCGTCCTTGTGGAAGGTGCAACGGGAGAGTACCATTGCTTGCATGAAGGGACTCGGCGGTGAGAAAAGGGAGAAAACCTTGTGATTATTGCGCTGCTGACTGATTTTGGGGTGGACGACATTTATGATGGCGTGATGAAAGGGGTGATGAGTCGTATTTGCACGGGTGCGCGCTTCATCGACATCACGCACAGCATTGAGCCACAGAACGTGCGTCAAGCTGCTTTTGCATTGATGAGCGCCTTTCGCTACTTCCCTGCACAGACGGTTTTCCTAGTGGTTGTGGACCCTGGCGTGGGCAGCACTCGCCGCCCCATTGCGGTGCAGGCTGGCGATTATTTCTTCGTTGCGCCGGATAATGGTGTGCTGAGCTATGCAATGCATCTGCTGAAGCCTAAGCGTGTTGAGGCAGTAGAGATTGCTATGAAGCCTGATGCCGAGATCAGCAACACGTTCCATGGCCGCGATGTGTTCGCCCCGGCGGCGGCGACTTTGGCCTCTGGCATGGGATTAGCACAGCTCGGTCGTCCAATCGAAAAGCTGATGACCCTGCCTTTCCCCGAGCTGGTCTACAGTGGGCGCGAGCTGATTGGTGAGGTGACGCACATTGACCGCTTCGGCAATCTGGTGACGAGTATCGGCCATATGCGCTGGTCGGACCAGGACAAACTGCGGTTGTCACCTGTCTTCGGCGATCACACGGAACCGATCCCGGTATCAGCGTTGAACGCGACAGCCAAGGTGGGGGGGGGTACCATCACCGGGGTGCGTCGCACTTATGCCGAAGCGGAACGTGGGCATCTACTTTCTCTGGTAGGCAGCACCAGCTTCTTAGAGGTGAGCATGAACCAGGGCAGCGCGGCTGAACGTCTAGATGTGGAAATAGGCGACCGTGTGGTGTTGCATGTGGGGGACATCGATGCAGCAGTTCGTGATTGAGGGCGGGCACCCGTTAAATGGCAGCGTGCAGCCTGGTGGTAACAAGAACGCGGTACTCAAGATGCTGCCTGCCTGTCTGTTGACTGATGAGCCGGTAGTTCTGCGCAATGTGCCGGACATTGTGGATGTACGTGTTACGTTGGACCTGCTGCGTGGGCTGGGGGCATCTGTCGAATGGCTCGACTTGCGATCTGTACAGGTGCAAGCGCATCAAGTGGACCCGGATGCGGTGGACTTCGCTTTAGCGCGGCGAATCCGCACGAGCTTTGTCTTTTCTGGGCCGATGCTGGCGCGATTCGGGCGTGTGAGTCTACCTACCCCCGGTGGTGACAAAATCGGAGAGCGACGTCTTGACACACACGTCACGGCGCTGCGGCAGCTCGGGGCTGATGTTCAGTTTGAGCGTGGGCAGTTTACCATGCACGCCCATCAGCTTACGGGTACCAGCATCCTGCTGCGCGAAGCGAGCGTGACCGCCACCGAAAACACGCTCATGGCGGCGGTGCTTGCCCGCGGCACGACGATCATTAACAACGCCGCTGGGGAACCCCATGTGCAGAACCTGTGCCACATGCTCAACGCGATGGGCGCGCAGATTGCGGGCATTGGCTCCAATCGTTTGGTGATCCAAGGTGTGGAGCGGCTGCACGGTACTGAAGCGCGTGTTGGGGCAGATTACATGGAGGTTGGCAGTTGGATCGGCGCGGCGGTCATGACGGGTGGGCACATACGCATTCAGCAGGCGGACCCACACTATCTGGACATGATCGGCCTTGTGTTTGCACGTCTTGGCGTGCATTGGCAGGTGGAGGGGGACGATGTGCTGGTGCCTGCACATCAACCGTTGACGGTGGCCCCGGACATTGGCGAGCGTATGCCAGTTATCAAAGCGCAGCCTTGGCCGGCCTTTCCTACTGACTTGATGAGCATCGCGTTGGTGGTCGCCACACAGAGTACGGGCACGGTGATGTTTCATGATTGGATGTTCGAGAGCCGCTTGTTCTTCACTGATAAACTGGCCCGGATGGGTGCGCGTATCACTTTGTGTGATCCGCATCGCGTTCTGGTGCAGGGGCCGACAGCGCTGCATGGCCTGCCAAACATCACCAGCCCTGACATTCGCGCTGGGATGGCTTTGGTGCTGGCGGCATTGGTCGCCAAGGGAGAGACTCGTATTGCCAATATCGGTCAAGTGGACCGAGGTTATGAGCGCGTTGAGGAAAAGCTGGCCGCCCTCGGTGCGCATATTCAGCGGGTGAACGTGGATAAGTTGGAAACCGTCGAGGTGGAACAAGTGAAGTAGTCGCTCGGCTGCGACACACGGCGGCACAGCCATCACATGTGCCGCCGTGTACTGTGCCTAATCGAAGGGTGAGGTGCTGCCGTTACTGCTGCCGTTGGACTCCTCGTCTGTGGTGAGGGCCGCCAAATCGGAGACATCAGGTACGGTGTCGTATTGCAGCAGCAAGGCCTGATAACGTTCTCGGTAGAGTTCAGCGCGTTCGCGTTCCAGCTTCCACAGGCGGCTGATGCTGTCGCTCAGCGGCTTGATACGCCCGTCGATGTCGTCCATACGCTGTACGTAGCGCTCAAAGTCGCGGTCGTGGTTGCGCCATACTTCATCGTTAGACAATGTGAACTGCTTCCAACGTTTTTGATCGTCAGCGCGCCAGTTGTTCCATTCCTGGCGGAAGCGTTCTTCGCTGAGGCGTTGCATTTCGGCTACTTCGTTGATGCGCCGTTCCAGACGTTCGCCGATGCGCTGGAAGTCGTCGATGATGTTTTTCATGCTGCGGTAGGCTTCGGCCCAGGTTTCGAAGCGTTCCAGGTTGCGCTCCATAGCGGTTTCGTGGTCGCCGAATTTCTTCACGATGTCATCGATTTGCTGGTCGCGCTGCTGAAGCAGTAGGGTCTGCTGGTCAATAAACTGCTGAATCTGTTCGCGACGCTCACGGTCACTGGTGTTGATTTCTTGGATGCGCCGCTCGTTGCGCAGTGCCAGGTCTTCGATCAGACTAATTTTGGGACGCACGGCGTCGATGCCCTTGCGCAGGTCAGGCACTTCGGTTTCCAGTTCACTGATGCGGCGAGCATCTTGACGGCGCTGTTCTTCGAGGAAGGCTAGGCGGCGGTCGGGTTCCTCCAGCTTCTTGTACAGGTCTTCGACGCGCTGTTGCAGCGTGGTAACACTGCTGCGCATCTGGTCGCGGTCTTGCTGGAGCACGGGCATTTCGCTGGTCTGCCGGGTGATTTTGTCCAGCCGTTCGTCCAGCTCGCGCACGGGCCGTATGAGGTTCTCGCGGCTGAGTTCAGCCCGGCGCTCAGCTTCGCGCTCCGCCGTCAAGCGTTTAGCTTCTACGCTTTCGATGAGCTGGCGCATTTCTTGGCGCATCTGATCCACCAGCGTGTCATCACGGCGTATCGGTGTCATTTCGCTGCGGATGACGGTCTGATCGGATTCGATGCTGTTGAGGCGGCGCTGGAGGGTGTCGATGGCGTCTTGCTGTTGGGCCAGCCGTTCCTCCAGCGTGGCAATGGTGCCTTTGTCGCGCCGCCGTTCTTCGTCCAGCCATTCGATCATGCGGGCAAGCTGGTTAATGTCCACGCTTTCCTCCAGGCTCAGTTTCTTTTCTCTTGCATATTGGGTGGGATTATATCACAGCTTGCAGGCAGGCTGTGAACATGCGGTTCTACACAGCATCGCGTACAATGGCAGCAATGAGGAAGTGAGGATGCCTTATGGGACCGACTTATGGCTATCGCACACGCGCACAACTGGAAGCACTGGAATCGCAAACGCTGGCGCCCTATGCGCTTTTGAGTCAAAACAGCCGGGGCCGTCGTCATCATGAACCAGAGCCGGCGTATCGCACAGCTTTTCAGCGCGATCGGGATCGGGTGGTGCATTCGGCGGCATTTCGTCGTTTGGAATACAAGACTCAGGTTTTCGTCAATGACTCGGGTGATTATTATCGCACGCGATTGACGCATACTTTGGAGGTTGCTCAGATTGGGCGCACAATGGCCCGCGCGTTGGCAATCAATGAGGACCTCGTAGAAGCGATCTGCTTATCGCATGACCTGGGACATCCACCCTTCGGCCACGCTGGAGAAGCTATTCTGGATCACATGATGCATGAGCACGGTGGCTTTAATCATAACCAGCAGAGCTATCGAGTCGTGACGGAGCTGGAGCAGCGCTATCCGAACTGGGTAGGCTTGAACCTGAGCTATGAATGCCGCGAAGGCATCGCCAAGCATGAGACGGAATATGACCTCAACGCGGTAGCTGGCATCGACTACGATCTGCACGGCAGCTTGGAGGCACAGGTCGCCAACATCGCGGATGAACTGGCGTACAATGCGCATGATCTGGACGATGGCCTGCTGGCTGGCTTAATCGTACCGGAGCAGCTTCAAGACCTGGGTATCTGGCAGGATTTGTGTCGAAGACTGGGTTGGTCCGGTTATCGGCTGGATGAAGTAGACCGTCACCGCTTCATCCGGGAGCAGATCGGGATGCAGGTCGATGACGTACTAGCCACCACACAGCAGCATCTGGAACGATTAGCACCACAGTCTTCGTTGGATATCCAGCGTTTAGACTTCAACGTTGTGGAGCACAGCGAAACACTAAAAGCCTACAACCGTGAGCTGAAGGCTTTCTTGTTTGAGTACATGTATCATCATCCCGCCATTGTGCGCATGTTCAAACGCGCGGAACGTTTCATCGGTGAGCTGTTCAAGAGCTATGTTGAAGAGCCGCGCCAACTGCCCGTGAATTATCGGGCGCGCATTGAGACTGATGGTCTGCATCGCACGATTGGGGATTATATCGCCAGCCTGACAGACCGTAGTGCGATGCGTGAATATCGCCGCTTATTTGATCCGTTGACGCGCCCATGATCTGCTGTACAATCGTGGTGACCGCCGACAGAAACGAGGCTTAATCATGACTGATGAAGTGATTCTGAAGGGGCGCTACCGGCTGGAGTCCATTCAAGCGACCGGCGGTATGGCAGTGGTGTATCGTGGTATTGACGAGGCGCTGGGGCGCACGGTTGCCGTCAAGGTGCTGCGCCGCAGCCTGGGCGCGGATGAGAGCTTCGTCGCCCGCTTTATCAACGAGGCGCGCAGCATTGCCAACCTCACTCATCCCAATATCGTCACGGTACACGATGTCGGCTCTGAGCCAAGCCCCCAAGGGGACACACACTACATTGTTATGGAACTGGTCGATGGCAGTGACCTTAAGGCGATCATCCGCGATCAGCAGGGGCCGCTGCCCGTAGAACTGGCGCTGCACTACGCCATTCAGATTTGTGCTGGCATCGGTTTTGCCCATCGTGCTGGTATCGTTCATGCGGATATTAAGCCGCAAAATATCCTGGTCACGCGCGACCGGATCGTCAAAGTGACAGACTTTGGCATCGCACAGATTATTGCGGACACGCAGCCCAACCTCCCACAGCGTGAACGGGTGGTGTGGGGCAGTCCGCATTACTTCGCACCTGAACAGGCGCGCGGGGAACGGCCTACGACTGCCGCCGATGTATATTCTATCGGTATTGTAATGTTTGAGATGCTCACCGGACAGCTTCCTTTCCTGGGAACTAACCAACAGGAGCTGGCAAAGGCGCACATCCGCGAGGCAATCCCTAACGTGCAGAGCATTAATGGCGCAGTGCCTGAAGACCTGGCGCGTATCGTCTACAAAACGATGAGCAAAGAGCCTTCTGGGCGTTGGCGCATGGCGGACCAGTTGGGGCACATCCTCATCAACTATCGTGATAAAGGGCGCGAGCGCACCGTGAGTGCACCTGCTGTAGGACCACAGCGTCCCAGCACATTGCCCGGTACCCAGTCGGGGCCGCCTGCGGCACCGCCAATGCATCCAGAGAGCCAGACGGATGTGGTGCCGCCATCCGCACCCGCCAATTTGCCACCCAGTGCCGCACCCCCTACCCAGCGGATGAGTGCAGCTCCTCATGCCCCGTCATCGCAGCAGCAGCGGCCACCGGTGGGGCCAATGCGCCCTTTGCACGAGGATTATGCCGTGCGTATCCCCTCGGCTGAGCCAGGTCAGCAGAATACGCCACTGCCGCAGGCACCTGTCTACCCTGGGTACAGCCGCCCTTACGTGCCTGACCCACGGTTCGCAGACGAGGACTCACCGCGTCTGCTGGATGGCCCGACTATTGTGCTGGCGGTTTTGGCCTTTGTCGCGGTGACCTGTTTGATCCCGCTGTTTATCAGCGTTTGGCAAAGCTATAATTTTTAAAGCCTCTAGCTCATCGGTTGGGAAACATGGGATCATCTATGGAGTCCGTCATCGAGGGGACAGCACTGCTGACGCCGTAGCGCTCAATGAGGACAGATGCTGTGCCAGCCGTAGGGGTTGCCAGGTAAAGGCCAATAGCCCCCATCGGCCAGCTTGCCACCTGCACACTCGTTACGAGCTGGCTGTTCACAAAGCCCATGAGTTGATCGCCATCGAAGGTCAGTGCCAAGCGGTTGTTTTCACCTAAGGGGTTAATTCGTGCATCTGAGGTCCAGTTTTCACCTGTGTCGCGCAGCTCTCGCCACACGCCGTTCTGCCTAATCCAGATGCTGTAGCGACCTTCTCCATCCACTGCGAAGACGTGGTAATTGTCTTCGTTCAGGTAGCGAAAGACGATACCGTATGCGCTGCTAGTGGCACTGTCGGCTGTCAGGCGGCCCTGTATGATGATCGTAGCCTCTCCATACTGATAGCTGGGATCGAACAAGCTGGTGACCGCGCGACCTGGCATGTCATTGTCTAAGCGATACTCTCCTGCATCAGTAAAGGACTCGCGGGTCACTGTGCTGTCGGTGGCTTGCCACATCTCGCGCAGGGGGTCCTCGGTGTTGAAGTCATTTGAGAAATAAAAGCTGTCCACACCGCCCGTCATGCTGTCTACACCTGGATCGCTACGGCTGTTCATGCTTTGTACCAGCCCCACGGCCAGCATCACACCCAGAACTGTCAATCCAATCGCAAAGATACCGAGTGGGGAGCGCGTGATAGTTTGCAATTGCCGGGTAATCATCACCAGTGTATTGGCAGATGTGGGCACCGTATCAGATGATGTGGGTGCTTGACGCGGGTAAGGGGTGTAGAAGATGTCGCGGTTCGCACGGATCGCTTGTAAGGTGTCTTGAGTGGTCATGCTGGCACGATCCCCACCCGTGAAAGCGATTTTTAGATCATGGATCATTGCGTCAGCGTCTTGATAGCGGGCAGCCGGAGGTTTTGCCAGTGCTTTCATCACGACGGCCTCAACCGCTGGGTCTGGTGCGTCGATGAAGTGGCTCAGCGGCGGCGGGGCTTCGTTCAGATGTTTCATCATGACGGCCAAGCTGCTTTCATCATCGAATGGCGGGCTGCCACTGAGCAACTCGTAGAGGATAACGCCGAGAGCGTAAAGGTCACTGCGTGCATCAACGGCTTCACCCGCAGCCTGTTCTGGGGCCATGTATGCCGGTGTGCCCACCGTTACGCCATCCTGGGTTAAGCTGCTTTTTTCGGCCAAGCGCGCGATGCCGAAATCGGTGAGGATTACACGCCCATCCTCGTCAAACATCACGTTGGCTGGCTTGATGTCGCGGTGGACCATGCCGCGTTTGTGTGCATAGCCCAGGGCCTCCGTCAGGCTGCGTATGATGTGATATACGCTGTCCGGTGAAATGCGACTTTCTTGTGCTGCATGGTGGGCCAGTTGTTCGCGCAGGGTATGCCCTGGGATGTAGGGCATCACCATGTAGTAAATGGTGCCATCCGTGTAGGGCATTGTGTCGAAGTCAAACACCTGGATGATGTTGGGGTGACTCAAGTTCGCCGCGAACTTCGCTTCTTGCTCGAAGCGTTCTTTGAAAGTCGAGTCGTCGCTCAGGTGTTCATGCAGGACCTTCACAGCAACCGTGCGGCTGAGGGTGGTGTCCGTGGCACGATAGACCTGTGCCATGCCCCCTTTACCGATACGTTCATGTAGTTCGTAGCGGCCTAACTGACGTGGAATGCCAATGAAGTCGTGCACGGTTCTTGTCCTGGTAAAATTCAGCTTATGCGTATGTTGATGCGTGACCGATAGACTATTTTAGTCTTGAACCTTTTCCTATTCATTCTAACGATGATACTGAGCACACAGGTTTTCTTCTCACTTTGTGCTCATGCCGATAATAAGCGCGCGTGTACAGCTCAGCACAAGATTCATAGAACTGATATACTGTGCACAACTTATGACTTGAGTAGCCATAGGGCATATCATGGGCGCACACTTGTCCAGCCGAACTGAACGCCTATCGATCATAGAACAGATGCTGTTTCGCAGTCCGGCCGGGCTGCGCGCAGTTGAGATTGCGGATGCCTGTGGTGTGGATCGACGTACCGCCTATCGTGATCTGGATGTGCTGCGAGATACTGGTGTGCCTGTCTACCAAAAGAACGGACGCTTTTACATCAATCGCGATTACTACCTGGCTACCCTGCGCTTGAACCTCAATGAAGTGGTGATGCTTTTCGTGGCGCTGCGCGTGTTGGCTTATCAGCAGGATCATCAGAACCCGCATTTGATCGCTGTACTCAAGAAACTGGCTGATATTGTGCCTGCGCTGCCTTCTAAACATACCTTGAGCGTGGCGGAGCAGTTATGGAGTGCCCCGGTGGATCGCGCGTACATCAGTGTTTTGGAGACTTTGATACGCGGTTGGTGGGACCGCCGCGCTGTCAAGCTGTGGGCTGGCCGCGGTTCTGTTGAGTTCACGACCTATTTTATTGAACCTTCCCCCAGTGGCGACCTGTTCGTTGTGGGGCAGGACCTGGGCATGCAGCGTGTGCGTGTGTTGAAGGTGCGGCGTATCAAGCGTGCTGTGCTGCTGAAGATGCCGTCCTATGAGATTCCGCCGGACTTTAACCGGCATCGCTATCTCAACGCTGCGTGGGTCTTCACTGAACCGGAAGACATTAGCTCTGATGCGCATCTTCAAGAGCTGCGTTTGGTCTTTTCGGCGGATGCTGCTGCCGCCTTCAAGTCACGGCTGGGGCTGCGCCCTTCTCAGATCGAGCGTTTAGATGACGGTCGCTACTTGATGCGCGTTCAGGTGGCAGACTGGCGCGAGCTGCTGCCCTGGATACGCTCCTGGGGGGCACAGGTCGAGGTGCTTTCCCCGGTATCTTTACGCGAGCACCTGGCCGATGATGCTGCTCGGATGCTGGCCTATTACCGCAATGCAGAGACCTCGTAGCTTGTGGCATTCCTGCGTTATGATTAGGCTGTGAAAACCAATGCGTGTTTCATGGAGGCAATGTATGCGATACCGACTGTTGGTCGTCCTGCTGCTGCTTTTGGTGAGCAGCGTGGTCAATGCGCAAGACCGCTCACTCGTTTGGCAGCGCTGGGACGTGATAATTAGTGAGGTCGATGTCACTGCGAATCGTTTCACAGTCTCTGAGCAGTACGACATTTACTTCCAAGGTACGTTTCGCTTTGGTCAAGCGGAGCTGCTGCTGGATAATATGGAGTCGATTACAGGCATCAGCGTCTATGAGAACGGCAGACCATTGACATCAAGCTGTGATGGCTCCGCAGGGACGTACTGTGTCAGCGGTACCGGCCGTGCGATCAACGTGCGCTACAACTTCACCGCGCCGGTAACGGATGCCAGCCGTCGCTTTGAACTGCGTTACACGGTCAATGGCGCGCTGCGCATTTACGATGGGGGAGATCAGCTTTGGTGGATTGCTGTCACTGAGGATAAGTTCGGCTTTAGCGTGCAGCAGAGTACGATTACTGTGCTGCTGCCGGAAGGCTATGGCCCACGCGAGGGCATTGATCCAGTTGTGACCTATGGTGCGCCGGGTCAAATCCAGGTAAATGCTGAGCGGGTCGTTGCCACGGCTACACAAGGCGTGGGCGCTAATGAGTCTTTCGAGATACGGGTGCAGTTTCCGCATAACCCCGATGCTGTTGCCCCGGCTTGGCAGGCAGGTTTCGATACACAGCGCGCTTTCGAGGAAGGTGTACAACCACTGCTCAACGTCTTTTTCCTGGTGCTGGGCCTGCTGTTGATAATCTTGGGGCCGGTGGGGGTGTACTACTTGTGGTATTCGCGTGGACGTGATCCAAAGATCGGCCCGGTGCCGGAGTTTTTGTCCGAGCCGCCCTCCGATTTGCCCCCAGCGCTGGTGGGTACCTTGATCGACGAAAATGCCGAGCTGCGCGACATCCTGAGCACGTTGATTGACCTAGCAAACCGTGGGCACGTCGTGATTGAAGAGGACAAGAAAGAACTGTTTTTCGGCTTTGGCGGCAGCAGTGAGTATACCTTCGTGCGCACCAAGATTGACGACAGCGGCCTGCGCAGCTTTGAAAAGGAATTTCTGCGGCGTTTTTTCGGCAAATATGATGAGCGCACGCTAGACTCGCTGAAGCACAAATTCTACACGCACATTCCCAAGCTCCAAGATGATCTCTATGCCGAGATGCTCAGCGCGGGTTTTTTCGCCGATAACCCTAAGGCTGTGCGGAGTCTTTGGTCGGCTTTGGGGGCGGTGCTCTTTTTCGGGTCGGTGGCGGTGGGCTTTATGGTGTTTCTGGAGCTTTCCAGCTTGAGTCCGGCGCTGGCCTGCATCCCGGTGTCCTTGGCGGTGACCGGGGGCGCGTTGATGGTCACCGGTAACTTCATGCCACGCAAAACGCAAAAAGGGGCGGAAGAAGCCGCCAAGTGGCTGGCCTTCAAGGAATATCTGAGCAACTTGCAGCAGTATGACTCGCTGGAAAATGCCGCTGAACGCTTTGAGCAATATATGCCCTATGCCGTGGCTTTTGGTTTGCAACGCAGTTGGATTCGGCGCTTCGCAAGCTTAGATGATGTGTACGTACCGATCCCGACCTGGTACTATCCGCGCCATATCGGGCGGACCTATCGCCGTGGGTCCGGCGCACCGGTCCCCATGGGGATGCCGGGCGGTGGTGGCGATGTGGTCACTGCGGCTGGCGGTGGACTCAACGAGATGGCCGGTGGCTTGACAACGGGCCTCAATGATCTGGCTGATGGCTTAACCTCAATGCTTAACAGTGCGGCCAGCACGCTCAACAGCCGCCCGCAGTCGTCCAGCAGCGGTAGTTGGTCTAGTGGGGGCGGCAGCTTCAGCGGCGGTGGGTCTTTTGGCGGTGGTGGCAGCGGCGGCGGCAGTCGTGGCTTTGGTTGATCGATTGGGTACACGTAAGGGAGTGATTGTCGCATGAATTCGGCGCGCTTGTTTGGCATAGGACTCATAGTGGTGGGCTTTGGCGTCGCAGTGATTGCGGGCTTGTTTCTGGCGGTGCAGACGAACGACGGTCTGGAGTCGGGGGGGCTGGTGCTGGGCGCAGGGATTGCGTTCATCATGGTGACGGCGATTGTGGGTGCGGGCATCTTCCTGTATGTTAAAGGAGGGCAGGAATCCGAGGTTGAGTCCGTGATGGCACAGCAGCGTCAGCTTCTTGACATTCTGAAGGCGCGTGGGCAGGTGCAGGTCAGCGACATGGCCCTGGAGCTTCAGGTCAGCTCGGATACGGTGAAGAGCCTGGTGGCACAGCTTGTCGGCTTACAGGTCTTCAGCGGCTATGCCAACTGGGATAAAGGCGTGCTGTATTCCGCGGATGCGGGTAAGCTGCGCGACCTGAAGACTTGTGAAAACTGCGGCGCGCCTATTGAACTCGTTGGTAAGGGCGTGGTGGCCTGTAAGTTTTGCGGTACGGAGTATTTTCTCACCTGAACAGGCGCATTATTGGGGGGATGCGGTGCGGTCTTCTCAAATACGCTGAAAGGGTGAATAAACTATTGGCACATCAATGGAGCTGAGCAATGACACTGTACGACAAGATTACCTCACAGAAGGGGCGTTTGGAACGAATCGTCGCACGTATCCCTGGCTTTAAGGGCTACCAGGAGAAACAGTCTCGCCGCACTGGCGACCGGATGCTGCGTGACTTCATCGCGGGCCAACTAGATGACGTGATCAACCGCTTTGCCCGCATTGAGCGCAAGGTCTTGGATCGCGGCGGCCTGCGCTTCATGGACCGTACTCGCGACGTGAAGACGGTCATCCAGACCTACCGCGACCGTGTGAAGACGGCGGCCCCCAAGTACGACGGCATGTTTGCTCAGGTCAAGGTGACCACCGAAGACCTGGAGCGCATTTACGCCTTCGACGAAGCACAAATCCGCTACGTGGACCAGTTCAATGCGGCGCTGGACACGCTGGAAGAAGCCGTCGGTACCGACGACAAATTCGAGACCGCGCTGGACGATCTGTCCGTACTGGCTGAAGAAGCCAATGAAGCCTTCAAGCTGCGCGATGATGTCCTGACGAACTTGAGCAATACCCTGTAGGCGCAGCGCAATTGATCTACTCACGTATGGTTATGATAAGAGGAGACAAGACCTAATGCCCCGTATCATCGATGTGATTGAGCATACCGCTGTCGCGGAGGACGAGTTGGTCTACCGCCTGCCGCAGCAGGGCCAGGGTGACTTCCGCATGGGATCGCAGCTCATCGTGCGTGAAAGTCAGGCCGCGATCTTCGTGCGTGCTGGTGAAGCGCTGGACGCTTTCGGGCCGGGCCGTCATGTGCTTTCCGTAGCGAACCTGCCGATCCTGTCAGGCTTGATTGGCTTGGGTACCAGCGGGCGCACCCCCTTTACGGCTGAGGTGTACTTCGTCAATCTGCGCGACATGCCGCAGGTGCCCTGGGGGACAGTGAAACCCATCTACCTGAAGGTGACGACTGGTCTGGGAATTCTACTGCTGCGTACCCACGGCATCATGGACCTGAGCATTGCTGATCCCATGCGATTCTTTAAGCAGTACGGCAGCAATCGGCCTATCACCCGCATGAATGACATCAAGCTGCGCATTCAGACCACGCTGCTGGGCGAGATCAACGATCTGCTGCTCAAGTCCGGCGTGGATGATTTGGTAGCGGCTAACGGTGTGCTGGAACAGCTCGAAGGTGGTCTGCTGGCGACGGTCAATGAGAAGTTCGATGCTCTGGGTTTGCGCATCAAGGCATTTGAGGCCAATCCCTTCGACCCCGTGAACGTGCCCATCGAAGAGCTGCGCGACATCGTGCCGTTGGAAGTGTGGCTTGAGGTTCTGGAACGCCAGAAGCGCCTCGACATCGGTATGGCGGCGGCTCAAAACGAGGGCATGGGCGGTGGCCTGGCGGCTGCCGGTCTAGGCCTGGGTGTGGGCCAAAACTTGGGCGCGGCTATGAACCCCGGTGGGGCGGATATGAGCGCTATGCAGCAGCAGATGCAGCAGCAGCAGATGATGATGCAGCAGATGATGATGCAGATGATGAACCAGAACCAGCAGAACCAACCGCCAGCAAGCGCGCCGCAGGAGCCTTCCGCCAACCCGCAGACGAGAGAAGAAATCCAGGCACTGATTGATAACCTGGATGTCAAGCTGATGAACGGCGAAATCAGTGAGGCGGTCTACAACCGTTTGGTAGCGAAGTGGCAGCAGCGCCTGGACTCTATGGACTAAGAGCGTATTTCACAGGCACATTGACATAGTGCTTTAAGCTGGCCCCATCGGTGAGACGGGGCCAGTGTGGTTGTGGTATATTTAACCTCTGTCTTATTCTCAAGAAACGGAGCCGCGCATGTACGGTGAACTCGTCGCCATTGACCTCGAATCGACTGGCCTAGACCCCATGCAGCACCACATCATCGAAGTGGGTATGGTCCGGATGCGCGACGGCCAAGTTCAAGACGAGTTTGCTGCTTTTGTTAATCCGGGAGTGCCTATTCCCGATCATATTACACACATTACTGGCATCCGCGCGCAGGATGTCGCCAACGCGCAGCCTATCAGTGCTGTGCTGCCTCAGATTGAAGCTTTTGTGGGTAAGGCCCCTTTGATCGCGCATAACGCCAGCATGGAAGCCGGCTTTTTGCAGCAGCGTCACGGCATTCTCAAGAACACGCAGACGATTGATACTTACGAGTTGGCCTCTATTCTGCTGCCTACGGCACCGCGCTACAATCTCAATAGTTTAACCACTCAGTTAGGTATTGAGCTGCCACATGCTCACCGTGCTTTAGACGATGCGCGTGGCGCGGGTCTGCTGTATTGGGCGCTTTGGCAGCGGATGCTGAATATGCCGTTAAACCTGCTGCAAGAGATCGTGCGGCTGAGTAGTAATCTGCCATGGGACGCGCTGCCTATTTTCAGGGCAGCAATCAACCACCATCCTCAAGGAGTCTCGCCGACAGCGGATGCCCCAGCACCGATGTTTAAGCCGATGGCGCGTCCGTCACGGTCACTGGTCACATGGGATGATGACGGTCAGGCCATTGAGAAAGAAGTGGTCCGCGTCAGCGCGCGTGAGGTAGAAGCGTGTTTCGGAGACAACAGTGCTCTAGCGCGCACGATGTCCGGCTATCAGCCGCGCACGCAGCAGATTACGATGGCACAGGCTGTGCGTGAGGCCTTCAACGAAGAGCAGCATTTGATCGTGGAGGCGGGCACCGGTACGGGTAAGTCGTTAGCTTACCTGCTGCCTGCGGCACTTTTCGCGGCGCAGAATGGTGTACATGTCGTGGTGTCCACTGGCACGATCAACCTGCAAGACCAGCTCATCCATAAGGATATTCCGCTGCTGCAAGAGGCTTTAGCACTGCACGAATCGGGGCACTTTAGCGCAGTGGTACTCAAAGGGCGCAGCAATTATCTGTGCCCGCGCCGCTTACAGACCGTGCAGCGCCGACGTCCCACCACCCTGGATGAATTGCGCACGCTGGCGAAAATCTTGGTGTGGTTGCGGGAAAGCCTGAACGGAGATCGCAGCGAAATCAGCCTGCGTGGCCCGGTCGAAAATGCCGTGTGGACGCGCCTTAGTGCTGAGGACGATGGTTGTCAACTCAGCCGCTGCGAAGGTCATATGGAAGGGGCCTGTCCGTTCTACAAGGCGCGCCGCCAAGCTGGAGCCGCGCACCTGGTTATCGTGAATCATGCGCTCTTGATCTCCGATGCAGCCACGGAAGGCAATGTACTGCCTCCTCATGGTTATGTCGTAATCGACGAAGCGCATCACCTGGACGAAGCGATCACGGCTGGCATGACCTTTGTCGTGGACGAGACCGTGATGTTCCGGCGCTTGGCAGACATGGGCACACTGCAAAAAGGAATGCTTTGTGAGCTTTACGTGCGTGTTAAAGCAGTGGCAAATGACAATGATATCATGCGCTTGGAACAGTTTATCGGCGTGGTAGACGAAGCCAGCGCCGATATGCGCGCTCACCTACAGCAGTTCTTTAGAGCCGTGGCGAATGTTGTGCGCGAACTGCGCAAGAACCGCTCATCGGACTATGTGACGTACTTTCGTGTGCAGGACAGCCATCGCCAAACGGAACACTTCAATGCGGTGCTGAAGGCCTGGCAGCCCTTAGAAGCGTTTATGTTAGGCATTGCTCAGGCCATGGAAAAGCTGCATAAGTGGCTGGATAAGCTAGAAAAATACGAGATTGAAGACTTCGAGGAGTTTCAGCAGAACACCGAGTCTGCTGCTGAATTCTTTGAGAAGATGGCCCATCGACTCAAGACTTTCTTGTTGGAACCCGATACCGCCATGATTTACTGGATTTCGCTGCCGCAAGGAAGCAGTCCACGCGCGTCGATCCACATGGCACCGCTGCACATCGGCCCCTTGGTGGAGCAGTACCTGTGGAACGCGAAAAAATCGGTGGTGCTCACCAGCGCGACCCTGCGCACAGGGGACAATATCGACTTCCTGCGCGATCGCCTGTACGCGCGTGATATCCCGCTGTTGGAGGTCGGCTCCCCGTTCAATTACCGTGAATCGACTTTGCTGTATCTGCCAACGAATCTGCCCGATCCCAGCGACCGACGCGGCTATCAGCGTGCCCTGGAACAGGCCATTAGCGAGCTGGCGATTAGTTTAGGGGGCCGGGTGCTGGCCCTTTTCACCAGCTATACGCAGCTTCGCCAGACCGCACAGGCGGTCGGGCCGAACCTCTCACAACGCGGTATCACAGTCTACGATCAGAGTGATGGCACCAGCCGCCAAATCCTGCTAGAAGGCTTCAAGACGACGGACCGCGCGGTGCTGCTGGGGACGCGCAGTTTTTGGGAAGGGGTGGATGTACCCGGTGACTCGCTGAGCGCCCTCATCATCACGCGGCTGCCCTTTGCTGTTCCCAGTGACCCCGTGTTTTCCGCGCGTTCAGAGACCTATAATAACGGCTTTGAGGAATACGCGGTGCCAGATGCCGTGCTGCGCTTCCGGCAGGGCTTTGGCCGCTTGATCCGCAGCCAAACGGATCGCGGTGTCGTCGTCGTGATGGACAGCCGCATTACACGGAAAAACTATGGGGCTGTTTTCCTGGAGTCACTGCCGGACTGTACCGTGCAGCATGGTATCCTGGACGGACTCAGCGCGGCGGCGTTGCAATGGCTTAAGCGGGGTCCTGGCTGAAGCTTGAGCTGAGCATTGTCCCGGTTGATGAATGCGCTTATAATACCCCTATACTAATGTAGACTACTGGCTACGTTCAGGCGCGAAATAATCGACGCCTGCTGGGTTGAATGAGGAGTGTGACTGAATGTCAGATCGAGACATGGCACGTCAGCAGGAATACACCGAAGGCAACGTGCAGGCACTCAGCCAGATGGAGCATGTGCGTAAGCGTCCCGGCATGTACGTGGGCGGCACTGATGAGCGTGCACTGCATCATCTGATCTATGAAGTCGTCGATAACGCTATTGATGAGGCATTAGCTGGGCGCTGCGACCGGATCGTGGTGACTCTGCACTCGGATCACCGCGTCTCCGTGGCTGACAACGGCGTGGGTATTCCGGTTGGGACGCACAAACAAGAAGGTATTTCCACGCTGGAACTGGTGATGACCCGCATCGGTGCAGGTGCAAAGTTTGACAGCAGCGCTTACAAGGTCAGTGGTGGTTTGCATGGTGTGGGTGTGTCCGCGGTGAACGCGCTCTCGCAGGAGTTTGTGTCGCAGGTCTATCGGGACGGCTATCTGTGGCAGCAGCGCTATTCGCGCGGTATCCCCAGTGCCCCTGTCGAGAAGGTGCGCCCGTTGGGGCCGGATGAGGGTACCGGCACTACACAGACCTTTGTGCCGGACTTCAGCGTGATGGACCGCAACGATTTCAACTACACTACGCTGTCTCAGCGATTTCGTGAGATGGCTTTCGTAACGCGCAAGGTGACGATCACGCTGCGCGATGAGCGCGTGCAGCCCGTCCCGCGAGAGATTACCTACTATTTTGAGGGCGGCTTGCAGTCTTTTGTGCGCTATCTCAACCGTAATCGCAGCGCGCTGCACAACCCAGTCTATGCAGAGCGTGAGATAGAGTTTACGACTGAAAAGGGGGAGCGTTACACTATCGGCGTCGAGGTGGCCTTCCAATACACCGACTCCGCGACCGTCACTGAGCTGGCCTTTGCCAATACCATCGGCACCCCCGATGGTGGCACCCACTTGACTGGCCTGCGCTCCGCTGTGACCAGCGTGATTAACCGCTACGCGCGCAAGGCTGGCCTGCTCAAAGAAAAAGATACTAACTTCGGCGGCAATGACACCCTGGAAGGGCTGACAGCCATCGTGAGTGTGAAGCATCCTGATCCACAGTTTGAGAGCCAGACGAAAGTCAAGCTGCTGAACCCGGATGTACAGGGGGCTGTGTCACAGGCAGTAACTGAGTCTTTCGCAGAATTCCTAGAGCTGAACCCGCGCGAGGCACGTAAGATTATTGACAAGTGTATGACCAGTAAGCGCGCCCGTGAAGCCGCCCGCAAAGCACGCGATCTGGTGCGCAGCGGCCCCAGCTTGTTGGAAAGTACGACCCTGCCCGGTAAGCTGGCTGACTGCTCGCAGCATGGCGCTGGTGCGGAAATCTACATCGTCGAGGGTGACTCGGCAGGGGGCACGGCTAAGCAGGGTCGCGACCGTCACTTCCAGGCGATCCTGCCGCTGCGCGGTAAAATCCTGAACACAGAGCGTGCCCGTATGGACCGCATTCTGGATAACAACGAGATCAAGTCGCTGATCTCTGCCTTGGGGACCGGTATTAGCGAAGATTTCCAGGTGGATAGGCTGCGCTATGAGCGCGTCATCATCATGACGGACGCGGACGTAGACGGCAGTCACATCCGCACGCTGTTGTTGACCTTTTTCTACCGTCACATGCTGCCTTTGATCCAGGAAGGGCACCTCTACATCGCGCAGCCACCCATTTATCGCCTGAAGAGCGGTAAACGTATGGAATACGTTTACAGTGAGGCTGGCCTTAACGACGCGCAGCTTTTGGAGAAGGCACTGCGGGCTTACGATAACCCGGAGAAGGTCGGGGTGCAGCGTTACAAAGGCCTAGGCGAGATGAACGCCGATCAGTTGTGGGAAACGACCATGGACCCTGAAGCACGTACCCTGCTTCAAGTGAACATCGAGGATGCAGCCGAAGCCGATCAAGTCTTTGATATGTTGATGGGCAGCAGTGTGCCACCGCGCCGCCGCTTTATTCAAACACACGCTAAGCGTGTCCGTAACCTGGACATCTAAACAGAAGCGCTGCTGCCATCATCCTTTTCTTGCACCCGCTGTGATTCCTCGCAGCGGGTGTTTGGGTGCTCATGAGCTGCGCTGCTGACGTATATGACGCACCCATTCCTGCGTGAAACTGGGGCTGTCATAAATGACGGCGGGTGTCTGTGCGCGCAGTGTAGGGGCTTCTGCATGAACCAGGGCTTCCAAGGTCTTGTGCACGAAGAAGAGCATCTCATTGACCTCTAAAGCAGCAGCAGCTCTATGGGTGACCCACGAGAGGGTAAAAACCGCGATGATGATGCTACCGATCATAGTCAAAGGCCAGGGCACGAAGAGGATGATTGAGGTTAAGATGCTCGGCACGATGAAAGTATCCAGCAGATGCAGCGGGCTGATCCGTGCGCGTAGTTGGATTTGCGTGCTGCCAGAGCGGCTTTCGGAAAAGCTGCCATGCATTACAGCAAGGGTCTTTGATCGGCGGCGGGGGTTCCAGATGACACGGCTGCTCGTCGTCAGGCGAAAACCACTTTTCAAGCGTGTGAGTTGATAGCGCCGCCCATTGACGTAAAGATCGCGCAAGTGCAGGCTTTGAATGCGTGGACGACAGGCTTCAGTGAGTTGGACGACGCAGCGTTCCGGGCCGGCATCGACAGTCATGACCGCCTGCGGTTGTATATACCAAAACAGACTCAGCGCTGCGTCCAGCCAACGCCGCCACCGTGAACGTCTGCCCAGCGCGCCAAACTGCATCAGCTTGTCACTCGCTGCGCTACGACAATCGTGCGCGTCTCATAACTGTCGGAAAGGAAGTTGTAGTCGTCACAGGTGATGAGGGTCAATTGGTCTTCGTTGGTAGGGTAAATAGGCGTGAGGTCTTCGGGCGGCACGGTATAAATGCTGCTAATGGTATATTGACGTTCTTCGCCCTGATACTGGACGATAACACGATCTCCCGCTTTAAGCGTTGTCAACGACGCGAAGACGCCGCGTCGTCCGTCCGAAAGCTCTACATGGCCTGACAGCACGATGTTACCGGGTTCATCCAACCAAGCAGTGCCCTGCAAATGACCGATGCTGCTGCCCAAACGACTGACATCCCAGCTCACACCATCGAGAAACACCGGAATAATTGGTGCGGATACTGCTGCCGCTGGGATCAAGAGCTGTGGCGGCGGTGTGTTCGGTGTAGCAACTTGTGCGTTGTTCGGCGAAGGCTCTGGGGCGGGTAGGGTCTCAACGCGCGCTGTGGATGGTGTATCGGTCGCACTACCGACAAACAAGGTGTCAGGGTTATCCAGCACGACGAAAATGGCACCAGCCAGCGCGCCGATGAGGATCAACAGAGGCCAGTTGGGTTTTCGGTTACGCTGGTATCTTTGCATGGTGCTGCACACAATAAGCCACTTGCCATTGGATGGTATTATAGCACGCTGTGACCTGTGCTGACACAGAAAGCGTTGTGCATATGTTGAATCCAGACACTTACCCGCGTGAGGATTTCGGTGGGACCGGACCCCTGCTGCATTTGGCAGTGGCGAACGGTTTTCCACCCGGTACGTATCGAGCGCTGCTTGCGCTGCTGACGCGCACACATTGCGTGTTTAGCCTACTGCCACGGGCCTTGTGGTCTGGCTCACTGCCGCCAACGGATTATCGCGATTGGCGCTACAGCGTGTTACCGGACCTCTCAGACGGGCTGCGTGCGCATGATGCCCAGCATGTGGTCTTGGTGGGGCACTCTTTGGGCGCTATTGCTTCGATGTTGGCTGTGATTGATGCGCCGCAGCGTTTTCGAGCCTTGGTGCTGCTGGACCCGACTATCCTCACGCCGGAACAGTTGGCCGGTTTGGATTCTCTGCGCGCTGCGGATCAACTTGACCGCCTGCCATGGGCGCAGCGGGCTTTGCGTCGCCGCGCTCAGTTCGAGTCGCGCGAGGCCGCTTTCAGCTATTTCCGGCAAAAAACGCTCTTCGAGGATTGGTCTGATGCGGTGCTGTGGGATTACGTGGAGTCCGGCACGGTGGGTGATGCTGAAGGGGTCACGCTCCGTTGGTCACCCGCCTGGGAAGCCTACTATTTTCAGACGGGCTTTACAGGCATGTGGGACGTGATTCCCCGTCTAAATGCTTTGCTGCCTACGCTCATCCTGCGTGGTGATCGCAGCGATACTTATCTCACTGAATCAGCAGCGGCTGTTCAGGCACTTCTACCGGATGTAGAGCACGATACGATTAAGGGTGGGCATCTGTTTCCGATGACACAACCGAGCGCGACCGCTGCGAGAATTGCTGCGTTTCTTCAACATCATTGATAGCGAGGCGATTGCAAAACGATCCGCAGATTTGCCCTATGATTCGTTGGCCGTCGGCGCTTCCATTGCGCGTTGTGATGTGACTGGCAAGCAGCACGGCGCTCATCAGGGCCACGCTCAGGATTATTGCGGGCAGCAAGTTGTGCTTGGCTCTTGTGAGCAGATTATGCATGGTGCCTGACCTCATCGGTTGTTTGTCTCTAACAGCTAATACGCCATCGAGGTGTTAAAGTTGCGCTTACTGCTCGCAAAAAAGCTATAAAAAAGCGCGCCAGTTCGTGAGAACCGACGCGCCCAGTAATGGTTGATGGGTGGTCTTAGGCTTCGACGACCTGGACCCCTTTCCAGAAAGCGATGTGGCCGGTGATTTGCTTAGCTGCGTCTTTGGGTGCTTCGTAGGTCCAGGCGGCATTCTCGTTGGTCTGACCGTCCACGCTGATGCTGAAGTAGCTGGCTTTACCCTTCCAAGGACAGGTTGTGACGTAGCTGGTGGGAGTCATCAGGTCCATCTTGACTGACTGGCGCGGGAAGTAGTGGTTGCTTTCGACTTGTTCGGTCTTGTCGCTTTCAGCGATCACGACACCATTCCACAGTGCTTTTACCATTATGCGGCTGCTCCTTATTTAATGCCCATGCTCAGACAGGCATGGTTCGGTATCACTTGGAGTTTATGCAGCGTGTCAGTCTTACCTGCTTTCAGCACCTTCTCACATGGAATCATAACAACCGACTGAGCATGGGCCTTAGGATCGCGTAGTAAAGGGACATGCCCAAGATGAGGACTGCGGCAATGGCCCACATGACTGCCCAAACTACCGGCGGCACCAGCGGCGCAACCTCGGCGGAAAAAGCTGCCGCGTCATTGCGGATTGGTCCAGCAGTACCCATTGCTGTTGTGTCCACACTGCGCACCAAGTACAGCAGGTCCATCACGGCGTTCAAACCGGTGAGCAGTGCCAGCATGTTCAAGACCAGCAGGTTAATATTTTGGCTCAAGCGCCATCCCATGAACATCAACACACCACCGAACCCAATACCGATGAGAAGCGCCACAGGTAGGCCGCTCTGCTCCGGGCGAGCGAACATCAGCGAGAACCCCATCAGCAGCAGTCCCAGCCCGACAGAGAGCACCCGGGTTCGTTGCAGACGATTGGTCAAGTAGAACAGCAGGCCACCGAAAAGCGCTGCGCCTAAGTAACCTGCTGGCAAGATCAGCGCGCGCGTGCCGCCTGCGGTTGTTGCCAAGCCGGAGCCATCCGCACGGACGGTAAAACCGATGATCTCGCCGCCGGTCAGTAGGGCCATCAAGCTGTGACCGGCTTCGTGCACATAAGTGACGAACAGCCGGAACGGATAAAGCACAATATCGAAGGCCTCTACGTTCCACATGACGAACACCAAGACCATCGCTAACAGCGCGAGGCCCAATGAGCGGCGCTGAAAACTACGTCGACTCTCTGGACCATAGTAGAGATTGCCTGAAGCCATTGTCTGCGTATCCTGTTAAGAACCACTTGATGTCGTGTATTATCTACCATCTATACGCAAATGCACAGTAAAGGGGTCGCGCCTGCGCGGCCAAGGAGGATGCGCATCTTGAGCGAAGGGCTGCGTTTTGGCACGGTCAGCGCGCCGCAAACTACGCCGAAGTCCGGGACGGCGGCGGCGGTGGCGCATATCCGCGAGCTGGGCTTAGATCATCTGGAAATCGCCTGGGTACGCGGGGTGCGCGTCGGGGATGAAACCTGTGCACAGATCAAAGAAATTGCTCAAGTGCGCGGCGTGTCCTTGAGTATCCACGCGCCGTATTTTATTAACCTCAACAGCCAAACACCGGAAAAGATGGCAGCCAGTCATATGCATCTGTTGACAGCCGCGCGACGTGGTTTTGCCTGTGGTGCCACTGACATTGTTTTTCATCCTGGCAGCTATCATAACCAGCCGGTGGAGCAGGTGTACGAAAATATTGTCAAGAGCCTGGCTGAAGTATGGGCGATCCTGCGTGAAGAGGGTACTGAGGTCACGCTGCGCCCGGAAACAATGGGCAAGCCTTCGCTCTTCGGCAGCTTGGATGAGCTGCTAGCGCTCAGCCGTGATGTACCGGGAGTGCTGCCCTGTATTGATTGGGCGCACCTGCACGCGCGCCAGCTCGATGGGGCTTTCAACAGCTACGATGAGTTCAGCGCCGCACTGGATGCGATGCGCGCTGCGCTGGGTGACGCAGCGATGCAGCGGGTGCATTTCCATCTCAGCGGCATTGACTATGGCCCCAAGGGTGAGAAGGCACACCTACCGCTGAACGAAGCAGACCTGAATTATCGCGCGCTGATGCAGGTTTTTGTGGATCACGGGGTACAGGGAACGGCTGCGGTCGAAGCCCCGCGCCCCTTCCATACCGCCGACGCGCTAACCTTTCAGGCGACCTACCGCCGCCTGCGCTCACAGAATGATGCTGCCGAGGTGCGCTCATGATACGACGGTCACCCCAAGGATTCCGCGGCTGGACGCTGCGTATGTTGGCGAGCAGTATCCTGCTAGTGCTGCTGCTGCTGCTAAGCGTGCAGGTTATTGGACGTTTGCTGCCCCGTACTGGCGAGATTGCCTTCATGGGACGCCAAGACCTGAACTGGGACATTTACGTCCTGGACCTGCAACGCGGTATCGTGGACCGGGTGACTTATGATCTGGGCAATAATCGCTATCCAGCCTGGTCACCTGATGGTTCACAAATCGCGTTCCATTCCGACCGTGCCAACGTGGACAGCCGCTTCTATGACCTGTTCGTCATGGCCCCGGATGGACGCGATGTACAGCGCTTGACCGCGGATAATATGCGCCCCTTTACACGCGATGATGCACAAGGCAGTTTTGCGCAGGGCAATGCCATGGCTGCCTGGTCTCCGGATGGGCGTTTGATCGCCTTCCATTCCGATGTCGGCGGCGACTGGGACCTGTTTTTGATGAATGCTGACGGCACCAGCGTTCGCCCTTTGATCCGCCGTGAAGGTGATGAAGTGCTCTTAAGCTGGTCGCCAGATGGCCGCCGTTCTCTGTTCAGCATGGGCGACACGAATGCTGTATATGAGCTGTATATCTATGTCATGGACATGGAAAGTGAAGATATTACCCAGCTCACTTATGAGGATACGGTGCCTTCGCCGTATGGCACGCCGGACCCATCCGGCGGGGTCAGCCCATCGCTGCAAGCAACGGCTACCGCCTTAGCACCGCGCAGCCCACTTTCCACCAATCAGCCTCGTGTGATTCAAGACTGGCACCCGGAATGGTCCCCAGATGGAGAGGCCTTCGTCTTTGCTGGCGAGCGGGATACCTACTCAGATAACCTCTTTCTGTACGATTTGCCAAGCGGCAAGCTGACTCAGCTTACAAACACAGTCTATACCGATCATAATCCAGTGTGGACCCGCGACGGGGAATACATCTTGTTTGCTTCAGATCGTGGTGCCACAACGCAGATTTACATCATGCGGCGGGATGGCAGTGATGTCCGCCCAGTGACCGCGCTGGACTTCGAAAACAACGCCCCAGTGTGGCGGCCTTGAGTCGCTCAGCGCTAGTCCGGTGTGCCTGAAGGCGGCACCTCCGGCGTAGCGGCTGGCAGCTCCAGATAGCTGAGGCTGGCGCGCATGTCAGCCACGTTATCCATCTCCAATACGATAGGTGGCGGCTTCTTCAGCGCGCGGATCATAGGCAGTACAGCATTGTAGTTGAGCACGCCATCGGCATAGCTGAAACCGTGATGGACATCAACGCGCCCATTATTATTGTTCATGTGACTGTGGATCAACCAAGGTTCTAAGGTGGTCAGCCAGTCATTGAGCGTGTACACCACGTCGGAAAATAGGTGGGCGTGGCCGATGTCGATACAGGCCTTGAGATGTGGGTGATCGACTTCAGACAGCAGGTCGCTGATGATGGTCGGGTCGAATTCCCACATATTTTCCATAGCAATCGTCACCCCGCGCCGCTGAGCATATTCCGCGATGGGTCGCCAGAAGCGCACGCTGCGCTGGTGCCAGCCTTCACGATACACGGTGTTGTGCAGTGTGCCGATGAAGTTAGCGTGCACGACCATGGTGCGTGCGCCCAACTCGGCGCTGATGTCGATCGCGTGGTGGTAACGTTGGCGGCAAACGCTGGCGATGCGTTCATCCGGGCTGCCGGATACCATATCCAGGAAAGGACCGTGTAGGGTGATGCGTCCCGGCACTTGCGCTAGTTTGCGCTGGTAAATGTCTAGCATTCCGCGCCAATCGCCATCCAGCACATCTGGGTAGGCAAAAGCCATCACCTCAACGCCGAGCTGCTGTTCTTGCGCAAGTACAATGCATTCGTTGATGTTGTGGCGGCCTGCGCTCAGCAGTACTTCGTCGCTCACCGGGCATCCTTTAACTCATGAGTTAGCTCATTGTTATATCGTACAACAGAACCTTAACCGATGATGCAAAAACTTGTTCCAAAAGCGCTATAAAGTCATACGAATACCGTTCATTTACGGTGTGCAGTTCGCTTCACCGGTAAAGCCTACTGGTGACCAAACTGGCGGCGTGTTGCCAGGGTGGGCTTCATCACGCAGTAGGATGCTGCCGTCTTCGGTGTCAACGACCGTCAAAGCATAGGCGCTGCGCAGTGCCAACAGGCGGCCATCCGCACTAAAACGTGGATAGTCCGCATGGCGTAGGTCTGCGCTGTCTAGGTAGCGGATGCTCGTTTCATCGGCATTTCCCAGCAGCGGGACACGCCACAACAGGTTCTCCGGTACTTCGCGGAAGTCCCGCAACGCGGCCACTAAGGCCGAACTGTCCGGCAACCAGGTCGTCGCTAAGGCGAGATGCCAGGTGAAACTAAGCTGGGTGGGAATGGCACCCGCTTGATTGGCAATGATCCACAAGGTGTCATTAGCCGGGCCGGGTGAGTAGACAAAGCTGATAAGCTGGCTATCAGGACTCCAGCGTGGCCGGGTTGCACTGCCGACATCAAAGTTGGTCAGCCGATACTTGGTTTCTGCGTCGGTGCTGACCACCCACAGGTCGGCCTCGCGGACCAGCGCGATCGCTGCTGCCTCTGCTGTCGGTGGATCGGGGGTGGGTTCAGCCGTGGCATTGATGGATGTACCCGCTGGGCGCAGGTCATAAGAGATATACGCCAGCCATGCGCCATCTGGTGCCCATTGCGGCGAATGCTCGCGCCCGGTGACACTGTAGAACTCAGGTGCGTCTGTGGGTGCGCTGACCCATGCAACATGGTATTGACGCTCTGTTTCTCCCTCGAAGTTATCACGCAGCATGGTAAAAGCGATCCGTTTGCCGTCCGGGGACCACTGTGGTTCCCACACGCCCCATTGCGAATCGGGTAGCACGTCGTATCGCAGCCACTCACGTTTATCGCTGCCGTCCAGTTTTGTCGTGTACATGCGGGCTAAGCCATCGGATCGGGTGCGGGTGTAAAGCAGTTCACAGCCATCCGGGGAGAAGCCCCACACGTTGACCCAACCTTCACCGACATCCAAGGTGCGCAGGCTGTCGCTGCCCAAGTCGTACAGATAGATGCGGTCCTGCTGCGCATCCGTGGCTGCCAGGAGCGGTCCCACCAGCGGCGGTTCGCTTTGGGCGGCTGTCGGCATGGCAATGAGCGCGGATACAGTCAGCATCAACACAAGATAACGCAGTGGATGGCGCATGAAACCTCCGCGGGTGTTTGTGTACTGACGATGGGTACTCGCTGCATTATGACACAGCTCCAACTAAAAGCGCATACTGGGCTTTTCATGTTCTTAACAGTAACTTAAATGACGATTCACGCAAACGGGTTAGAAATGCATTGGGCATATGCCCATAACCGTTTTTCAGACAGGGAGAACGCTTCAATGCGCAAACTGCTGGTGGTGCTGCTGCTGACCTTAATGACTTTTAGCGTCACGGCTCAGGATGAAGAAATCGTCATCGACTTCTATTACCCGACCGCCGTCGACGGCCCCATCGCCGCGACCATCCAGGGCTATGCTGACACTTTCATGGCCGAGAACCCCGGTATCGTCATCAACCCCGTCTACGCGGGTTCCTACAATCAGACCCGTGACACCATTCTCACTGAAATCAACGCGGGTGAGGATAATATCATCGTTGATGTGGCCGTGATGCTGGCAATTGACCTTTACAGCTTCGTGGAAGAGGGCTACATCATCCCGCTGGACGATTACGTTGCCCGCACGGAAGACGCCGATGCCTTCCTAGAAGACTTCTTTCCGACCCTGCTGACCAACAGCTACGCTGAAGATCGCCTGTGGTCTATTCCCTTCCAGCGCAGCACACCCCTCCTGTTTTACAATGTCGATTTGTTAGCTGAAGCGGGTTACACCGAAGCGCCCAAGAACAACGCAGAACTGTTGGAAATCGCCCAGGCTCTGACCACCGAAGACCGCTGGGGTCTGATGGTGCCGGTGGCTGGTGTGTTCCCGTCTTGGATGTTCCAGAGCTTCGCGGCGGCTTACGGCCAGCCCCTGGTGGACGAAGACCCTACTCAGGTCTACCTGGACACCGAAGCCTCTTCGCAGGCACTGGATTTCGTCACTAAGCTGGGTCTTCCGGCTGAGGATGGGGGCTTTGGTGTTGGCCCGCTGGGCGGCAGCGCCTGGGGCGATACCCCGACCTCTTTCACCAGTGGTCAGGCGGCCATGATCTATCACACCACTGGCAGCCTGTCCAGCATCCTGGAAAACGCCGACTTCGAAGTGGGCGTTGGCTTCTTGCCCTCCGGCCCGGCAGGTGAGGACGGCACTGGCTACGGCTCTCCGACTGGCGGTGGCAACCTGTACATCTTCGATAACGGCAGCAAGACCGAGGCCGAGCTGGATGCTGCTTGGCAATGGGTAGAATACCTGGCTTCCGCTGAAATCCAGGCAGACTGGGGCGTGACTACCGGTTACATCGCGGCCCGTGCCAGCGCTTGGGAAACCGAACCACTGGCGTCCCTGGCTGAAGAATTCCCGCAGTACGCCGTAGCCCGTGACCAGCTTGAGATCGCGGTGAAGGAATTTAGCGCCTACCGCACCATCGACCTGCAAAACATCGTCAACAATTCGCTCAGCATCATCATCTCAACGGACCGCCCGCTGGAAGAAGCTGCTGATGTACTGGCTGAAGCCCAGGCGCAGATGGATTCGCTGCTGGAAGAATACCGCTAAAGCCGTCTGTTTGATCGGCTGAACCCTAAACCTTGTGCGGGGGCGTTCATTCATCGAGCGCCCCCGCATGTTTTAGCGACCGCCCACTAGGCCGTTCCATGACACAAGAAAGTTTGATCCTATGGACATGACCACAAACAGCAGCTCCGCCAGCGCCGAAGGCCGGGTTGCCAGTGTCAATCCCTCTGGCAGTCGGCGGGCGCTGCGTCTGCTGACACCATACCTGCTGATTGCGCCCACACTTATCCTGGTGTTGGTCTTCACGGTACTGCCTTCGATCAACACCGTTGGCGACAGCCTGTACAGCCCGGCACGCATTCGCACCGATCCCTCAGAATTCGTTGGCTTGGAAAACTATGCCGATCTGTTTGACAGCTCGCATTATCTGGGGTCGCGCTTCTTGCAGATTCTGGGCAATACGCTGCTTTTCACCTTTGGTTCGTTGGCCTTTGTGCTGCCGCTGGCGCTGCTGTTTGCGCTGCTGCTGAACCGCAGTATTCGTCTACTGGGATTCTGGCGCTTCAGCTTCTTTTACCCAGCGCTGCTGCCCATGATCGGTGCGGCCAGTATCTGGGCTTTCTTGTTTTCCAATGACGTGGGCTTGGTGAACACGATTCTCACCACTTTCGGCATTCCGACGTCCAACTGGATTGGTGACCCCAACCTGGTGCTGCTCACCGTGACTACGGTCAATATCTGGAAGCAGACCGGCTATTACATGCTCTTCTACTTAGCGGCGCTTCAGAATATCCCGCGCGAAATCTATGAGGCGGCAGGCCTGGATGGTGCGGGGCCGGTGCAGCAGCTCTTCTGGCTGACACTGCCACTGCTGCGCCGCACGACACTCTTCATCCTCATTGTGTCGTTGACCTTCAGCTTCCAGACGGTGGAGCAGCTTTCCGCACTGGGGCAGGGCCTGCCTGCGGACCGCGGCAACCTGCTGCTGTGGTTCGTCTATCAGAACATCGGCGAGCGTCGAAGCTGGGGCTATGTCAACGCCATGACTGTGATCTTGGTGCTGATCCTGCTGGCCTTCACGCTGAGCAACCTGTTTTTCTTCGAGGGAAGGGGCAAAGAAGATGAGCGCTAACACGATACAGACTCCTGCGATGCCGGGTATAGGCTGGCGCGTCCACCTGCTGAATGGTCTGACTATCGCGGGAGGTTTGTTCTGGCTGCTGCCACTGGTTTTTACCGTGTTGATGAGTGTGCGTCCATCTAGTGAACCAGTCAGCCAGGGTAGTATTTTTGTGGGCAGTACCGTCACCCTAGCTAACTTCGAAAGCGCGTTAGCTGTCGCGCCATGGGGCACGCATTATCTGAACACGATCATCTTTGTGGTGGGGGTGTTGGTGGTGCAGGTTTTCACGATTACGATGGCCGGTTATGCCTTCGCGCGGATGCAGTTCTTTGGCCGCCGCTTTCTGCTGATCGTGGTACTGCTTCAGATCATGATTCCCACCGGCGTGCTGCTGGTGCAGAACTTCGCCACGATCCGTGCACTGGGCATCTTCGATACGCACTGGGCGATGATGGCACCATATTGGGGGTCTGCTTTTGGTACCCTACTGCTGCGTCAGACTTTCCGCGAGATCCCCGTTGAGCTGGAAGAAGCCGCACGCATTGATGGGGCGAACTTATTTCAGGTTTTGCGCACAGTCTACGTGCCGCTTTCCATCCCAACCTATTTGTCCTTTGCGCTAGTATCGGTGAGTAGCCACTGGAACGAGCTGCTGTGGCCGCTGACGGTCACGCGCAGCGAGTCGGTACGGCCACTGACGGTGGCCCTCAATCAGCTTTTCCAGACCTCCGAGACCGGGGCTAATTACAGCCAGCTCATGGCTGGGACCTTGATTGTCATCGCGCCGTTGGTGATTTTGTTTATGCTGTTTCAACGTCGTTTCATCGAGAGTTTTATCAGCAGCGGCATCAAGTAACTGGCAGTTGATGCCTGGTGTGGCGGCCAACGTGGGGTATAATCTTGATGTCAGCCTAGCGTTTTAACCTGAAGGAGGGTGCTGTGGCCTTTGCAAACACGACAGTCGCATTTGTTGGCTGTGGCGTGATGGGCGAGGCGATGATAAAGGGGATGCTCTCGCAGGGGCTGGTCGGCCCGGACCAGATCATCGGTGCAGACCCACACGCTGAGCGCGCTGAAGCACTTAAGGCCCAATACGGCATCCTTACCACAACTGACAATCTGACCGCTGCTGATGCTGCTGACGTGCTGGTGCTGTCCGTCAAACCACAGGTCATCCACAAGGTCATGCTGCCGCTGCGGGGCCGTGTGGACAAAATCGGCTTGGTGCTTAGCATTCTGGCGGGTGTCACCAGCCGTACTCTTGCCGATGGCCTGCTCAATGCGCGCGTAGTGCGGGCTATGCCCAACACACCAGGACAGATTGGACAGGGCATGACTGTGTGGACGGCTGCACCTGGTGTTGATACTGTGCGACGTCAGCAGGCAGAAGCGGTGCTGGGGGCACTGGGTGATACGCTGTATCTAGAAGATGAAAGTTACCTAAATATGGCTACCGCGCTCAGTGGGACTGGTCCTGCCTACGTGTTCATGTTTATGGAAGCGCTGATTGACGCCGGGGTGCACATGGGCTTTTCACGCAGAGATGCGGAACGTCTGGTGCTGCAAACCATGCGCGGTTCTGTGGCTTATGCCAGCGAGTCGGCACTGCACCCGGCCCAACTGCGCAATCAAGTCACCAGCCCCGGCGGGACGTCGGCCTCGGCCATTTATGAACTAGAGCGCGGCGGCCTGCGCACCGTGATCGCCGACTCGGTATGGGCAGCCTTCCGTCGTGCATCGGAGTTGGGAGACGCTCAATAAGGCATAGCCCGCACAGAAAACTTAGCCCTGGCTTAGGATTCAGCCGCATATTGTGAAGACGTGGACAACCGTCTGTCCATAGGCTACAATCTGTCTTGTTTATACAAACCGGATTTGATGCCGGTGTAAAGGTTGGGAGCAATCGGTAACTGCGGACTTTGCCAGTCCTCACGTCGTTACCGTTTTCATTGTCTAGCAGTGGCGTAAAAGTCAAGAGGAGTCGAAAAGCATGGCGGAAATCGCTGGCAACTCGATGTATGATTCGCTTTTGCAGCAGATTAATAGTTTTGAGACCAAGGTCGAGTCCGTAGAGGTGGGTTATGTTGCTGAGGTGGGTGACGGTATCGCCCGCGTGCACGGCATGCCCAACCTGCGCTTCAGCGAACTCGTGCGCTTCAGCAACGGCACCAATGGTATCGCCTTCAACTTGGAAGACGATAACGTGGGTGTCATCATCATGGGGGGCTATGAAAATATCCAAGAGGGCGATGAAGTGCGCCCCCTGGGACGTATTGCCTCAGTGCCCGTTGGTATGGGCATGGTGGGCCGTGTGGTTGACGCCCTGGGTAACCCCTTGGATGGCAAAGGCCCCATCAGCTTCGATGAGTACTATAACGTTGAGCGTATCGCTCCCGGCGTGATGGAGCGTCAGAACGTGTATCAGCCGGTGCAGACCGGTATCATGGCTATTGACGCGATGATCCCTATCGGGCGCGGCCAGCGTGAGCTGATTATCGGCGACCGCCAGACGGGCAAGACTGCCGTCGCCATCGATACCATCATCAATCAGCGTGGCCAAGATATGTACTGCATCTATGTTGCCATCGGTAAACGCCGTGGTGAGGTGGCGCGCCTGGTTGCCACCTTGGAAGAATACGGCGCGATGGAATACACCACCATCGTGATGGCCTCGGCTTCCGACGCTGCCGCGATGCAATATATCGCCCCTTACGCGGGCTGTGCCATTGGTGAGTGGTTCATGGAAAACGGCAAGGACGCGCTCGTGGTCTACGACGACCTGTCCAAGCACGCCTGGGCCTACCGCCAGGTATCACTGCTGATGCGTCGTCCGCCCGGACGTGAAGCCTATCCAGGTGATGTGTTCTACCTGCACAGTCGTTTGCTGGAACGTGCCGCCCAGCTCAGCGAAGCGCGTGGCGGTGGCAGCTTGACGGCCCTGCCTATCATCGAAACGCTGTTGGGCGACGTGTCCGCTTTTGTGCCCACTAACGTGATTTCCATCACCGACGGCCAAATTTACCTCGAAGCTGACCTCTTCTACTCCGGCCAGCGTCCCGCCCTGAACGTAGGTATCAGCGTGAGCCGCGTGGGTGGCGATGCGCAGACCAAGTTGATGAAAAAGGTAGCGGGTGGTATGCGTTTGGACTTGGCGCAGTTCCGCTCCTTGGCTGCCTTCGCGCAGTTCGGCTCTGACCTGGACAAGTCCACCCAGCGTCAACTTGATCGTGGTATGCGCCTGACGGAACTGCTGAAGCAGCCGCAATATGAACCGCTGCCCCTCTCTGAGCAAGTTGCCTTGATCTATGCTGGTACCAATGGCTACATGGATGATGTGCCGGTGGACCGCGTGAAGGACTGGCAGCTGGGGTTTGTCAAAACACTGAATGCGCAGTACAGCGATCTCGTGGACAAGATGAACACCGAGAAGGCGCTCAGTGATGAGGTAAAAGCTGGTCTGGAAGAGGCACTGACCGCGTTCAACGAAAACTGGAGCTGATGCATGGCGACAGCACGCGAGATCAGGCGACGCATTCGAAGCGTCAAGAACATCGGGCAGATCACCCGTGCATTGGAAGCGGTGTCGGCATCCCGCGTGCGCCGTGCGCAGGCGCGGGTACTCGCCAGCCGTGCCTACGCCAACAAGGCTTGGGAAATTCTGCTCAACGTGCAGAGTACTGTGCAAAAGGGTACCCCGCTGCACCCGCTGCTGACTGAGCGCGAAGAAATTAAGCGGGTGATGATGATCCTGGTGACCTCGGAGCGCGGGCTGGCGGGGGCCTACAACACCAACGTCATCCGTGTAGCCCAGCAGTTCTCGGAGCGCATCGGTAAGCCGGTCGATGTCGTGACAGTAGGGCGTAAAGGCCGTGACGCGATGGTTCGCGCCGGGGCCAATGTTATCGCGGAGTTTTCGCTGCCTTCCGAGCCAACCACCCGCGACATCAGCCCGGTTGCACGCCTTGCCATCGACTCCTTCTTGAGCGGTCAGGTGGATGACGTGTTCATCGCCTATACCGACTTTGTGAACACACTCACCCAGCGCCCGTTAGCATTCGGTTGGCTACCGTTGATCCCTCATGACTTGGACGAGAATGTCCTCACTGAAGATTACATCAAGTCGGTGCCGCAGGTGACGACTGGCAAGCTGGATTACGAGTATGAGCCGAATCCTCTGGCGATCCTCGACGAGATCGTGCCGCGCTTCACTGAGTTGATGCTCTACCAGGCGGTGCTAGAGGCACAGGCCAGCGAGCACTCGTCGCGGATGGTAGCGATGCGTAATGCGTCTGATAATGCTGCCCAGCTCGTCGAGGCACTGACACTGGTGTACAACAAAGCGCGCCAAGCAGCCATCACCAGCGAAATCTTGGACATCGTGGGCGGTGCGGAAGCGCTGCAGGCTTCCATTGATACCTTGGCAGAAGAGATCCTAATGCAGCATCAGCAGCAGGTCTTGGCACAGCCCCCCGCCGCGCGTGCGCCTGCCCCTGTGATCAACAGCGGCGGGCAAGCCCCGGCAGCAGTGGCCGAAATCGCTGCCGAGGCTGTCGCTGAGGCCCAAGTGCCTGCGGGAGAACCCGAAGACCTGACGGTGATCGAAGGTATTGGCCCTAAAATGTCCCGTGCTTTGATCGCGGCAGGCATCACGACCTATGCCCAGCTCGCGGCTGCCACTGAAGATGATCTGCGGGCCGCGATTGAAACTGCCGGGATGCGCTTCTCGCCCAGCCTGGCAACATGGGCCGAACAAGCGTCTTATGCAGCGCGCGGTGATTGGGATGGACTTAAGGCATTGCAAGACACATTGTCCGCCGGGCGTAAAGCCTAGCGCAGGGAACACACGAGGAGAATGACCCGATGAGTGAAGTAGTAGGCCGTATTACTCAGGTGCTGGGCGCTGTGGTGGACGTCGAGTTCCCCGCCGGGCACCTGCCGGACATCTTTGAGGCCCTGCGCGTGGAGCGTGAAGGGGACGAGGACCTCATCCTGGAGGTGCAGGTGCTGCTGGGACACAGCGCAGTGCGTACTGTCGCTATGGACACCACCGACGGCCTCCAGCGTGGAGTGGCGGCATATGCCACTGGCGCATCGATTTCTGTGCCGGTGGGGGATGCCACACTGGGCCGCGTGTTCAATGTGTTGGGCCGTCCCATTGATAATCAACCTGCGGTGGATGCCAGCGAACCGCACCGTCCGATCCATGCTGTAGCCCCGATCTTCGAAGATCAGACCACGCGCGTGGAAGTGTTCGAGACCGGCTTGAAGGTGATCGACCTGGTGGCCCCGATGACCCGCGGTGGCAAGACCGGCATTTTCGGCGGCGCGGGCGTGGGCAAGACGGTAACGATCCAGGAACTGATCAACTCCATCGCTACCCAGCACGACGGGCTGTCGGTGTTTGCTGGTGTGGGTGAGCGCACCCGTGAGGGCACACAGCTCTACCAGGAAATGGAAGAGGCCGGCGTGCTGCCCAGCCTGGCGATGGTCTTCGGCCAGATGAATGAGCCGCCTGGCGTGCGTCTGCGCGTGGCGCTCAGCGGGCTGGCGATGGCGGAATACTTCCGTGACCAGGGTAAGGACGTGCTGCTGTTCATCGACAACATCTTCCGCTACTCGCTGGCAGGCGCGGAAGTGTCGGCGCTGCTGGGCCGTATGCCCTCGGCAGTAGGCTACCAGCCGACCCTGGCTGACGAGATGGGCCAGCTTCAGGAGCGCATCACTTCCACGAATCGCGGCGCGATCACGTCCATGCAGGCCGTGTATGTGCCCGCTGATGACTACTCTGATCCCGCTCCGGTTGCGGTGTTTACCCACCTCGACGGGACTATCGCGCTGGAACGTTCGATCGCCTCGCGCGGTTTGTTCCCGGCTGTGGACCCGCTTTCCAGCACCAGTAAAATCCTGGACCCGAATGTGATCGGTGAGGAACACTACCGCACCGCGCGTGAGGTGCAGCAGGTGCTTCAGCGTTACAAGGACCTGCAAGACATCATCGCCATTCTGGGTATTGATGAGCTGAGCGATGACGACAAGCTTCTGGTGGCGCGTGCCCGTAAGATTGAGCAGTTCCTGACCCAGCCCATGGTGGTGGCCGAGCAGTTCACCGGGCGTGAAGGCCGCTACGTGAAGGTGAAGGACACCGTGCGCGGCTTCCGCATGATCTTGGACGGCGAAGTCGATTATGTGCCGGAGCAGCTCTTCTACATGGCGGGTGCGATGGAAGAAGTGCTGGAGCGCTACGAGCAGTCCGAACGTGAAACGGCTTAGGGGGCATAAACGATGCCCATTCATGTGCAAGTAGTCTCGCGTGAGAAGCTGGTCTTCGAAATCGAAGATGCCGACTCGGTACAGATCCCCGCGGCTGAAGGTGAGATGGGAGTGCTGCCTAATCATGCGCCAGTCCTGACTACCTTGGGTTTTGGAGACCTGGTGATCCGTCGCGGCGGTGCTGAGGAACACTTCGCTGTGTATGGCGGTGTCGTGGACGTGCGTCCCAATAAGGTGACGGTCCTGGCAGAAGTGGCGGAGTCGGCCTTTGATCTGGATATCCAGGCCATCGAAGCGGCGCGCGCCAACGCTGCCAAGATCATGGCCGAAGGCCTACCTCCAGAACAGAACCGTGATGTGGCCTTGGCCCTTCGCCGAGCAGAGATTGCCATGCGTGTCAGTCGCAAGATTCAGCAGCGCGGCCCGTCGATCCTGCGCATCATCTCGGAAGAAGACGAGTCGTAGCCTGACGCCAAGCCCTGCAAATTGGATGTATCGCCCGGATACACTGTGTCCGGGCGTTGCTATTTGTTAGCTGTGCGTGTAGATTCTGAACGTGATAGGACCTGAGCCAGCAGTGTGACACAAGGACGAAACAGCCGTGTTCGGTAAAAAACTGGGTGTGGACCTGGGGACGGTTAACGTCCTAATCTGGGAGAGCGGGCAGATCGTGCTGCAAGAGCCGTCACTAGTGGCGCTGCAAGCCGAAGAGGACCCGCTCGTGCGCGACATCCCGATCCTGGAGATTGGGCAACCCGCGCGTGAAATGTTGGGCAAGGTGGACAGTGAAGACATCCAGATCGTGCGCCCGCTGCAAAATGGCGTTATCGCAGACTACGAAGTCACCGAAGTGATGCTCAATTACTACTTTGGTAAAGTAGCGGGGCGGCTGCGCCTGCGCCGCCCGACTGTTATGGTATCGGTGCCTTATGGCGTGACCAGTGTAGAGAAGCGCGCGGTCTACGAAGCAGCGCTGGCCGCGGGTGCGCGTGAGGCTTTCCTGATCTGGGAACCACTGGCCGCCGCCATTGGTGCTGGGCTGCCGATTTCCACACCTGCTGGTGATATGATAATCAACATCGGTGGCGGAATCACCGAAGCGGCTATTATCAGCATGAACAACCTGGTACGGGCCGAAAGCGGGCGCGTGGGTGGACTGCGCCTGGACGAAGCGATCATGAGTTACGTTCGTCGCAAGTACAATCTTAATATTGGTCAACCGACGGCTGAAGCCATCAAGATTCAAATCGGTGCCGCGTCACCACTGGCGCAGGAGTTGGCGATGGACATCCAAGGACGCGATAACGTAACCGGCCTGCCGCGTACCGTCAATCTAACCACGGGTGAGGTGATTGAAGCGCTGAGCGAGCCGTTGAACACCATTGCGCAGGTTGCCAAGAACGTGCTCAGCGACACGCCGCCGGAATTGGCCGCTGATATTATCGACCGGGGCATTGTGCTCACAGGCGGTGGGGCGCTGCTGCGCAACATCGACTCGTTTCTGACCCGCGCGACCGGTGTGCCGGTGTACCGCGCAGAGGACCCGATGATCGCCGTGGCGACCGGTGCCGGACGCGCTTTGGAAGACCCGGCACTTCAACGACGCTTGGTCGGTTAGCTGGCTGTTTGGTCTTCTTCACCGGATTCCAGGTAAAACGTCATGTGCTGAAGGTGAACTACCGGATCAATGTACTGCACATGGACCTGCTCTGGCACGTTGATGTTAATCGGCGCGTAGTTCAGGATACCCTTCACGTCGGCTTCGACAAGTTGATCGGCTACCGTTTGAGCAAACTGCGCTGGCACCGCAATCATGGCTAACTTGATGCCCGCTTCCTTGACAGTGCGCTGCATGTCGCTGGTGGGCTGCACGATATATTCCCCGATCTTTGTGCCGACTTTGTTCGGAGCGCTGTCGAACACATAAGCAATGTGAAAGCCCCGGTGGCTGAAGCCGCGATAATGCGCGATAGCGGTTCCCAAGTCACCTGCTCCTACCAAGGCTACATCCCACTCTCGGTTAACATGCAGCACCTGTTTCAGCTTGTCGCGGAGGTATTCGATCTGGTAGCCTGTCCCCTGTTTACCGAAGCCACCGAAGTGCGATAAATCCTTGCGAATCTGTGCTGAACTGATGCCTAGGATCTGCCCGAGTTCATGCGATGAGGTGATCTCGCGGTTTTCCTCCGCCAGGCGGTTGATGGCTCGCAGGTAAATCGGCAGCCGACCGATCACGATGTCAGGGATGCTGTTGGTGCGGTTCGATGCCATCTGACGGCACTCCGTTTCCGATTGTGAAATATTCAACGTATGGTTATAGTACCATTGTTACAGCCTTGCGCCAAGCGTGAGATGCTGGAACGCGGCCTGCACTCGGCAGCCGACAGTCTGCTGGTACTGCTTTACGGCTAGTTTAGAAAGCTCTCAATGCTTGCTGGACCCATGATATAATTAGCGGTGGCTGTTCGTACACATAGAGCCGAGAACCCATGTCTGTTAGACGTTCCCTGATATTACTCACTCTCCTGATGATTGCTTTACCTCTGATCGTTTTCTCACAAAACGCGCGCCAGCAAGCCCGCCAGACGGAAGCTGCGGTGGAGCAGTTGGCCGATTTAGAGACTTACGCCGTCACGCCGGGGCGTGTCGAGGCGATCGTGTCCGCCTTGGGTACTTTAGCAGCGGATAGGGTCGTCAGCCTGGATTTTCGCACGGCGGGCCGCGTGGAGTCGCTGTGGGTACAGGTTGGCGATTTCATGTTTGCTGGTGAAGCCCTTGCGCAGTTGGACAACACCAATCAGCAGATCGGTTATGAGCAAGCACAGCTTGCCCTGGATCGTGCGGACCTGGAACTTGCTGACCTAATGGGGCCGGTGCCAGAAGAAGACCTACAGCTTGCCCAGGCGTCCATTGACAGTGCATTGGGGCAGTACCTGAGCATCGCCAATGCTGTCACTAGTGATGATATTCGTGCTGCTGAGCTGGCATATGAGCAGGCGCTGGTGGTCTACAACGACATCAAATCGCAGCGTGATCAGGCTGTAGGTGGCTTTGGCAGTGATAATTACATCAACCTGGATGCTCAGACAGGTGCTGCGTCTTTCAATGCTGAAATTGCGCGCCTGCAACTAGAAGACCTGCGCAATGGTACCGCACCACAGGCAGGCGCTGCGTTTACTTTGGTTCAGCAGGCTCGTGCGGAATATGACCGTGTAGCGGCTGGGCCTACGCGCTTTGAAATTGATGGGGCTGCGCTGCGCGTGCGCCAGTCCGATGCACAGCTTCGGCGTGCCGAGACCACGCTGAATCGCACGACGCTTAACGCGCCTTTTGATGGTGTGATCACAGCGGTGACGACTGAAGTGGGCGGCCTGGTTGCTCCCGGTTTTCCAGTGGTGGAGATGGCGGACTTGTCGCCGCTTCGCCTGACGGTGCAGGTTGATGAGATTGACATTCGTCTCATTTCGGAGGGCTTGTCGGCACGTGTAACACTCGATGCGCTGCCCGATGTCGAAATTCCAGCCAGCATCAGCCGTATTGCGTTGGTCGGCACGAACCAGGGGGGCATCGTCTCTTACGGTGTGGAACTCACTTTGGATGAAGCCGCGACTGATCCTAGAGCGCGTGTCGGCATGACGGCAGAAGCCAGTATCATCATCGACCAACGTGATGACGTACTCATCGTGCCTAACTTCTACGTGCGCCGCGACGGCGACCGGGCTTTCGTGGAACTGCTGCGTCCCGATGACACGTTGGAGGAAGTAGAGGTCGTGCTGGGACTGCAAGGGCGTGATTTCAGCGAGGTTCTTTCCGGCCTGGACGCGGGCGACGTGATCGCGATCAATTTCTCAGAAGAACGTTTCTCGATTTTTGGAGGCTGATGCCCCTATGCGACGTGTGCTCCGTATTGTGCTTATTGTAGCGGTGCTTTCCACGGTGAGCGTGTTTAGCATTCAATATATTGCCGTGCAGTCGGATATTGCTGCTGCTGCCAGCACTGAAATGGATGCCGCAGACAGTGCGGTGATTGACTCGACTGTGGTTGAGGTGGGCAATTTGTCCGTGACAGTAAGCGCGACCGGGGCTGTCCAGCCTGTACGTCAGGTGTCTTTGCTTTTCGACCTCAGCGCGCCGGTCACGGACATCCTGGTTGAAGCAGGGCAGTATGTTGAAGCCGGCGATGTGATTGCACGCATCGATTCCACTGATTTTGACGCTAACGTAGAAGATGCCGAGATTGCACTTGCTTTTCAACGCTTGAGCTTCGATGCAATCGCTTCGCCGCCTCGTGAAGTTGATCTGGCTGTGGCGCAGGCTGCTTTTGATGCGACTCAGGCCTCTTATTGGGCAGCGGCTTCTACCGGTCCGACCGACAACCAGGTTGAAGTGGCACGCTTGCAAACTGAGCTGGCCCGCAATCAGTTCTGGCAGACGCAGCTTCAGTTTGACCCAATCGCCGATGTAGATGAGCTTGATTTGAGTGATCTGCCCCCAGAGCTTGCCGATCTCATCCGCCAGCAGATTGACGCGCTCAACGGCGCGAACCAATCGCAGGCGAGGATTGCACTAACCTCTGGTGAATATGGTGTAGACATCGCGGATGCCAATTACAGCTCCGTGCAGGGTAAAGGGCCAGACCTGGGCGCTGTGAACTCAGCCTATGCTTCGCGCATTCAGGCCGGTATCGCACTCGATAATCTGACTGAGGGGCCGGGCGATACGCAGTTGCAGTTAGCGCAAATCGATCTCACTCAAACTGAGCTGGCACTGGAACAAGCGCAGAAGGCACGTGATTTGACCGCTTTGACCGCACCTTTCAGCGGTTATATCACCCAAAATAATCTAGTTGTCGGTGAACTGCCGCCACAGAATGCTGCTGTGCTATTGATGGATTTCGAGACGTTCTACGTAGACCTTGCCATTGACGAGACCGACGTGGTGCAGGTCCGCGAGGGGATGCCTGTCACTTTTGTGGTGGACGCGGTGCCAAATGCTGAGATCACGGGCACAGTGGAGCGTGTCGCGCAGGTCCCACAGAGTTTCGGTCAGTTGGTGACGTATCCGGTGCGTGTCAAGCTGGACCCCAGTGATGCCGGTATCCGCGTTGGTATGACGGCCACAGCGCGTATCGTGACGCGCCAGTTGGACGATGTATTGCTGCTGCGTAACCGATTCATTCGTATTGATCGCAGCACACAGCAGGCCTTTGTGACTATTCAGCGTGACAATGGACGCTTTGCGGAACTCCCGATTGAACTGGGTGTGCGCAGCGATACCTTTAGCCAGGTCATTTCGGGGATTGATGAAGGCGCTGAGGTGGTATTAGTCCCTGACGCTGTACTCACCGCCGGTTTTGGTGGACCGCCATCAGGGAACTAAGGAGACCGCGCATGTTGGGTTTGTTTCGACGTAATGGCAGTACCGGGCAGGAAACGGATGAACACGGACGGCGTGCCGTTATCGACATCCGCGATGTGAGTAAGGTCTACCAGATGGGCGACATTGAAGTGCACGCACTGCGCGGTGTCAGCTTGAGGATTTACGAGGGTGAGTTTGTGTCGATCATGGGGCCTTCGGGCAGCGGCAAAAGTACCCTGATGAACATCCTCGGCGCACTGGATCAACCCACGGACGGTGCGTACCTGCTGGATGGCATCGACGTCAGCCGCCTTAAAGAAACCGCTCTGGCCCAGATTCGCAACAAGAAAATCGGCTTCGTTTTTCAGAACTTCAACCTCCTCAAGCGTACTACGGCACTGCGCCAAGTGGAGCTGCCGTTGGTCTATGGAGGAACAGCCGCGCGCAGCCGTCGTGCTAGAGCCGCGCTGGAGTCGGTGGGTTTGGGCCAGCGCTTGGATCACCTGCCCAGCGAGCTTTCCGGGGGGCAGCAGCAGCGCGTGGCGATTGCGCGGGCATTAGTCAATGAGCCGTCCATGATCCTCGCTGACGAGCCGACCGGTAACCTTGACTCGCGCAGTGGCACCGAGGTGATGCAGATTTTCCAGCGTTTGAACCGCGAAGATAGAATCACAACTGTGTTCGTCACCCATGACCCTTGGATCGCGCGCCACACCGACCGCGTGATTATGCTGCGTGATGGTAAGCTGGTAGCTGACCGCGTGGTAGCAGATCCGCTGGTCGCCGGTGAGGTGGAACGGCCCTCAGAAGCAGAAGCGCTGGAAGGCATCTTTCAGGAAGTGTACTACGGTGGTTCCGCTGAAGAATACAACTAAGACAGGGACGCTACAAGACCCATGGACGTTCTGCAAACGCTGCGCATAGCTGTCAGCGGTCTGCTCACCAACAAGCTGCGATCGTTCTTGACGATCCTGGGCATGACCATCGGTGTGGGGGCGGTGATCGGTCTGGTGAGCTTGGGCCGGGGGGTAGAAGATTTTGTGGCCGCAGAGTTTGGTGACCTGGGAACGGACCTGCTCGTGGTTTCGTCCACGCGGCCCAACAGCCCCACACGCACACGTATCGAGCCGCTGACGACTGTTGAGGCGCAGGACTTGGCGAACCCATCGATTGCGCCATCTATCGGTGCTATTGGTGCGGAATATGGCTTGTTTGGCCTGGTTGCTGGGCGCAGCGGCAGTGCGAACCTGAATGTGCGCGGCACGACGGCCAATTTTGCAGCATTGCAAAACTGGACACTGCGATCGGGCAGCTTCATCTCTGCTTTTGATGTGGAAAACACAACGCGCGTTGTGGTATTGGGCGTGGATGCTGTCGAGCGCCTCTTTGGGGATAAGGACTTCGACCCGGCAGGGCAGACGATCCGCATTAATGAGCGCGTGTTTACTGTGATTGGTGTCATGAGCGAGCTGGACGCGGCCTTCAGCAATGATGATGAGTCCGTCTTTATTCCTATCAGCACGTCGCAGACCCGCCTGGACAGTGCGCGTACCCGTGACGGTGGTTATCGTGTTTCGACAATCTACGCCCAGGCGTTGTCCGAAGACCTAGCGGACCAGGCAACGCGCGAGATTCAGCGGTACCTGGATGAAGCACACAATATCATCTTCGATGGCGAGCAGGATTATCAGGTGTCTAATCAGGCAGACTTGTTGAATTTCTTCCGCACATTAACCGGCGTACTGACCGTTTTCCTGAGTTTGATTGCAGGCATCTCGCTGTTGGTGGCAGGCATTGGCGTGATGAACATCATGTTGGTGACGGTCACAGAACGCACGAAAGAGATTGGTCTGCGGAAGGCAGTGGGGGCGCGGGGCCGTGACATATTGATGCAGTTCATGATTGAGTCGCTGATTCTGGCGCTCATCGGCGGCTTCAGCGGAGTGCTGGTTGGTTGGCTGGCTTCGGTGATTGGTACGGCAGTGATTGCCGATGTGACGCTGACTTTGAGTGCTGATGCGATCTTCTTGGCAACTTTTGTCAGCACTTCTGTCGGTATCGTATTCGGCCTGTATCCGGCTAATCGCGCTGCGAAGATGCGTCCCATCGACGCGCTGCGATTTGAGTGAGGGTTTATGTCAGCGTTTTTTGACAATATTCGTGTGGCACTACTGGGGCTGCGCGGCAACAAACTGCGTTCCGCACTGACGATGTTGGGCATCACGATTGGCGTCTCGGCGGTGATTGTGCTGGTCTCGGTAGGGCAGGCGGTTGAGGTGTTTGTGCGTGAAGAGTTCGAGGAGATTGGCTCCAATCTCTTGTTCTTGCTTCCGTTCGATGAGCAAGGCGAGTTTACGCGCATTACGCAGGATGAGGTGAAAGCGTTGGCGGACCCGTTTCGTGTGCCCGATGCATCACTGCTGATGCCGCAGCGGGGTGTCAGCCGCTCCGTGACCAGCGAAGGCCGCGAGATACAGATCACGGTACAGGGGATTACCCCGGTGTATCCGTTTATCTTCAGCCGTGAGGTCGCTGCGGGGCGTTTCATCGACCAGAATGACGTTGACTCGGCGTCACGAGTGGCCGTGTTGGGGCAGGGTACCGTGGAGCAGCTCTTCCCGGATACTTTTCCCATAGGCCAGAGCATTCGTGTCGGCGGTGTGCGTTTGGATGTCATTGGTGTTTTGGACCCTGGCAGTGAATTCGGCCCACCAGGCAGCGGCAACAACGCGGTTTTGGTCCCGATTACCACTGCTCAAACACGCTTAGCGGGGGACCGGGGTTTGTCTGGTGACCGCCCGGTCGATTTCGTGGTGATACAGGCGCGGGACAGCGATAATGTCGATGCGGCGGCGCGGCAGGTACAATTGACCCTGCGTGAAGAGCGTGACATTGCCTTCCGCGAAGAAGACAGCTTTCAGGTGCTGGCGTCTAATGATCTGTTAGATACTTTTCAGCAGATCACAGGCCTGATCACCGTGTTCCTGGGCGTGTTGGCTGGCATTTCACTGTTGGTGGGTGGCATCGGTATTATGAATATTATGCTCGTGACGGTGACGGAACGCACGCGGGAGATTGGGCTGCGCAAGGCGGTTGGCGCACGCAACGGTGATATCCTGCTTCAATTCTTGACGGAAGCAACTGTGTTGTCTTTGATCGGTGGGGCTGTGGGCGTGTTTCTGGCCTTTCTAGCTGCGCAGGTGCTAAGCTTAATCCCGGACCTTGATGTGCAGGTGCAGGCTTCTAGTGTGCTGCTCGCCACGCTGATTTCAGCCACCATCGGCATTCTCTTCGGTGTGTTTCCAGCTAATCGTGCTGCGGGGCTAAACCCAATTGACGCGCTGCGCTATGAGTAAGGACCCAGTGTGTTCATTAGCTTCAAAACGTGATAAACTATCAATATGATTGACAAGTACGATGACAGCAGTATCGACGTTCCCCGCAGCCACATTTTTGTCTTGATTGACGGTGTGTTCGTGGTGAAATGGAGCGAAACACGAGTACAGGAGCTGCTCACTGGCCGCTACCGCCATTATGATCGGCGTGAATTTGGTACATCGATCACAGATTTTGAGCTGATGCAGCTCAAACAGGCGGGCATCGTGGCGGACTTCGACCGTAATGTGGTGCGCTTGTCACCCAGCTTGGAAAGCAGTCAGTACTATCACTCCGGTGCCGACCAGCGCACGCGGGCTTATTATTTGCACACGACTCTGGATGCATCGGCCTTAGACACGGTGCGTGAGTCCCTGCTGACCTTGGGTATGGATGTGTCGATTGAGCCGCGCATCCGCGATCAGTTCGTGGTGCTGATGGCCGAAAATGGCCGTGCCTTCGATGGTTTTGATGAAGCCGAAGAGGCCCGTGCTTTGCTTGCTGCTGATGCGCCGGAGGTCTTTAGCGAGACAGTGGTGGCCTTCGTCGAAACGAACCGGCGCAAATAGGTGATTTTTCGCACGCGAGATGAGAGTGTCAGCGGAGCCTTGCATGACTGACGAACAACGCAACATCACGCCCCAGCCTGAAGCAGCAAATGCGACTGATGCGGATGGGATGCCGACGAACCCAGAACTGTTGGCCGTACACGACAGTATGCTTGACGGGCTGAGCCAGCTTTCGTCATATTTCGGCTTCAGCAAGGTCATGGGTCAGCTTTACGGCGCACTGCTGATGCACGGTGATCCTTTATCCCTGGACGACCTCATGGAGCGCTTGGGCATCTCCAAAGCCAGTGTTAGCATGAACATGCGCACCCTGGAGCACATGGGCATGGTGCGCCAGGTGTGGGTACGTGGCAAAGGTGGGCGGCGCAAATACTACGAAGCCGAGACGGATTTCCTTCAGATCATCACCAATATTCTCAGCGGGCGCGAAATGCGTGATGTCGAACGTGCCATCACTGTGATGGAAGAAAATATCAAGCAGCTTCGCAGCAGTATGGCCGCTATGTCATCGGCAGATCAAGAGATGGCCCATGTCTATATCGAGCGCATGGAGAATATGCAAACGATGTTCCGTTTCGCGCAGCTCGTTATCACCAGTATCCTTACGAAAGTTGCAGAACTCGACCTAGACAGCATCTCGCACATCGAGATTGGTTAAGTCGGTCATTATGCAGCGCTCACTGTGTGCTTCTGCGTTCTACCAGCACACAGGTCGCCACGTTGTGGCCGATTACGTGATCCTGGCCGTCAATGTGCACGGTCAGCGGCCCGTTGAAGGGGTCCTGTGCCAGCACGACGACCCGCCTATTTAAGATAAAGCCGCGCTCCAAGATGTGAAGCAGCATGTCATTACTTTCTGCGGTGAAGCGGGCAATGGTGGCTTCCACATTGACACCCAGCTCACTGAGCCGTACCAGATTACGCCGCCGGATACTGCCATCTGCTTGTGGGATGGGGTCACCGTGTGGATCAAAGGCGGGGTGTCCCAGTTTTTCCGAGATGGCTGCGATGAAACGATCTGAGACAGCATGTTCCAGGCGTTCTGCTTCATCGTGGACTTCGTGCAGCGCGTAGTTTAGCTGTTCCACGAGGTACAGTTCAATGAGGCGGTGGCGGCGGATGACCTGAAGCGCGATGTGTCGGCCTGCCTCTGTCAGCGTTACCCCTTGGTACCTACGATAGTGGATCAACCCTGATTCTTCCATGCGCCGTGCCATGTCGGTCACTGACGGCGCTTTGACGCCCAGCAGTTCGGCCAGTGCATTAGTGGATATGCGTTCACCTGCGCGCGCTGCCTGCTGCAAGGTGTACACGGCTTTCAGGAAGTTTTCTACGGACTCCGATTGTCCACTTGCGCGCTCACTCATTGCGTATCTTGTCTGTTCGGTAACGTTTGTTCTTATCTTAGCACAAAGACTAGGCTTACTCATCGGGATCAGTTACTGGGTCCAGCGAAAGCAGTAGGCCGAAGCTGTCACGCATAAAGGCTGCTTGGCTGTCCACCGTCACAGCGCCCTTGGTAGTCAGCATCCGCGCATAACTGTGATCGGGCTGAAGTATCCACGCGCCGCTGGTATTTTCCAGGTCTGTAGCCAGCAGGCGTGCGACACGCTGCTGAAGTCGTTCGTCTAATATTGGAAACACCGTTTCAACACGATTGAGCAGGTTGCGACGCATCAAGTCCGCACTGCCCAGGTAAACTCGCTGTTGGCTGCCTGCGTTGTGGAAGTAGTAGATGCGTGGGTGTTCCAGGTAGCGACCCACGATGCTAACGACACGGATGTTGTCGCTGAGGCCAGGCACACCGGGCCGCAGGCAGCAAATGCCGCGCACAATGAGGTCTACCTGTACACCTGCTTGTGAGGCTTGGTAGAGCTTGCGAATCATCATATCTTCTTCAAGCTGGTTCATCTTGAAGACCAATCGTGCCGGTTTGCCCTGTTGTGCTGCCTCGGTCTCATTGTCAATGAGGCGAATGAGCGTGGGATGCAGGTATTCGGGGGCTACCAGCAGGCGCTTGTAGGTCGTTTCAGGCGCGTAGCCTGTCAGCCGATTAAACAAGCGGGTTGCGTCGTCGCCCAGCTCCGGGTGACAGGTGAAAAGCCCTAAGTCGCTGTAAAGCCGGGCCGTGGATGCGTTGTAGTTCCCTGTGCCCAGATGCACATAACGCCGCAAGCCATCGGCTTCCCTACGCACGATCAGCGCGATCTTGGCGTGCGTCTTCACCGGCAGTTCCTCGACCCCATACGTGACGTGGACGCCTTTTTCTTCCAAGGCGCGTGCCCAGGTGATGTTATTCTCCTCGTCGAAGCGTGCTTTAAGTTCGACTAAGACCGCTACCTGTTTGTCGTTGTCACGGGCTTCCATCAGGGCTTGTACAATGGGCGAGTTTTTGCCGACGCGATACAAGGTTGCTTTAATTGCTAGGACCTGAGGATCACGTGCCGCGGCCTTGAAGAATTCCTCAACGGGTGTGAAGGAGTCATAAGGATGGTGAACAAGAATGTCACGTTGGCGGATTAAGGTGAAGATGTCGGTGTGTGTGGCGATGCCTTCAGGAACGCGCGGTACATAAGGTGGATACTTCAAATCGGGGCGGTCAACATTGAGAAGCTGAAACAAACTGGAGGACCCCAGCGCGCCCTTGATTAAGTAAACATCGCGGTCTGGTTCCACATTTAACTCATGGATCAAGCGTGTTAGCATCCGCTGGCTGATTGATTCCGGGACGCTAAGCCGCACGACGGACCCGAAGCGTCGTTCGCGGATTCCCTCTTCGATGACCGTGCTCAGGTCCATCAGTTCTTCTTCTTTTTCCTGCTCGTAGTCGATGTCGGCATTACGTGTGACGCGGAAGGGGTGGGTTTCGACCACGGTCATGCCGGGGAAAAGCAGGTCTAGGTTATCGGAGATCACATCTTCCACCCACAGGAACCGTTCCTGACGTGGGTCGGTGTCCGTTTGGCCCCCGTATTTATGAATGATTTGATGCAGATTGATAATCCGTGATAAGGCTTCGGGGACTTTGATGCGCACGAACTCGTAGTGGTCTTCCCCCGCGCCGCGCTGATTGCGCTCCAGATAAACGCCGAGGTTCAAGCTCAAGTTGGAGATAAACGGGAAAGGCCGGGCATGGTCTGCCGCCAGCGGTGTAAGCACCGGAAAAATCTCGTCGTAGAAGTACGAGCGAACAGCTTCGCGCTGATAGGGGTCCAATTCCTCCGTCCGCATGATGCGGATACCTTCGTGCTCCAGCTCTGTCATGACTTCGCGCATCGTCTCACGCTGCTCGTCCATCAGTGCCATGACCCGCCGCCGTATCTCGCTGAGGAGCTGCGCTGGGGTGTAGCCATCTGGCCGCGATTTAGCGATGCCCAGCTTGTATCTTTGTACGTAGCCAGACACGCGCACCATGTAGAATTCATCTAGGTTGCTGCCCACAATGGCGATGAATTTGAGCCGTTCCAGCAAGGGGGTGGTGCGGTCCTGGCCTAATGCCAGCACACGCCGATTAAACTCGATCGTGCTTAACTCCCGGTTGATATAGGTCTCCGGCGTCAGCGATGGCAGGTCCGACATATCCTGTAGTCCCCTCAGTGTGGTGTGTACGATATGCACTCTGGCGACCAACGGCCACCTTGTAGATTATTGTCGTGCGTGTGTGCGGAAAATTCAAGCAAAAGGGAGGGCCTCAGCGTGCACGATCCATTAACAATGTGTTAATTGTTGTGTGCGCTGAGGCTTTGAGTTTAGGGAGACGTTAGTTCTGCAAGTGTGCTTTCCAGCAATTGTACGGCGCTGTGCAAGGTTTTGGTGTCGAAGGCAAAGCGGGCACCAGCAGCCGCGAAGAGTTCTGGTACGCTGCGGGTACCGCCTAGGGCCAGTGCGCGCCGATAATCTGCAACGGCTTGCGCTTGATCCTGGAGTGCGTTGGACCACACCTGCACTGCGCCCAGTTGAGCCAGGCCGTATTCCACATAGTAGAAGGGTACTTGGAAGATGTGCAGTTTGCGGTGCCAACCCGTCACTTTGATGTCATCAAAGTCGCTGTAATCGATACCCGGCATAAAGCGGTCCCACAGTGCGTTCCACTTGGCATCGCATTGTGCTGGATCGCTGGCGACGTCGGTATGGGTGTACACCCAGTGTTGGAAGTTGTCCACGACCGCCATGTACGGCCAGAATTGGATGATGCCTTCGAGGTGTTCGACACGGGCGCGTGCGGCGTCTTCGCGAGTGTAAAAGCCACCGTGATCCTGGGTGAGGTAGGGTGCAGCCAGCAGTTCCATTGCCATGGACGCGACTTCGGCGAACTCCATGGGGACGTTTTCTTGCGCGTGATAGGTGAGGTCTTTCGCTTCGAAGACGTGGAAGGCGTGGCCGCCCTCATGCAGCAGGGTTTGCACATCATCATGCAGGCCCACGGCATTCATGAAAATAAAGGGCTTGCGCGTTACTGGTAGGGTAGCACAGTAGCCGCCAGGGGCTTTACCTTTACGGTTGTCTAGGTCCAGCAGTTCTGCGCTGCGCATGTCCTGAAAGTGTGCGCCCAGCACCGGGTCCACCTGCGTGAAGATGCGTTCTAAGGTAGCTTGCAGCGTTGGGAGGTCCTCAAAGGGCTTAAGAGGTGCTCGGCGCTTAGCGTCAACGTCCAGGTCCCAGGGGCGCAGGCTGTCTACGCCTAATTCGGCGCGGCGTCGCTCGTGCAGTCGTTGTGCTGCTGGAACAACGACTTCTTCGATAGCGGCGTGAAAGGCTAAGGCGTCTTCAGGTGTGTAATCAAAACGCTTGAGGTCCTGCCATTTGTAGGCGCGGAAGTCATCGAAACCGGCATTGGCAGCCATTTCGACGCGGCGCTGAAGCATCTGCTGCCACAGCGCGTTGAGGCTGTCACGGTCCCGTAGGCGGCGTTCCATGGACAGCCGCCAGGCCTGCTCGCGTTTGGCACGATCGGTGCCTGCCAGCACGGGCTTGAGCTGTGCCAACGTGATTTCCCGGCCTTCCCATTGCACTGTCTGTGCGCCCACAATCCGGTCGTATTCCAAGCTCATCTTGGTTAGTTGGGTGATGAGAGGCAGGTTTTTCTCAGTGAAGAGCGAAATATCTGCTTGAATCTTGCGCAGCGGCAGCTCAAACCCCTCCGGATGTAAGCCGCTGTCCACCAGCTTGACCTTGAGCTGATGGTCAAGTTTCATGAGTCCAGGCAGGCTGTGCTCGTAAAAGCCTTCCAAGCGTACTTGGGCATTTGTGTCGGTGGTCTCCAGGTCAGCAGCGATGTGCAGCCGTGTGACGACCTCTTCCACCAAACGACTGAGTGCCGACCAGTCCTTCATCCAGGACTCGATGTTGGCCTTTGTCAGTGTTTCTGCGATAAGCGCGTCAAAGTGCGGCTTGAATTCAGTCAGTGTCCAATCTAGTGCGTGTGATGCGGAAGTGGGTAATTCAGACATTGGGAGACGTCCTTTGCGTGTAAATAGTCTATTGATTGTAACTCATTGCGCTGCTTATGGTGTGCCTAGGGCTGCAAGTAACCCTTCCGCCGTATTCAGATGTGCAGGCAGCAGGCGGTTATCCAACAGGCGGGGCTGGCCTATACGCACTGTCAGCGACAGCAGCAGTGGCTGCTCACTAGGGGCCTCCAGTTCACGTAGGGTACGGGCATCGGCGGCGCTGGTGTAGTCGATTTCGGCGCGCGGTTCAGTTTCAATCTCCCTCTGCATTGCTGCACGCAGCGCATCCGGATGGCGCTCACCGGATTCGTAAGCAGCTTGGGCGGCATTCAATGCGCGCGACAGCACTATGGCGGCACGGCGTTCTTCGACATTGAGATATTGGTTGCGCGAACTCAGTGCCAGGCCATCGGTTTCGCGCACTGTTGGCACCGGGATGATGTGAATGGGCATGTTGAGGTCATGCACCAGCCGCCGAATCGTCACGACCTGCTGCGCGTCCTTTTGTCCGAAGTAAGCGCGGTCGGGCTGCACCAGGTTAAAGAGCTTCGTCACAACTGTAGCTACGCCGCGAAAATGCCCCGAACGGCTGGCCCCTTCCAGGTTGCGCGTGACTTCCGTGACTTCGATATGCGTTTGGAAACCCGGTGGATACATCAGCGCAGGCGTTGGTGTGAACACGATGTCGGTCCCGGCGGTTTCTAGGCGGGAGAGGTCACCCGGCAGGTCACGTGGGTAAGCCTCCAGGTCATCATTGGGGCCAAACTGCGTTGGGTTAACGAAGATGCTGACAATCACCGTGTGGCATTCTTGGCGGGCGGCTTCTACCAGGGCCATATGCCCAGCATGAAGCGCACCCATGGTGGGTACCAGCCCCACAACACCTTTTGATTGCTGACGTGCGTGACGCAGCGACCCAATGTCTGCGATGACCTGCATCATTCGCTTGTCTCCGACTCGCTGCCAAATTCATTGCGCAATCGGTCAATCACGTCGACATCCATGCTGAAAGTGTGCTCATTACTGGGGAAGCTTCCGTCTTGGACGGCGGCCACGTATTGGCGCACGGCTTCGGTGAATCGAGTCTTGCCGTCGATAAAATGTGTGGCATGACGTGGCAAAAACTCCCCGGCCAGCGTCAGGATGTCGTGATAAACCTGCACCTGACCGTCACAGCCTGCACCTGCACCGATGCCGATAGTGGGAATACGCAGCGTTCTACTGATGAAGGCGGCTAAGGACGCGGGGACCAGCTCCAACACTAGGGCAAAAGCGCCCGCGGCTTGTACGGCCAGCGCATCGCGGACTAACTGGCGCGCCGTGTCTGCATTGCGGCCCTGCACACGGAAGCCGCCGAACTGGTTGACGCTCTGCGGCGTCAGGCCGATGTGCGCCATCACGGGGATTCCGGCCTGAGTCACACGGTGAATAGTCTCGGCCATGAACGCTCCACCCTCCAGCTTTACGGCGCCAATGCCGCTCGCTTGCATTAGGCGCGCGGCGTTGCTCAGGGCCTGTTCCACGCTGATGCTAGCGCTCATGAAAGGCAGGTCACCGACAACAAGCGGCTGTGACGTGACGCGCGCGACGATCTCACAGTGATAGATCATGTGTTCCATGGTGACAGGCACGGTTGAGTCATGTCCTTGCACGACCATGCCCAGCGAGTCGCCAACCAGCAGCACTGGCACGCCAGCATCCTCCGCGATACGGGCACTGCTGGCATCATAGGCGGTGAGCATGACAATGCGCTGACCGCTCTCTTTCATCTGTTGCAGGTTATGGATTGTCATTCGTGGCATGATTACGCTCCTCTCGTTCGTGCTGAGTCAGCAGGATGCCAATGGCATCTGTGGGCAGGCCGCGCGCGTGCAGCAGCGGAACGGTCAGGCGAGCTAGGCTGATATACGCGCTGCGTATGTCATCGTCATTGACGGCGCGTAGATGGGCTTGAAGCGTCCCCAAGTCATTACGCACCAGCGGTCCGGTAAGCGCGTTCGGGATACCCTGCGTGTGGATGTTTTCAACCGTCGCGTGCAGAAGGGCAGTGAGTGCACTGTGACTGCTGGCATTGTCCGCGCCTGCTTGGGTCAACAGGCGCTGTGCGGTGGCGTAGAGTGTCACGCTGAAGTTGCTGAGCATCACCAGGGCCGCATGATAGCGTGCTTTACCAGCAGCGTCCACGTAGATGGGATGACCTTCTAATGCGGCGACCAATGCAGTGAGCCAGCGTCGCAGTGTGCCATCTTCGGCCTCTAATGCGAAGGCCGCACTTTTCAGCGTTGAGATGGCGCGTGCCGGGTCTGCGAAAGGTAAGGCTGGGTGCAGGCTGCCCAGCATTGCATTGCTTGCACGCAGCGCGTCGAGGCTGTGGATGCTGTGCACACCGGACGTATGCACGACCGCACGTCCGGTCAGGTCCAGGCCGGTACGGGCAAGCGCATTGGCAATGGGGCGTATCGTGTCGTCAGGTACAGTGAGAAAGGTCAGGTCGGCGCGTTGGAGAACATCAGTTGGGGTCGTTACGGTCTCGGCGTGGACCAGTGCAGCCAGTGCAGCGGCATCAGTGTTGGTACGGCTGTGTACAGCACTGACGTTAAAGCCCCGCTGCATCCAGGCACGCGCCAGCGTCTGGCCCACGCGCCCGGCTCCGATGAATCCCAGGCGAGGCAAAGCCGTGTAGTCTGTATCGTGGGCAGTCATAGCCTTAGTTCAACGGAATGGGGGTTTCGGTCGGGATCGGTGCCGTGATGAAGATGTTCACTGCGCAGGATGCACGCATCGTGTTGAACTGGTCGAACACGGCCAAGCGGAACAGGTACCAGCCTTCTTGATAACCCAAAGGGTTGAACTGGCTCAGGGTGCCGGTCTCGGTGACGGGTTGTACCACGTCCTGGATGGTGGCGTAGCGGTTGCCTGTAGCTGGACCGCTGATCTCCAGCTTGTAGCGGGCGAAATTCTCCACGAAGGCGGTACCGATCACCTGTGTGAGCTGATGCACGACCATGCCGTTGACGGGTTCGATCAGGTTGGCATTATCGCTGGTGCAGCCGACGGCTTCTGGTGCATTCGCTTCGATAGTGCCAGGTGGGGTGTTGGTTGGAATGGGGGTCACTCGGATGATGCTGCTGGGGTCCGTGGCTTCAATCTCAATGCCGGAGTCGTCAATGCTGACCTGGGCCAATGGCGCGGGCGTTGGGGTATTGAAGGGCAGGTCAGTCACGTTCTGGACGATGACAGCGCTTATATCCATAGTGGCGCGTAGGGTAGGGGTCACCATGAGCTGCACGCCCAGCACAATCAGCCCAACTTCAAAGAAAAGCACTGCTTGCGTGAGGGCGTTGGCACGACGGAAACGTGCCAGGTCACGTTCCAGCTCGAACTGGGTGCCGCGCAACGATCGGTTTTCTAGGCTGACACGGCGCAGAGACCAGAGCACGGCCAGCCCGATAAGGATGTAGAGTCCTGGGGCGGTTTGTTCGACGAGGAAGGCGATGCTGGTCATAGATGCGCCCTCACATACTGACTCATCGGGGCCTTACAAGGCCCGCAGGACGCCGCGCAGGATGTGCGTCAGGCGTGGCACAATGACTCGCCCGGCTTCCAGAACTTCTTCATGGTTAGCGTCGGCGTCGCTGTCGATTGTGTCGATCGCGACATTGGTGATGCCGGAGCAGGCCATCACGCGCAGTCCCGCATGACGCGCGACCAGCACTTCATGCACGGTAGACATGCCTACGGCGTCGCCGCCAAGAATACGCAAGGCACAGATTTCTGCCGGGGTCTCGAAGTTAGGTCCGGCTACCCCGATATAGACCCCTTGATGAAGGGTGATATCACCTTCTTGGGCCGCTTGCTTCGCGTAGTCACGCAACACACGATCGTAGGCCTGTGCCATCCCAGGGAAACGCGGCCCCAGCGTATCATCATTTGGTCCTAGCAGCGGGTTCTGCCCAGCCATGCCGACAAAGTTGATGTGGTCGGTGATGAGCATGACATCACCTGCGCTGAAAGCTTTGTTCAGGCCACCGGCAGCATTCGTCAGCAGCAGTGTGTGGACGCCTAGCGCCGCCATCACCCGGATGGGGAAGGTGACCTGCTGCATCGTGTAGCCTTCATAGAAATGTGCGCGTCCCTGCTGTGCAATCACCGTCTGACCTTCAAGCTGACCAATATACAGCCGCCCACCGTGACCCTGCACGGTAGACTGCGGCCAACCCGGAATATCATGGTAGGGGATGATGACAGGTGCTTCGATGGTATCGGCCAACGATCCCAGCCCAGACCCAAGTACCAGCCCCACCTGCGGCGCAGCCTCAATTTGCCCACGGATGAAATCAACGGCACTTTGATAATCTTCTTGTGAATGTGTCACTGAGGACGACTCCCTTGATTTGACCTTAACATTAGCTATTGTAAGTGCCTAGCGCTGGAAATCCAACCGTGAAGGTGATTCGAAACACCCCCTGCTCACACGAACAGGGGGAACTTGACCCCTTACTCGTTGGCGATGTCTTTCATTTCGAGATAGTCCGCCTTGATGATGTGGTCGCGCGGAATGCCGAGAATCTCCAGGATGTCCTGCACACGATCTGCTTTTATCTCTGCATCGCTAAGGGACCAAGTGCGGCTCTTAATCTCGACGTATGTCTCGCTTAGCGCTGGCTCCATCACGCGGTCGATATTGACGAAGAACAGTACTCCTTGATAGTGAATACGCCAACGGTGGCGCTCTTTGCGCAGCACTTGCTGCCGGTCCGCTTGAAAGAATTCCTGATAGAAACGCAGGGGACGATCGGCTGGTGCGAAGAAACGGGAATGCGACAACAGCACCGTGTCGTTGAATTCCCGTTCTTTTTCAGCGGAGACGTATGTCAGGCGCGCGCGTACTTCTCGGACTTCGCCACGGTCGTCGATACGGTCGTCCTCGCGGTAGCGCACGCGGCTTTGGTTATCATCATCGAAGAGAAAGTAGGTATCATGCTGTCGATAGTGCGTCGCGCGCAGCACTTCTACGTCGTCGTGGTCGAGCAGTTCTTCGACTGCTGATGGGTCAGGCAGCACGGCTTTGACTTGGATCTCAAAGCTTTCGCTGCGTTCTAGTTCATTGCTGATCGCCAGCAGCTTACGCAGCACATCGCTTTGATGCCCGGCGACGAAGCTGCCGATGCGGTCTGCGAAGGTCTTGGCTTCTGCTTGCAGCACTTCGGTGTCGATAGTGAGCAGTGCCCGGTCGCGCATGAGCCATTGGCCGTTAACCATGGTGTGCGTCACATCGGCGGCCTTGCCTGCGTAGACGATCTGCGAGTAGACCGCTTCGGGGTTGAAGTCGTAGTGTGGCACGATGTGCAGTGGCTGAGCGTCCATGACGATAAGGTCCGCACGTTTGCTGGGTTCCAGGCTGCCTGTTAGGTGATCTAAGTGCAGGGCTTTGGCACCTTGACGCGTTGCCATGAGCAGGGCCTGCTTGGCTGGCACGACTGTCGGATCATAAGTTTTGGTCTTGGCGAGTAGGGCCGCTAGCCGCATTTCTTCGAACATGTCGAGATCATTGTTGCTGGCCGGGCCGTCCGTGCCGATGCCCACTGTCACACCGGAATCGAGCATCTGTGCGATGTTGGCGACACCGCTGGAGAGTTTGAGGTTTGCAGTGGGGCAGTGGGCGATAGCCCCGCCCTTTTCGCGGAAGATGCGCATCTCGGTCTCGTCGATCCACACGCAGTGCGCCGCTAGCACTTTGGCCTGGAACAAACCGATCTTGTTAAGCCAGTGCACCACCGACTGCTCGTACTCTTTGAGGTGGTCTTCAACTTCTTGGCGTGTTTCCGCAATGTGGATGATAAGTGGTACATCGTACTGTGTGGCGACATCAATGCAGGCGCGCAGCGTTTCCTCGGTGTTGGAATAGGGGGCATGGGGTGCTACTGCGGGTGTGATAAGCGGGTGTTCTTGCCATTGCTCGATGAAACGCCGCGTGTAGTCCAGACCCTGCTCATAGGACTCGGCATCTGGGGCGGGGAACTTCAAGATTGTTTCGCCCAATACTGCGCGCATTCCGACCTTAGCCGTCATCTCAGCAACATCAGACTCAAAGTAGTACATATCGGTGAAGGTGGTCACGCCGCCGCGAATCATCTCCGCGCAGGCTAGGGCTGTGCCCGTCTGGCAAAACTCCGGGCTGACAAATTCTCTTTCCGTTGGCATGATATAACCGATAAGCCAAACATCAAGCCGCGAGTCATCAGACATCCCGCGCATCAGTGTCATCGGAACGTGGGTATGGGTGTTAATGAGGCCTGGCAGGATGTACTTGTCAGTGCAGTCAATCACATCATCAGCGCTGTAGTTTGCGAGGATGTGCTCGGTACGGTCCACTGCGATGATCTCATCGTCCTGTACCGCGACCGCGCCATCATAGAACACATCAAAGGATGCGTTCATCGTGACGACTGCACCACCCTTCAGGATGACATCGACTTTGTGCATTAGTTCCTCCCTGAAGATGGTTGTGTGTGAAGCAGTTCCCATTAGTGGGTACTGCTGGGTGAAAATTTGCGCGATTATACACCTCGATTAGACTTTGTGCAGTACGCTTAACCACCGTTTAACTTGGGGGTGTGTGTGAGGCTGCTTCAAGCGATGAATATGGCCCTAAGAGGCCTAACTGTTTTCTTGCTGCGTTTGCGGGCCGGAGTAGAGGCTGCACTGGTTGGCGTATTCTTGGTACAGGCATTGCGCCAGCTTGTCGGTTTGACTTATGCACGTACGGCCAGTGCGTCTGTCTATCCTAGTATAGATTTTTCCTTGCTGGACCCGACCAATCCGATCGCGGGATTGGCAGAGCCTTCCATGGTCAGCGGCGAGCTGTCGGTGCTGTTTTACATGCTGCTGCTCCCTTTGCTAAGCCTACTGTTGGGGCGGGTGTCGGGTCTGTTGGCCGCTGCTGGCGTCTTAACAGCAATGGGTCGTCTGCTGATGGTACTGCCGGATTCTACCTTTTCTCCCCTGATTGCTGCTGGCCTTACGGTGGGTTTCGCCCTGTTTTACGTGTCCTTGTTGGTGCGTCAGCGGATGCCCCTGCTGCCTGTGCTTTTCGTGGCTGGCTTCAGTTTCGATCAACTCATCCGTGCCTTGGGCAATACCCTTGATACATCCATGACCGCGGAATATTTCAATATCCAGTTAGCTTTAAGCCTGCTGCTGGCTGTACTGGCCGTGGTCAATGTCGTGCGCCCGTTAGAGCTGTTCAAAACACCGCAGTCCGGCTCACTGAGCTTTTGGGGTGGGGTGGCTTTGGGGGCCATGCTTTATTTGCAGCTTGCCGTCTTTGCTTCCCCCAATGCCCTGACGCGCCGTGCGGGTGCCGACTATACGCTGTTTGCACCGGTTGTGATGTTGGCCACGGCGCTGCCGCTGCTGCCCTGGGTGCGCAACCGCGCGCGCGGCTTCATCGCGCTCTTTGACCCGGCGCTGCGTGGCTGGGTGTGGATGCTGTTAATTGCGCTGCTGGTGGTATTTGGTACGCGCGTGCCGGGGCCGCTGCCCGGTGGGGCGTTGGCAGCAGCGCAGTTCGCCCTCAGTTTGACTTGGTGGTGGCTGGCGCCGCGCTTACAGAGCCAAAGTGAGCGCAGTTTCAGCGGTTTGTGGCTGATTGTGGGCGTGTTAACCTTCGCTCTTTTTATCGTGTTCGACATCTTTATCTATGAGTATGCCTTTGTGCGTGACTTGGTTGAGCCGTTGACCTTCTTGAATGCTATTGTGCCGCCGCTGCTGCGGGGCTTCCGCGGTCTGGGATTGGCCGTGCTGCTGCTGGGTATTTTCCTGGCGGCACTGCCGATTATCCACACGCGCCAGCGAATCCCCTGGGTTGGTGGTCCAGTTACGGGCAGCGTCGGGGCGGCCTTGTTGGTGATCACTTTGACTGCTGCTGTGGCCTACATTGTGCGTCCGCCCGTGGTGAACGCGGTACGTGATGTAGACTCGATCCGCGTGGGGACTTACAACATTCATGCGGGCTACAACGAGTTTTTCCACAATGACCTCGAAGCTATTGCGCAGACTATTCAGCAGAGCGGTGCGGATGTGCTGCTCATGCAAGAGGTGGAGGCCGGACGACTCACCAGCTTTGGGGTAGACCAAGCATTGTGGTTAGCGCGTCGTTTGGGGATGGACGTGCGCTTTTATGCCACCAACGAAGGGCTTCAAGGGCTGGCCGTACTCTCGCGCGTAGAGATCGTGTTTGCGACAGGGGTACCGCTCACCAGCGTAGGCAGCCAGACAGGGGTGCAGTGGGTGCAGGTGCGCCCGGATGAAGGTGTCGTCACGCTCTATAATACCTGGCTGGGCCTGCTGTTAGAAGCCGGCACAGACCGCACTCTGGACCAGCAGCAGCAGGATCAGCAGCGGCAGCTTGATGAGCTGCTGACGTTTGTGGCGTCCAACACCGGCCCATCTGGAGCACTAGGGCGTCTGGTCATTGGTGGCACCTTCAACAACATCCCTGACTCTGATTTGATCGTTCAGATGCGTCAAACTGGTTTGACAGACCCCTTTGAGTCACAGCCATCGAGTCAATCCGTGACCTTCATCCAAACAGGGCGTGAAGCACGCCTAGATTACCTGTGGACTAATATGCTGAGCCTGCGCGCCGGTGTGATCGACTCGCGTGCATCAGACCACGGCTTAGCGGTGGTGGAGCTGCAAATTGTGCGCTAAGTGCTCAGGTTAACATCGCCGCTGCGGATACGTTTCAATGCGGCTTTGGCGGCGGCTTGTGCGGCGGCCTGTTTGCTGCGACCGACACCCTCCGCGATGATCTGGCTGCCGATGCGTACCGTGATGTGAAATTCCTTGTCGTGGTCGGGGCCGGTGGCGTCGCGTAGTTCGTAAACCGGCGTGATGTTCAGTTCGGCTTGGCTCCATTCCTGAAGCTGGCTGCGATTGTCTTTGTCCAGCGCGACAGTCATCACCTGTTGTTGCAACTGGGTCAGTTTTGGCGCGACGAAAGTGGTCACTGCTTGCAGGCCTTGATCTTGATACAGCGCGCCGATGACGGCCTCAAAAGCACGGCATAAGTTGTTAGTTCGGGTGCGCCCGCCGCTTTTTTCCTCCCCTTTGCCAATGCGTAAAAATTCGCCGATGCGGCATTGGCGTGCCAGCTCGGCCAAGGCTTCCGTGCGGACCAAGCCCGAACGCAGCCGCGTCAGTTCGCCTTCGCTCATGTCTGGAAAGCGTTTGTAGAGCATGTCGGCGGCGATGAAATCCAGAATCGCATCTCCCAAGAATTCCAAGCGCTCGTTGTCTTCCAACGCTTCGTCGGCCTGCTCATTAATATACGACCGATGCGTAAGTGCTTGGGCCAGCAGATCACGGTTACGGAATTGAATACGGTTGTGCTGCTCAAACTCGTGCAGATTACTCATAACTGTGGCTGCGCAGCCTACGCATCTCCTTACAGCGCCTTATGCATATCGCTTGAAGATGAGCGATACGTTGTGCCCACCGAAACCGAACGAATTGCTCATGACCACATCCAAGGTCTTGAGTGTGCGTGCCTCATGCGGCACATAATCGAGATCACATTCGGGGTCCGCCTCATGTAGGTTGGTTGTTGGCGGCACGACGCGATCACGAATTGCTTGTATGGCAAAGATGGCTTCTATAGCGGCAGTCATACCCATGCCGTGCCCGGTCATGCTTTTTGTCGAACTCATCGGTACTTGATAGGCGTGCTGGCCGAATGCAGTCTTGAGGGCCAGGGTTTCCATAGTGTCATTGAGCTGCGTCGCCGTGCCGTGGGCGTTGATGTAGTGCACATCCTGCGGGTTGAGCTGCGCGTCACGCATGGCGAACTGGATTGCTTTGATCGCGCCATGTGCTTCGGGGTGGGGTGCTGTGATGTGAAAGGCATCTGATGTGGCCGCAAAACCGATCATTTCCGCCCGGATGTCTGCCCCGCGTGCTTTGGCCGACTCCAGCTCTTCCAGCACCAGCACGCCCGCACCTTCCGAGAATACCAGGCCATCGCGGTCACCGGCAAAGGGGCGTGATGCCGTTGTCGGGTCGTCATTGCGGTGTGACAGCGCCCCGATGCGGTCAAAGGCTGCGATGCCGATGGGAATGATCGGTGCTTCTCCTGCGCCCGCTAGTGCACGGTCCAGTCGCCCCATGCGGATGAGGTCAAATGCATGGCCGATGCAGTCCGCGCCACTGGCACAGGCTGAGGTTGGCGTGTAGCTGGGACCCGTAGCGCCAATTTCGATGCTCACTATGTCGCTGCCGCCATCCACCATCAGCATGGGGATGCCGAAGGGTGTCACCCGGCGCGGTTGGCCGGTTTCCAGCAGCATCTCGACCTGTTGGTAATAATTGGTGACGCCGCCCACTGCTGAGCCGATGAAGACGCCGGTGCGGTCTTGCTCATCTTCGCTGTTGAGTTTCAAACCGGCATGTGCAATCGCTTCGCGGCTGGCAACCGTGATGAAGTGCTGGTAACGGTCGCGCCGCCGCACGTCTTTAGCTGACATGTGGTCATTGGGATCGAAGTTCTTGACTTCAGCCGCTATCTTGACGGCGTAATTGCTCGTGTCGAACAGGGTCGTCATCCCAATGCCGTTGCGTCCTGCTTTGATGCTGTCCCATGTCTCGGCGGCTGTATGGCCGAGTGGGGTAATCATCCCATAACCTGTCACCACAACACGTCTGGTCATGATGCGCCGCTGCCTCTCGTGTGTATAGATTAAAACGCAGTGCTGTAGCTGCTTTGTACCATAGTCAAGCGTGAATGGCTACTTTTTGTGTCTGTCAGCTGATGTGGGGTGATAGTCTCCCTCAACCCAGGTGGCACCGTCAGCACCGACTTCCTGCTTCCAAACGGGCACAATTTCCTTTAAGCGGTCAATGCCATACCGTGCAGCCTCAAAACAGCCATCGTCGCGATGGGCTGACGAGCAGGCAATTAACACAGTGTTCTGGCCCACTTCCAGCCGCCCCACACGCTGTGCTATCGCGATCCCCTGGACCCGCGGCCAGCGCTCTCGAATTTCCCGCGCCACCTGTGCCATCTTGGCCTTCGCCATGCCTTCGTAAGCCTCGTAGATCAGGTGTTGTGTCTGTGGCAGATGGCCGGGTTTATGCGTTTGGCCGCGTACCATGCCGCTGAAAAAGCACACCGCGCCGGTCGCCGGGGTTGTGATCGCGGCGACGATGGCGTCATGGTCAATGGGATGATCAGGCAGCATGAACAGTTCCGGGCGTAACGGGTCCGGGGCAGCGCCGCCGCTGACTGGTGGAAAGAAGGCAACTGTATCCCCATCACTAATCGGGTCTTCAGCGAAGGCGTATTCTTCGTTGATGGCGGCCAGCGCTGCGTGTAAATGTTCAGTGGCTTGGGGGTGCTGTTGCGCTAGATGTGCGCGCAGGTCGGCTAGGGTTTGGGCGTCATCTGGTAATGACAGGTTCAGTGCTGTGCTGCCTATATGGTCTTTGAGTGTGGCGAAGAACAACACTTTGATCTGCATCAGTGACCCTCCTGTGACTCAGCATCGGGGGCTAGGTAATCCCCGCGGATGCCGCCGCGTTTCTCCAACAGGCGAATATCCGTGATGCGCATACTACGGTCTACCGCTTTCGCCATATCGTAGATCGTCAGCGCAGCGGTGCTGACGGCGGTGAGCGCCTCCATTTCGACACCTGTCTTGCCCGTGGTACGGGCCGTAGCGGTGATGTCCACGCTGTTTTTTGCCGGGTTGAGTGTGATCTCAACGCCGATCTTGGTCAGCGGGATGGGGTGACACAGAGGGATCAGCTCACTGGTGCGTTTGGCGGCCATGATCCCAGCGATACGTGCGGTGGTGAGCACGTCGCCTTTTTTCAGCGTGCCCTCTTGGATTAAGCGGAGGGTGTTGGGCTGCATCACCACGCGCCCGGCGGCAGTGGCACTGCGTATGGTGTCAGGTTTGTCACCAATATCTACCATGTCCGCGCGGCCTTGCGCGTCGAGGTGGGTTAGTTTGTCGCTCATGATATGCCTTTGCTGATGCGTGCATCTTGTTGCATTGCTGCTGCTAGGGTATGCTGTTTAACACATTTTAGACCAATTTTCTTGCTTTCTATAATCCTGTTCATACTTCCTGCCCGTATGCTGTGTTTATGATCTTGCGTTGAGTTCAACAAGTATCGGAGCAAATCGTGGGTATTTTCCGCAAAGGAATGAGTAAGACACGTCAGTCATTCTTTGGGCGCATTACGTCCATGCTGGGGGGCAGTGAGATTGACGATGAAACTTGGGACGACATCGAGGCGCTGTTGATCCAGGCTGATATGGGGGTGAACACGGCCATTGAGGTTGTAGCGGACCTGCGGGAGAAAGCTGCGCGCGACGGCATGAAGAACACTGAGCAGGTCCGTGAGGCCCTCAGAGAGTCGTTGATGCGTCTGCTGACAGTGCCCAAACCGCTGGATGTCAGCGGTCGGGAGCTGTCGATTATCTTGATTGTGGGTGTGAACGGTGCGGGTAAGACCACATCAATCGGCAAACTGGCAGCACGTATGGGCAGCTATCCAGGGCGTAAGGTCATGCTGGCTGCTGGGGATACCTTTCGTGCGGCGGCTATTGAACAGCTACAGCGTTGGGGGGAGCGGGTGAACGTACCGGTGATTGCCAGCAAGCCAGGTAGTGATCCGGCGGCCTTGGTCTATGACGCGACCGCAGCGGCCAAGGCGCGTGGCTACAATATTCTCATTGTGGATACAGCAGGCCGTCTGCATAGCAATACTAACCTGATGGAAGAGCTGGCGAAGGTCAAGAATGTATCCAGCAAGGTGGTTGCGGGCGCACCCCATGAAACCCTATTGGTGCTGGATGGCACCACAGGCCAGAATGCGCTTCAGCAGGCAAAAAAGTTCCAGGAATTTGTGGACGTCACGGGTGTCATCGTCACCAAGCTGGACAGCACGGCCAAGGGAGGCATGGTGTTTGCTATCCACCGCGAACTGGGGCTGCCTGTGCACTACATTGGATTGGGCGAGGGCGTCGGGGACCTTGTGCTCTTTAACCCGGAAAATTTCGTGCTCAGCCTGTTGGATGAAAACTAAAGCTGCGTAATTACGATGAATGAGCGTATCACCAGTTTTCAGAACCCGCGCGTAAAGCTGGTACACAAGCTGCGCGAGAAGAAATGGCGTCAGCGCGAAGGACGTTTTGTCATTGACTATGAACGTGACTTAGCGCGCGCGCTGCACCTGGGCTATGTGTTGGATTACGCGCTGTATTGCCCATCACTGGCACCGGATGGCTTACCATTCGATCTGCCGTCAGCACAGGTTTATGAGGTGCCGCGCGAAGTGATGGAAAAAGCCAGCTATCGCGATAATCCGGCGGCGTTGGTGGCGGTGCTCCATGCGCGTGCGCCACAGACAGTTGATGATCTACGTGTGGCCTTGATGTCAGCGGCTTCTGGGCCGTTGTTGGTACTGGTGGACCTGCGCAAGCCGGGCAACATTGGCGCGCTGCTACGCACGGCGGATGCCGTCGGGTTTGGGGCGGTGCTCCTAGTGGATACCGCGTTGGACCTGTACAATCCTAACGTGATTCGCGCTAGTACCGGGGCCTGCTTTTTGGGCAATATCTACAGCCTTAACAGCGGCGAAGCATTGGCCGTGCTGCGTGAAGCCGGTTTTCAGTTAGTGGCTGCACACCCGGAAGGTGAAGTGTCTCTGTTCAGTGCCGTTTTCCAAGCACGCAGCGCCTTGGTGCTGGGTACGGAGGACCAGGGACTGAGTGAAGCATGGCGCAGGGCCAGTGATGCCCTGGTGCGTATTCCTATGATGGGGCAGCTGGCTGATTCACTAAACGTGTCGGTGTCGGGCGCGGTGTTCATGTATGAGGTGCTGCGCCAGCGGCTGGCAACGCCAGACAATTAACAGTTTAGAGAGCGATTATGTCAAACGCAAGTGAAACCTTAACGACGATGAAAGCACAGGTCGATGCCCTGCTTGCGCAGCTTCAGGTTGAAGCGCGTATCCAACAGGCGGATGATCTGGAGCAGCAGGCCAGCGTACCGGGATTCTGGGATGACCCGGAGGCCGCGCAGAAGACGATGCAGCAGATTTCCCGGCTGCGGGGTCAGGTGGAACCCTGGGTGAAGTTGTCACGCCGCATTGATGATGCGCTGGAGTTGGCCGAGCTAGACGACGGCGATCTCAGTGCGGAGCTGGACGCCGAGGTCACTGTGCTGTTGCCACTGGTCGAGAAGATGTCGCTTCAGGCGCTGCTATCCGGGGATCATGACGATTCGGACGCAATCTTAGTGATCCATGCCGGTGCCGGCGGCACAGATGCGCAGGATTGGGCCGCCATCTTGGAACGCATGTATTTGCGCTGGGCGGAACAGAGCGGTTACAAAGTCGATGTGCTGGATCGCAGTGACGGTGAAGAGGCGGGTGTCAAAAGTGTCACCATGAGTATCAGCGGGGCCAACGCTTACGGCTACCTGCGCAGCGAGCAGGGTGTGCATCGTTTGGTGCGCCTGAGTCCCTTTGACTCGGCTAGTCGTCGCCATACGTCATTTGCCAAGGTTGAGTTATGGCCGGATATTCAAGTGGACGTAGACATCGAAATCAGCGAGAAGGACCTGCGTATTGATACCTACCGTGCAGCCGGGGCCGGTGGGCAGCACGTCCAGAAGAATGATACCGCTGTGCGTCTGACGCATATCCCGACCGGCATTGTCGTGCAGTGCCAGAACCAGCGCAGCCAGGGTCAGAACCGTGAGCGGGCCATGCAGGTGCTCAAGGCGCGGCTTTATGAGTTGGAAAAGCAAAAGCAGGAAGCTGAGCTGGCCGCACTCAAAGGTGAAAACGTGGATGCTGGGTGGGGTAATCAGATTCGCTCTTACGTGCAGCATCCCTACCAAATGGTCAAGGATTTGCGCACCGGTCATGAAGTGGGTAATGTTGGTGCTGTGCTGGATGGGCGGCTTACCGACTTCATGGAAGCCTATCTGCGTGCACGGATCGATGGCAGCACCCTGACCCCTACGGAGGAATAGAGCACTATGAGCGAAGAACTGAAAGCACGTTATGACGCGCTGCGCGAACAGATCAACAGCCTGCGTGAACAGGTCAAGTTCGAGGATTTGCGCCAGACTGTTGCCGACCTTGGCGAACAAATCAGCGAGACCCTGCCGACAGCTTTGGATTCTGTGCGCCAGCGGGGTTACAAGTATCGCGGTCACATCGACAGCGGTTTGGAGACGCTGACCGAGGACTTTCTGACGCTGCGTGCTGAGGCTGAGCAAGCGCTGCGTGATACTGCCGAAGCGGTGATGAGCCGTGTTTCAGCCTTGCGCGGCCCACTCAAGCAAGCGGCAGCGTCCCTGGAGTCTGCTGACGCAGAAGCTCAGGCTGAAGCAGATGCTGCTGAAGACGATCAAGCCACTGAATCTACCCAGCGCTTATCGCTACGCAGCCAGCGTGAAGCTGAAGAGGATGAGCCTGGTAAACCTGAGACCGGCAGCCGCCTCAGTGGCCGTTTCAAAGCTACGCGCGCGCGCGTAGAGGCCCAAGCCGCTGAGCGCAAGCCTACACGCCGCCTCAGCTTGCGCCGAGATGACGATGAGGCCGAAGTCACACTGGACGCCGCCGCTGAGCCAACGGCTTTGCTGGCACAGGTTGAGAGTGTGGTCGGCAGTTTAGCGGACCAGGTGAAGGGTTTTGTCGAAGAGCCGGTTTCTGAGTTGAAGGCCCTTGAGGAACAGGCACGCACTTATGTGGCGCAGCTCAACCTGGTGTCTTGGTCATTGGACCAACTCGACGACTCCGAGCTGACGTTGAATGCGGATGAGGCGCTTGTGTTGGCTGCTAAGGCGGAATGGGTAGAGACAGGTAAAGCGAAAGATGATCCCGACGGCATCCTGTATTTGACTGACTCGCGCTTGATTTTCGAGCAGAAAGAGAAAGTCGGTAAGCGCATGGGAATGTTCGGAGGCAAGGAAGTGCAGGGTATTGTCTGGGAGTTCCCGGTCCACTTGATAGAAACGATACAGGCTGAAAACAAAGGGATGCTGGGTGGCAAAGATATGCTTCACCTGAGTCTTGGGGCTGGTGCGCCGCACGCGCAGATCACCCTGGAAGTGAAGGGTGGTGCTGATAACGACGCTTGGCTGGCGGAAATTGACGCTGTGAAGTCAGGCGCTATCCGCGAAACGCGCGTTGACTAGCACTAAGACGCCTGGCAGCCCATGCGTTCAGGCATGAACGCGTTGGCTGTCATGCTGTCATGCTTGACAGCTTTGTCAAAGTGGGCTATAGTATGTTTGTCTAAAAATAACCCGCTAAACTCAACCTTGACAAACCTGCCTCAGTTCATTATAGTCACCTCTCTATGGTCGGATCGATACGTGCTGTAGCAAATAACATGTGCGTTTGACGCAAGGAGTCAAACGCTGGTTTCGTGTTCCATAACACAGCGGGGTAAGGCACGGCCCGGTTTCTTCCGCGAGTTGACGCGATCCGCCCAACGGCATCGCACAGACATTACAGTAAGCAGTCCAAACTACATGCAAGGAAATAGCGCAGAGGGAGGATACGCCTTGGAGGCGAAAGAATTCAGCGCACTGCGCATCAGCCTGGCCTCGCCGGAACAGATTAGGGCGTGGTCATATGGTGAAGTGACTAAGCCGGAAACGATCAACTACCGCCGCCTACGTCCTGAAAAGGACGGTTTGTTCTGTGAGGCGATTTTCGGCCCCACTCGTGACTATCAGTGTTACTGTGGCAAATACAAGAACATTCGCTACAAGGGCGTCGTTTGTGAGAAGTGCGGCGTCGAAGTCACCAAGTCTTCAGTGCGCCGTGAGCGCATGGGACACATTGAACTGGCCGCTCCTGTAGCGCATGTGTGGTATACCCGCCGCGTTCCCAGCTACCTGGGTCTGCTTCTGGATGTCAGCCGCCGGAACCTTGACCGCGTGCTTTACTTCGCACAATACGTCGTGATGCACGTTGACGAAGATGCCCGCAACCGCGCGCTGAGCCGCATCGACAAAGAGATCAACCTCAAGAAGTCCGAACTGGGTGGTGACATCGAAGAACAGATGGAAACCATCCGCAGCGAACGTGACGAAATACTGAAAGGCTTCGAAGAGCGCGCCAAAGCGATCCACCGCCATTTTGAGCAGGAACAGGAGCGCTTGACCGATGAGTTGATGCAGGAAGCCCAGTCCATTCAAGCGCGCTTGGATGCCTTGATGGGGCAGCCCGCCCACACTGACATCAGCCTGGAAAGCGCGGATGTGGTGATCGTCGCCAAGGGCGAAACAGTGACCAATGAGCATGTCGAACGCATTCAGGGTGCGGTGAATGCTTACCTGGGCGAAATTCAGTCCGAAATCGCTGCGATGCGGCAGCAAGAACTCAATGCACTCAACGTTGAAGCGAATTCTGTGACTCTAGAGGCGGACAAGGGCCTTGAGGAACAGCGCGACGAACTCGATGACCGCATGAGTGCCGTGCTGTCGGCAGCAGAGCGGGCGCGTAATGAACTGAAGGAGCTGCATGTACTTCAGTTCCTTAGCGAGTCTCGGTATCGCGAATTGCGTAGCAAGTACGGCTCCGTTTTTCGAGCAGAGATGGGCGCAGAAGCCTTTTACGAGATTCTGCGTAACCTGGACTTGGACAAGCTGGGCACTGAGCTGTGGCACGAGGTACGCACCACTAAGTCCAAGCAGCGCAAGAAAAAAGCAACCAAGCGTCTCAGCGTCATCGAAAGCCTGCGCAAAAGCAACAATCGCCCGGAGTGGATGATTCTGACGGTGCTGCCTGTCATTCCGCCCGACCTTCGTCCTATGGTGCAGCTTGACGGCGGGCGTTTTGCAACTAGCGACCTCAACGATTTGTACCGGCGTGTGATTAACCGCAACAACCGCCTCAAGCACCTGCTCGAATTGGGCGCGCCCGACGTGATTGTGCGCAACGAAAAGCGTATGCTGCAAGAAGCGGTGGACAGCCTGATTGACAACAGCCAACGCGGGAAAGCCCTCAGCCGCCGGGGCCGCCGCGAGCTGAAATCCCTGAGTGACATGCTGAAGGGTAAGAAGGGCCGTTTCCGTCGCAATCTGCTGGGTAAGCGCGTGGACTACTCTGGTCGCTCGGTGATTGTGATCGGCCCGCGTCTGAAGCTGCATCAATGCGGCCTGCCCAAGACGATGGCGTTGGAGCTTTATCGGCCTTTTGTCATCAGCCGCCTAGTCAACTATGGGTATGCAACTAATGTCAAGGGGGCTAAGCGCATCATTGAGCGCGAACGCCCTGAAGTCTGGGAAGTCCTTGAAGAAGTCATCAAGGAACGCCCGGTGTTCCTTAATCGTGCACCAACACTGCACCGTTTGGGTATCCAGGCCTTTGAGCCACAGTTGGTCGAAGGTAAGGCCATTCAGATTCACCCGCTCGTCTGCTCTGCGTTCAACGCGGACTTCGACGGCGACCAGATGGCCGTGCATGTGCCACTTAGCGATAAAGCAGTCAAGGAAGCGCGCGAGCGGATGCTCAGTACGCGCAACCTACTGAAGCCAGCCGACGGCATGCCGATCGTCGGTCCGTCTAAGGATATGGTGCTGGGCATCTATTATCTGACAATGGATCCAACGGTGGAAATCGTGGCGCTGCGTGAGCGTGCGGAAGAATTCCGCAGTATTGAGCGCTTGGACGAAGCCGATGTGCGAGTCGGCATTGCAGCCCGCAGTAATGGCTTCTACTTCGCAGTCCATCGGGATATCCCCGGCCAGATCGTCTATGAAGACATCATGGGGACTGACGACAAGGGCCGTCCAGTTGTGGAGCACAAGGCCGCCGATCGCACAATCCAGGCGCTTCTTGATGGCGAGGTGGATTGTGTGCTGGCAAATGCTGTGGAGATGCGCAGGCTGATCCATGAAAAAGGTTGGCAGGATACCTTGAAAATCACCAACCTGCATGAGCGCCGCCTCGTCGTCGATATGGATGAGGTTGAGTATCTGTACCGTTTAGGCATCGTAGATTTGCACACGCCTATCCTTCTGGGCAATGTCTTCGATCATCAGGGGCCTCAGGCGGAGCCGGAAATCACGACAGTGGGGCGTGCGATGTTCAACCGCATTCTGCCGGATGAAATGCGCTATGTGCAGGAAACGCTGGGTAAGAAGGGCCTACAGAAATTAGTGGCCCGCTGCTACCAGCGCATCGGTTCGGAGCGCACCACCGATGTCGTGGACGCCATCAAGAACTATGGGTTCTACTACGCTACCATCTCCGGCACGACAATTGCGGTGTCAGACCTGACAGTACCTGATGAGCGTTACACGATTCTGTCCGAGGCCGATGGCTTGGTAGAGCGTGCTGACCGTGACTGGCGGCGCGGCCTGCTGACCGAAGAAGAGCGTTATCAGATCACAGTGGACGAGTGGACCCGTGCTAAGGAGACGCTCCAAGAGCGCATCCGTGATACCCTGGACCCCTACGGCCCAATTGCGATCATGGCGTTGTCAGGTTCTACCAAAGGGGGCTTTGGTCCTATCACGCAGCTTGCCGGGATGCGCGGCCTGATGGCGGACCCGTCCGGACGCATCATCGACCTGCCCATCCGCAGTCACTTCCGCGGTGGCCTGACAGCGCTGGAGTACTTCATCTCGACACATGGCGCACGTAAAGGTCTGGCAGATACGGCGCTGCGTACTGCTGATGCTGGCTATCTGACACGCCGCTTGGTGGACGTGGCCCAGGACGTGATCGTGAATCGCTTGGACTGCGGCACGCAAAAGGGCCTGCCTATCCGCCGTGAGGACAACGTAGCCGATCAGAAGCTCTACGAGCGCATCGTGGGACGCTGTGCCGCCCGTGATATCCATGATCCAGAAACCGGTGAGTTGATCGTAGCGCGCAACGGCATGATCGACGAAGACGTTGCGGACTCGATCCAGGCGACCACCATCAAGGATGTGTTGGTGCGCAGCCCGATGACCTGTGACTTGATTCACGGCATCTGTGCGCTGTGCTACGGGCGTGACCTGGGCACGGGCGATATGGTGGAAATCGGTGCGGCGGTCGGCATTGTAGCTGCGCAGTCTATCGGTGAGCCAGGTACTCAGCTTACACTGCGTACCTTCCACTCCGGTGGTACAGCCCAGGCCAGTGGTGACATCACCAGCGGTCTGCCGCGTGTGGAAGAGCTGTTCGAAGCGCGTAAAGCCCCCAAGGGCGAAGCCGTGATGACTGACATCGGCGGTGTGCTGCGCTTGTCGAAGCGAGACGGCATTCGTATCGCTACGGTCATTGACAGCCAGGTGTTCCGTCAGGAATACCGTATCCCGGCAGGGTGGGCACTTCAGGTGGAAGATGAGCACACCGTGAAAGAAGGTGCTGTCTTGGCGCAGAACCCCGATAATCCCGATGAAGTGATAAAGTCGGAGATCAAGGGGGATGTGTACATCGAAGATGACATGGTGTACGTGCGCTACGAAGTTCGCAATGAAGAGGAATACGAAATTCCGCAGAATGCCCGCCTAATGCAGAGCATTGAGGATGGCATGACGGTTTTCCCTGGTCAACAGCTCACTGAAGGTGCGAAAAATCCGCACCGTATCTTGCGGGTATTGGGGGCGGATGCCGCGCAGCTTTACCTGCTCTCAGAGGTGCAGCAGGTGTATCGCAGCCAAGGTGTGAACATCGCTGACAAGCACTTCGAGATCATGATCCGCAAGATACTCTCCAAAGTGCAGATCACCAAGAGCGGCGACAGCGACATGCTTCCTGGCGAGCTGATCGACCGCCTGCGTTTACTGGACTTGAACGAGCGCTTGCTGGCTGAAGGTCGTGAACCGGCGGCGGGTATGCCGGTGCTTTTGGGCATTACCAAGGCAGCGCTCAGTACGGACAGCTTCCTGTCGGCTTCCAGCTTCCAGCATACGATCAAGGTGCTGGCGGGGGCTGCTATCGAAGGCAAGACGGATCGACTGTACGGTCTGAAGGAAAATGTCATCATCGGTAAGTTGATCCCGGCAGGTACGGGCTTCCACACTTACCAGGACCGCGAGATGATCGCACCCAACATCACACTCGAAGAACAGGGTGCCATGGACATCGACGATGACGCTTACGACGATAGCGACAGTCTGGAAGAGATGCTGAACTAAGCGCTCTTTAGCAGCAAAATACAGGTAAAAACAGCGGCGGTCTCCAAATCAGAGGCCGCCGTTCTGTGTGAATGCTGCTATAAAAGCGTTAAAGGACACGTTGCGCAAGTGCGCTGCTGATGTCGTCACCGTTGCGCACGACCACTGTGGGGATGCGTGCCGCATGAAGATACGCTCGCACCTCGTCGGGACGTTCCGGGCCGCCAAAACTCTGCGGGTCAACGAAGACGCACACAGGTCGGATACCGCGCTGGAGCAGGGTCTGCGCTTCCGCAACCCACCGCGTTTCCAACGAGCTGGTGATGACAATGAGTGTAGTGCCACGTGTGAAGTAGGGGGTTTCCAGGGCCAGCATCTGCGCCAGCGTGTACTGCGAGAAGCTGCGTGCGACAGCTAAGGTTTCCAGGATGTGGTTTAGCTGACGGCTGCCACGCTCTGGCTGGTGAATTGCGCGATTTGGCGTGTAGGCTGCAAAGCCCAACGCGCGTTCCAAACCGACAAAATAACGTGCCAGCGACGCCGCAATTACCGCTGCGTATTCTTCAGTGGAGGGGGGTATGCCCTGGCTGCGGGGGATGATCGCGCCAGTTTGCCCGATGCGCTCAACATGAGGTTCCGTCAGAGACGCCGCAGAGAAATCTACAAAGAGCCAGATGTCTACCAGGGGGTCAATCTCAAACTCTTTGACGATCAGCCGCCCCTTGCGTGCGGTGCTTTTCCAATGAATGCGGTTATAGCTGTCCCCGGTCACGTAATCGCGGACCCCGGCGGCGTTGGTTGTCACGTAGTGCGAGCGCCGCCGCTGTGTTTCGCCGCCAGACAGTACGCCTTCAGGCAGGCTGAAGTGATCAAGGTCCACAGTTTGCGGATAAACGATTACGCGCGACGTTGCGGGTATCCAGCGACGTGTCAGAAAAAAGCCGAAGGGGTCGCCGCTGATAAGTGTCATCGGTCCCAGACGGAACTCACCGCGTACAGCGCAGTAGGTACTCGCCTGCCAACTGTGACGTCCCCGCGTGCCTAATAGTGGGATCACCTGGCTGCTGTGCTGGCTGTGACCTGGCAACTCGGAATCGTCCAGGATTTCCAACCACAGCTTGGGCAGCAGAGCGGTGTTGCGCACCTGGAAGGCTTCTTCCATTAGTTGGCCTACCTGTGTGCGTCGAGTCCGTGACCGGCGGCTCAAGGCCAGCCAACGTACCGACAGCCATGCCCACACCAGCGACAGCACGAACAGCCCAGTTAGCACGTAGCTTAATGTGAAGAAAAAGCTGCGTCCTGTAAAGGTTCCCGCTAGGATCAATACGATCAAGAGCAGGTATAAAGCGTTACGCCGATTACTCCGATACGGATTCTGCTCCATAACGTCTTAGCGTGCGGATGCACCCGGCACCGGCGTTGACGCCAGGATGTCCTGGACGATGGTGCGTGCGGAGATGTTCCGGATGCGCGCTTGTGGGCCGACGATAATGCGATGCACCAGCGTTACCTCAGCCAAGGCCTTCACGTCGTCAGGGATCACGTAGTCACGCCCAGCCATGGCCGCGCGCGTCTGCGCAGTGCGCAAAAGCGCCAGCGAACCGCGTGGGCTGGCCCCTAGATACACGTCCGGGTGACGTCGTGATGCACCCGCCAAATCCACCATATAACGCTTGACTTCATCCGCCACGTAGACGCTGCGTACCGCCTGTTGTGCCGCTACCAGCTCGTCCACGGTAATCGCCTGCTGCATGTGGTTGATGGGGTGGTCGTGCTGCTGTGCGGACAGCATGGTCAGCTCTTCAGCCGGATCGGGGTAGCCTAACTGGATGCGCATCAGGAAGCGGTCAAGCTGAGCTTCAGGCAGCGGAAATGTCCCTTCGTATTCGATAGGGTTTTGCGTTGCTAGGATGATGAACGGGGACTGCATGGCGTAAGTGTGCCCGTCTACTGTGACCTGACGCTCTTCCATGGCTTCCAACAGCGCGGCCTGTGTCTTGGGCGTGGCACGGTTGATCTCGTCAGCGAGTACCACCTGCGCCATGATCGGTCCCGGACGGAACTCGAAGGTGGTAGTCTGCTGATTGAAGACTGATACGCCCGTCACGTCGCTGGGCAGCATGTCTGGGGTGAACTGAATACGACTGAACTGGCAGCCAATCGCCCGTGACAACGCGCGCGCCATCATCGTTTTGCCTACGCCGGGGATGTCTTCGATCAGGATGTGGCCCTGGCTGAGCAGACCGAGCACAGTCAGTCGAACCTCATTGCGTTTGCCGATGATGACCTGGCCGACGCTCTGCACGATACGCTCAGAGACGTTCTGCACGATGTGAACAGCATGCTGCATGTCGTTGTTGCTGCGTCGGGTTTGTGGTGCCGACTGCGGTGCCTGTGGTGATGGATACTGACCCATAAATCCCCGCTCACTTGTTTTGGAACATTATAGCCGCTGCCTGTGCTCATGAACACCTACGATTGTAGTACGTATAGGCTGTGCTTGCGCAGCGAGGTGATGGATAGTGATTAAATTGCCGCGATGAGCAAATGTCCACCTTACCTGAATTATTTGACACATCTCATTAATTTCGCCTATCCATGAAGTTCACCACTTGCGCACGCTGACAGCGAGATGGGGCATTCGCCCCACCCCGCAAAGCCGCCTGGCGTTACAGCCCCGCTTCGGTCCGCAGCAGATCGGCCTTATCGGTGCGTTCCCACGGTACGTCGATGTCCTCACGGCCAAAGTGCCCGTAAACCGCCACCTGTTTGTAGATGGGACGGCGCAGGTCCAAGTCACGGATGATGGCCGCTGGGCGTAGGTCGAAGTGCTTCTTGATCAGTGTCACGATTTGCGCGTCCGGGACGGCGCCGGTGCCGAAGGTCTCCACGGCCAACGAGGTCGGCTGCGCCACGCCAATGGCATAGGATACCTGAAGCTCAAAGCGCGCAGCCAAGCCCGCCGCCACCACGTTCTTCGCGATGTAGCGCGCCATGTACGCCGCGCTTCGGTCCACTTTGGTGGCGTCCTTGCCAGAGAATGCGCCGCCGCCATGTCGGGCGACGCCGCCGTAGGTATCCACGATGATCTTACGCCCGGTCAGGCCGGCATCGCCCAGCGGGCCACCGGTGACAAAGCGCCCAGTCGGGTTGATGTAGATTTTCGTCGCCGCGTCCAGCAGTTCAGCGGGGACCACCTGGCCGATGATCTGTTCGCGCACCACGCGATGAATGGTCTCGTTGTCAATCTCCGGCGCGTGCTGAGTGGAGATGACGATGGCGTCCACGCGCTTGGGCTTACCGTAGCTGTATTCTACCGTGACCTGGCTCTTAGCATCCGGACGCAGCCAGTCGAGCTCGCCGGATTTGCGCGCTTGGGCCAAGCGACGCACCAGTTTGTGCGCCAGCGCGATGGTTAGTGGCATGTATTCGGGCGTCTCATCGCAGGCAAAACCGATCATCATGCCTTGGTCGCCCGCCCCGACCGACTCGATCTCAGCGTCGGTGATCTGGCGCTCGCGGTCCTCCAGCGCTGTATCGACGCCCTGCGCAATGTCAGCGGATTGTTCCTTGATCGATACGATCACGCCGCAGGTCTCAGCGTCGAAGCCGAACTTGCCGCGCGTGTAGCCGATGTCGGTCACGGTCTCGCGCACCAGTTTCTCAATGTCGATGTAGGTGCTGGTGCTGATCTCGCCGAAGACGAAGACCAGGCCGGTGGTGGTGCTTACCTCACAGGCCACGCGCGCGTCAGGATCGTCGGTGAGGATGGCGTCCAGCACCGCGTCGCTGATTTGGTCACAAAGCTTGTCTGGATGGCCTTCAGAGACCGACTCCGAGGTGAAGAAGAAGCTGGGTGAGGTCATGAAGGTGCTGCTGCTCATAGTGTTGAGTCCTTTCGTTGGGCGCATCGTGCGCCGTGACACATCTAAGGTAAACGCCACCGATAGGCCGCGCTCGTGTTTGTGAGGAAAACGAAACGCCGCCCACGATGTGTGTGAGAGGCGTTGTTGAGGGTCGTGTCGCAGGTGTTTACTGCCGTTGACCACTGTCAGCCGCCGCTCATCGCCCAAGGGAACATAGTCCCTTGCAGGAATTGGCACCTTCCCTGGACACACGACAGTTGTGCTGCCGGTTGGGGGGTTGCCGCGAGATCACTGAGCCTGGTCTCTCCCTCGCTCTGGATGAGTGCGCTGTGATGTTCAGCCAGCGCGAATCAAAGTCTAGCACAAAGGCAGCGGTCTGCAAAGGGGGATTACACCAGTTGGCTATGCAGCAGTCAAGGGGGGTTAAGCACACGCAATTCACTACTACCCGCGGCGTCTATTTTTGGCGGCAGGCCGAATCTCTGCTAAAATTGTTTTTAGGGGTGGATGCGTGCTGCCCAAGATAAGCCTATGTTGTTTTTGAGGCTTTTCGTATATAGTTGCTCATAACAGGGCAGTCTTGCCAAGCGATAGGAGAGCAAGCACTCATGGCGAAATCACGGACTGAGTTGATGGTGGACCGCCTGCGTGACCTTCAAGGGACAACACCGGAGATCGAAGCGTCCGCAGTCATCAGCGTGGACGGGCTGAGCATGGCCTCGTCCCTGCCAGCCGGGATTGAAGAAGACCGCGTATCGGCAATGTCGGCGGCTATGCTGTCGCTTGGCGAGCGTATTTCCGGCGAGTTGGGCCGTGGTGTTCTGGATCAGGTGTATGTACGCGGTAAGAATGGCTACGTCATCCTGATGTCGGTCGGTGAAGAAGCCGTGCTGACAACCTTGGTGCGTGATGGTGCTAAACTGGGTCTGATCTTCCTGGATATGCGCCGAGCCGCCGACGACCTCCAGCAGCTCGTGTAGCAGCGTTTCTGGAAAATTGAGAGCATGTGCGTTTTCGGCGGGGTGATGCCTCCCCGCCGCGTTTTGTTGTATACCTCACAGAGAGCAGAACGGACCTGCGTATGTCCAACCCGAAGTACATCTTCTTGACCGGTGGCGTGGTGAGTTCCGTCGGTAAAGGCGTGACGGCGGCTGCCATTGGCCGCATTCTCAAGGCACGTGGCTTGAAGGTCGCAGTGCAGAAGCTGGACCCGTATCTGAACGTGGACCCCGGCACGATGAGTCCTTACCAACATGGTGAGGTGTTTGTGACGGCAGATGGCGCAGAAACCGACTTAGACCTGGGCCACTATGAACGCTTTATCGATGAAAATCTGAATAGGACATGTAATGTTACCTCCGGTCAGATTTACAGCCACATCATCAGTCAGGAACGCCGTGGTGATTTTCTAGGGGGCACCATCCAGGTGATCCCACATATCACCAACGAGATCAAACGGCGCGTGGGTTTGGTGGGGCGGCAATATGATGCGGATGTAGTAATCGTAGAAGTAGGTGGTACCGTCGGTGATATCGAGGGGCAGCCTTTCCTTGAAGCCATCCGACAGATGCGTAAGAGCCTGCCACGTGAAGACACGCTCTACATTCATGTCACTTTTCTGCCTTACATCGGGGCAACTGGCGAACTGAAGACCAAACCTACGCAGCACAGTGTGCGTGATCTGCGCAGCGTTGGCATTCAGCCACACGTCATTATTGCTCGTACCGATCATCCAGTGCCCAAAGAGGTAGTGGGCAAGATCGCGCTGTTTTGCGATGTGGATGAAGCAGCCGTTATCCCCCTGGAAACGACTGACCTGCTTTATGATGTGCCACTTGCGCTGGAAGATGCCGGCTTGGCAGAGTATGCGCTGCGACATCTTCAGATCAGCGCGCGTGCACAGCCGGTAGACCTCAGCGAGTGGCGCGCGATGATTCAAAAGATGCGCAGTCCACAAGGACGGGTGCGGGTGGCCGTCGTCGGTAAATATGTAGAGCTGCACGATGCCTACATGAGCGTCAAAGAGGCTATGTTCCACGCAGCCAGTGCGAAGGGGCAGCAGTTAGAGATTGTATGGGTGCATTCTAGTGACTTAGAAAAAGGGCGTGGCTTTGACGAGCTGGCTGTTGTGGATGGCATCATCGTACCCGGCGGATTTGGGCATCGGGGTGTAGAGGGTAAAATACAGGCGGCGCGCTATGCGCGGGAGCACAAAGTGCCGTATATGGGCTTGTGCTTGGGCATGCAAGCCATGTGTATTGAGTTTGCGCGGGGTGCTTTGGGGCTGGAAGATGCCAACAGCACTGAGTTCGACATGAGCGCTGAGCACCCTGTGATTGACCTGATGCTGGAGCAGCGTGACATCACCGATATGGGCGGCACGATGCGTCTGGGTGTTTATCCCTGTGATCTACGGCCGGGCACATTGGCCCACGATGCTTACGTGGCACAGAACCACACCCAGACAACGGTCATGGAACGGCATCGTCACCGCTTTGAGTTTAATAACGACTATCGCGAGCGCTTCAGCCAGGGCGGAATGCGTTTCAGTGGACTTAGCCCTGATGGTAAACTGGTAGAAATTGCAGAACTGACCGACCACCCGTTTATGGTGGGCAGTCAGTTTCACCCGGAATTTGGCAGCCGACCGAATCGGCCCCACCCGCTCTTCTTGGCGTTTGCTGCTGCTGTGCTGCGCTTTCATGAAGCTCAGGCTCCGGCTGGCGCTGTTTACGAAGAGGAAAGGTAGTTACGGATGTCGATTGAAAGCTACATCGCGGCCATGCCCAAGGTTGAGCTGGGCTTACAGCTAGAGGGTGCCTTTCCCCGGCACACGCTGCTGATGTTGGCCGACCAGAATGACAAACAATCCGAGAAGGGCTTCGATAAACTCTTGGCGGCACTGGATACACCAGACCTCAACGGGCTGGACCCGCTGATCGCCAAGACCATCACTTGGTTAGTGTATCCGGATGACTTGACCCGCGCGGTATATGATGTAGGGGTAATGCTCTCAAAGCAGAACGTGCGCTATGCGGAAATTGGCTTCAATCCACTGCACTTTCTCAATGCGGGCCTCAGCTACGAGGACCTATTGGCTGCGCTGACGGATGCCACAGACCGCGTGCAGCGTGGTTGGCAGGTGACGATGCGCTGGGTGGTTAATACGCCATTTGAAGAACCGCGCCGAAGCGATGAGATTGCGCGTTGGGTGGTCAGCGCGGCAGCACGCAAAGCCGGGGTAATTGCCTTGGGGCTGACTGGGCGTGAGGACGCGCAGCCCGCTGCCCAGTTTGAACGGGCCTTTCGCAATGCAATCAAACGCGAGGTGCCCCGTGTGGCGCAAGCTGGGGACCTGATGGGTGGCGCAGGTGTTGTAGACGCCTTGGAGCACCTATCACCGAACCGATTGTTAGGTGGTTGGGGCATCGCTGACAACCCTGAAGTGCTCAGTCGCTTGCAAGAAGAAGCGCAGGGTGTTGTCGTGTATCTGACCCGCGACTTCCGTATGGCGCGCTTAGATACCTTAGATGCGCATCCGTTGCAGGCGCTGTACCAAGCGGGTCTGCCGGTCAGCTTGAGTGCGGGGCTGCCGGAATACACGAATACGTCATTGAACGCGGAATACCAAGCGGCGCTTGATGCCGGGCTGGGTGTTGATGATCTGGAGCATTTGGCACTGAATGCTGTAAAAGCCAGCTTTTTGCCGGATGAAGAGCGTGCCATGATGTTGGCGGCATTCCGAGATGCGTATGCGGCACTGCGAGCCGAACACTTAGCAGAGGGTGAAGCTACTGCTGATGCTGAGTAATTGCAGTGGCTAGGGGGCGTGGTTAATGCAACCGTGCCCCCTGAATTTGGCTGTTTGTTACTTGTCGCTGGGTGTCACGTCGATGATTTGTGGGCGTTCGTCACTGATTTTGGGCAGGGTGATCGTGAGCAGACCCTTGCTCAGTTTGGCGCGTGCTTCCTGAGCTTTTACTTGCGTGGTTATGCGGACACTGCGGGTGAACGCGCCAAACTGCCGCTCGCGCACGATATATGCAGCGTCCTCTGGAAGGTCAGTATCGGCTTCGGTTTCCAAGGTGATGGTGAGCAGCCCTTTTTCCATGCTCACCTCCAGCTTTTCCGCACTGATGCCGCTTAACGGGCCGATGCGTGCGACCACACTGTCCGTGGTTTCGTACACATCAATGGGTGGATAGGTGCCGGTGCCGGTCATACTCTTGACGCTTTGCTCCACTGCTCGGCTCAACGAGTCGCGGATACTGGTAAACTCACGGATGGGGTCAAATTTTTCTTCACTCACTGTGGTTCTCCTGTGATGACGATCGCGTCTCATGCACTATATACGCAAGCGCGCCTGCTGGGGTTGCACAAAAACAGCGCCGACTCACACTTGAGTCGGCGCTGTCCGTATCATGCGCTTACTTAGGCTTCGCTGAATTCAGCATCGATCACGTCGTCATCGGCGCGGTTATGCGGGCTGCTGCTGCCGTTGGATGCGTTCTGTGCCGCATAGCGCTGTTGGGACAGCGCGTAAGTGACGTTTTGCAGCGCATCAGCAGCAGATTGGATCGCCTGCGGGTCGCTGCCGCTCAGAGCCGTTTTGACTGCTTCAATCTGCGCTTCGATCTGTGTACGGTCGTCTGCTGTGACCTGATCGCCTAGGTCCTTCAGCGCTTTCTGGGCCTGGTAGACCAGGGTGTCTGCCTCGTTGCGCGTGCGGGCGAGCTGCTCGCGGCGCTCGTCCTCCGTGCGATGTTGTTCAGCTTCACGGACTAGGCGCTCCACATCGGTGTCACTCATGTTGGTGGACGCTGTGATCCTGATCTGCTGTTCGTTGCCGGTGGCTTTGTCACGAGCGGTCACATTCAGGATGCCGTTGGCGTCGATGTCGAAGGTTACTTCGACCTGTGGCACACCGCGCGGCGCGGGCGGGATGCCTTCCAGTCGGAACATGCCCAGTGTCTGGTTATCGGCGGCCATTTTGCGCTCACCTTGCAGCACATGGATGTCCACAGCGGTTTGGTTATCGGCAGCAGTGGAGAATATCTCCGTCTTGCTTACAGGAATGGTTGTGTTGCGTTCGATAAGCGCGGTCATGACACCACCCATCGTTTCTAGGCCCAGGCTCAGTGGGGTGACATCCAGCAGAAGCACGTCCTTGACATCACCGGACAGTACTCCTGCCTGAAGTGCTGCCCCCAGCGCAACCACTTCGTCCGGGTTCACGCTTTTGTTCGGTGCCTTGCCCAGCAGTTTTTCCGCCAGGGCCTGTACCATGGGCATCCGCGTGGAGCCGCCGACGAGCACCACTTCGTCGATTTCGCTGGCGCTTAATTCAGCGTCGGTTAGTGCCTGCTGGACTGGGGCTTCTAGGCGGGCCATCAGGTCAGCGCTGAGCTGCTCGAACTTGGCACGGCTCAGTGTCACGTTCAGGTGCTTAGGGCCGGTGGAGTCTGCGGTGATGAAGGGCAGGTTGATGTCGGTTTGCACCGTGCTGGACAGCTCGACTTTGGCTTTCTCGGCGGCTTCTTTTAGGCGCTGTAGGGCTTGACGGTCACTGCGCAGGTCGATCCCTTGCTCGCGTTTGAAGTCCTCGGCCAACCAATCGACAATGCGCTGGTCCCAGTCGTCACCGCCGAGGTAGGTGTCACCGCTTGTTGCGCGGACTTCGACCACGCCATCGCCTACTTCCAGGATTGACACATCAAAGGTGCCGCCGCCCAGGTCAAACACCAGGATGGTTTCGCTGCTGCGCTTGTCCATGCCATAGGCCAACGACGCAGCGGTCGGCTCGTTGATGATGCGCAGCACCTCCAGGCCTGCAATCTTACCGGCATCCTTAGTGGCTTGGCGCTGGCTGTCATTGAAGTATGCCGGCACAGTAATAACGGCTTGTGTCACGCTTTGGCCGAGATAGGCTTCGGCGTCTTTTTTGAGCTTGCCCAGGATCATTGCGCTGATTTCCTGGGGGGTGTATTCGCGTCCAGTAGCGTTGATCTTGATGCGTGTGTCGCCGTTAGGGCCAGCGCTGATCAGATAGGGTAAGCGTTGGGCCTCATCGCGGGATTCTTCGTGGCTGCGCCCCATGAAGCGCTTGACCGAGAACACCGTGTTTTCTGGGTTGACGACGGCCTGACGTTTGGCGGTTTGGCCGACCAAGCGTTCGTTATCGCGGGTGAACGCCACAACAGATGGTACGGTCCGGCTGCCCTCTGCGCTGCTGATGACGACCGGCTCACCGTTTTCCAGTACGGCCACTACAGAGTTTGTGGTGCCCAGGTCAATACCGATGATCTTGCTCATAGATTGGTCTCCCTCGTTTATCGCTGGTTATGATACCAGCGTAAACGAAGGCTGTAAGAGCGTTGTCTGACACCTGTATAAGGTCTATAAGAACGCAAAAGACGATCCCTTCGGATCGCCTGTGTTTATCATCTTGTGTGGGCTGGTGGCCTATTCTGGCGTGCTCTCACGCTTGAGCAGCTCGACCATTTGCAACAGGACTTGCCGCACACTGGATTTTTGCGTGGCGACACAGGGCATCACCGTGATGTTGCTGCCTGCCTTCGTGCCACGACGCACTTCTGCTAGGGTCGCATGGTCGGCCAAGTCGGTCTTATTGGCGACCACGAGGTAGGGCACTTCAATGAAGCCGGAGAACTGTTCAATCAGTTCAGCGGCCTCTGGGAAGGACGGTGTGTCTGTGCTGTCTACCAGGACGATGAAGGCATTCATCTCACTGGAGAGGATTTCACGCATGAAGTCAAAGCGCGGCTGTCCGGGGGTGCCGTACAGGTACAGCGTATCCTCGTTGATCTTGGCGCGTCCGTAGTCCATTGCCACGGTTGTTTCGGCTTTGATGCCGCGATCCTCCGTGGTGATCTTGCGCTCCGTGGACACAACCTCGATGTCGGAGATGGTCTTAATGAACTGTGTCTTGCCAGAACTGAACGGCCCGGTCACAACGATTTTGTAAGCTGACACAAAAGCCTCCTTGAAAGGGGCATACGAGTTGATTATAGCGTGTATTGTACGTTGAAACGCGGTTTGTTGCAAGCAAAAACGCTGCGGGATTCGCGCTGTGGGTCACTCAGAAAACTGCACACCGATGTATACTGAAAGCACTGATGACCTACGCTTCGGAAAGGCTGATGGATGATTGATCTTTCACAGGTAAATGTGCTGCTGGATGCTGACCCAGTGTTGAGCCTCTATGCGGACTGTACCCAAGAGAGTTGGCAGGCCATGCTGACTGACCGTTTAGGTCACACCGCAACCCTGATCTCCTTGGGTCAGTACAGTGCCTGGGAGGCGCTGCGCATCCGCGCTGAGGAGGCACTCAGCCGTGTGCCAGATGACGCACGCGGTTTAGCAGCGTTTTTCAGCTCAGGTGGTGATTTAGTCTATCATCTGCCTATGCCACCTACCGTGCAGCGGGTGGACTTTGGCGTGCCGATGTTGGCACCGCTCATCTGGCTGGATGACGAGTACCAACGCTATTTGATCACGCTATTAGATGTTGAAGAAGTTCATTTTCTCACGACTTATCTAGGGGCTATCGGCTCAGAAGAAGCCATGACCTCAGACCGCTTCGTCTTTGATCGGCGCGAGACCCGTACCGTGAGTACCATCCGTGAAGACAGCAGCCCGCCCGTGGCGTCATCGGGCGGATCGGCAAGTGTTGTCGGGCGCTTTCAACGGGACGTTGCGGCGCGCATCAACACCTTGATGCAGGTTTATCATGCCGAACGTGTGATTATCGTAGGGGACAGTAAGAGTGCTCAGGCGTTGCGTGACCTGCTGAGCGGCTTGGCGCGTGACGGATTAGTGCGGATGATCCCTATGCCATTTAACAGCAGTGATGAGGACATCTTAGCGGCTGCGCTGCCGCACGCCTTGGACTACGAACGCGCGCGCGAAGCGGAAACCTGCGCACAGCTCATCAAGCAGGCCAAGTTCAGCCGTTTGGGGGTTTTGGGGTGGCAGGATGTACAAGCTGTGCTGGAGGATCGTGTTGTCGAACTGGTGGTGGCGGTGTGGGATGAAAACGATCTGGCACGCCTTAATGCGTTGAGTATCAAGGCCATACGGCGCGGTGTCACCGTTGAGCTGGTGTTGGGCGCAGCTGCTGAGATGTTGGCTGAATATGGCGGTATTGGCGCGCGGATACGGCTGGACGCGCGATAAAATCTGACTATAGTGGGTTCACGTTTCGATTGGTATTGGGCCGTTTTGTCGTATGTGGCCTGTGCATCAGGAAGGAATGGATCATGCAGTTCCATGATAAGGTAGCGCTGGTGACAGGTGCCAGCCGTGGGATTGGCCGTGCGGTTGCGCTGGAGCTGGCGCGGCGCGGTGCAAAAGTAGCCGTTAATTATCACGCCAACGCGAACGCCGCTGAGCAAGTTGTCTCCGAGATTATCGGCGGCGGCGGCCAGGCCTTTGCTGTTCAGGCCGATGTCAGTGATGAAGCGCAGGTCGCGGCGATGGTCAAGGCCGTTACCGATACCTTGGGTCGTATTGACATCCTGGTCAACAACGCCGGTATCACGCGCGACAACCTGGTGATGCGCATGAAAGCTGAGGATTTCGACATGGTGTTGACAACTAATCTGCGCAGCGCCTGGCTGTGTGCCAAGGCTGTCACCCGCTCGATGGTGAAGCAGCGCAGCGGGCGCATCATTAACGTGACCAGCATTAGCGGCATCATAGGGCAGTCCGGACAGACGAATTATAGCGCTAGTAAAGCTGGTCTCATCGGCCTCACGAAGTCGCTTGCTCGTGAAATTGCCAGCCGAGGAATCACTGTGAACGCTGTTGCACCCGGCTTCGTGCTCACCGACTTGACGCGCGATCTGCCCGAAGACCTCACGGTGCAGCTTTTGCCCTTAATCCCGCTGGGCCGGTGGGGTGATGTGCAGGATGTGGCGAACGCAGTGGCGTTTCTGGCCTCTGATGATGCTGCTTATATCACCGGGCATGTGCTGACAGTCGATGGGGGCATGGCGATGTAGGCGGCTGTGAGTATCCGCTGAACATCACTGCGTAGCACATGGTAAAGATGCTATACTTTCTTGAAGAAAATTAGTGTTGGTGGAGCAGCCTGCGATGACTTTTGATCCTAAGAAACTGCAAGACCTTGCCAAACATCACAAGGACTGGATCGATACGGTTCTGAAACCTACGTTAACCAAGCGCCCGGAACGCCGTGAGACATTCGTGACGCAGTCCAGCGTGCCGGTGAACCGTCTGTATACGCCGCTGGACATCCCCGACTTTGACTATGGGCGCGACTTGGGCAATCCGGGTGAATACCCGTACACGCGCGGTGTTCATGCGACCGGGCATCGCGGTAAGCTGTGGACCATGCGCATGTTTGCCGGTTTCGGCACGGCGGAAGAGACCAATGCCCGCTACAAGTATCTGATTAACCAAGGCAACATGGGGCTGTCTGTGGCCTTCGACCTGCCGACGCTGATGGGCTATGACACCGACGCGCCGGAAGCCCTGGGCGAGTTTGGGTCCTGCGGCGTGGCGGTCAGCTCGCTGAAGGACATGGAAATCCTGTTTGATGGTATTCCGCTGGATCAGGTAACCACCAGCATGACGATCAACAGCCCGGCGGCGATCATCTGGGCTTTTTACATCGCGGCAGCGGAAAAGCAGGGTGTGCCGATGGCGAAGCTGGGTGGCACCCTTCAGAATGACATCTTGAAGGAATATATCGCACAGAAAGAGTTTATCTTCCCGCCGGGGCCGTCCATGCGCCTAGTGACGGATACGGTGGAATTTGCCACGCAGTACATGCCCCTGTGGAACAGCATCAGCGTGAGCGGCTATCACATCCGTGAGGCGGGCAGCACCGCTGTGCAAGAACTGGCTTTCACACTGGCTGATGGCATTGAGTATGTGCGCTGGTCCTTAGATCGCGGCTTGGACATTGATGCTTTCGCGCCGCGCATCAGCTTCTTCTTCAACGTGCATAATGACTTCTTTGAAGAGATCGCCAAGATGCGCGCTGCCCGCCGCATCTGGGCGCGTGAGATGCGCGAAACCTTTGGCGCGAAGAACCCGCGTTCTTGGTTGCTTCGCTTCCATTCGCAAACGGCGGGTGTCAGCCTCACTGCTCAGCAGCCGGAGATCAACATCGTGCGCGTGGCGATTCAAGCGCTGGCGGCGGTGCTGGGCGGCACGCAGTCGCTGCACACCAACAGCATGGACGAGGCTCTAGCTCTGCCCAGCGAGCACGCGGTCCGCATTGCACTGCGTACCCAGCAGATCATCGCTGAAGAGACCGGTGCGGCTAACATCGTGGACCCACTTGGCGGCAGCTACTACTTGGAGCGTCTCACCAACGACATGGAGGCTGCTACCTACGAGTACTTCCGCCGCATTGATGAGTTCGGCGGCCTGCTGCCGGCATTGGCGGCTGGTTTCTTCCAGCAGGAGATCGCCGACGCCGCATATCATCATCAGATGGAAGTGGACGGTGACGCGCGTCATATCGTGGGTGTGAACAAGTATACGGTGGATGAACCGCTGCAAATCCCCATCCTGGCGATGGACCCGCAGGGCTACGAACGCCAGGTGAACCGCTTGCAAACCTTGCGCATGGAGCGCGACAACGAAGCTGTCCAGAACGCGCTCAACTCACTGCGCGATGCCTGCGAGAACGACAAGAACACCATGCCTTTCCTCATTGAGGCGGCCAAGGCATACGCCACTCTGGGCGAGATCACCGACGTGATGCGCGAGGTTTTCGGCCTCTATAAAGAGCCGCTGCACATCTAACGCACACAGCTCTATCAGCCTTATAACAGCGAAGCGGTCCGGGAAGCGGGCCGTTTTTGCGTGCTGCTTGTGTTATACTCAGCGCTCAAATGTTCAGTACTTTAGGGGTGAAACGCAATGCCGCCCACACTCTACCTTATTGACGGTCATGCCGTGGCTTACCGGCAGTTCTTCGGCCTACCTGTGACCAGCTTCACCACACCGCAGGGAGAGCCGACGAACGCTGTTTTTGGCTTTACACGTATCTTGTTGGACATCCTGGAAAAAGATAAGCCCGATTACTTAGCTGTCAGCTTTGACCGGGGATTAAGTGGTCGTGAGGACTTCTACGCTGAATACAAGGGCACTCGTGACAAGATGCCCGACGAACTCAGCGTGCAGATGGAACGCATTCAGCAGTTGGTGGCGGCCTTTAACATTCCGGTGCTGGCCCTGGATGGCTACGAAGCGGATGACATCATTGGCACGGTGACGGGCCAAGCCCGCGCTGAAAGGGTACAGGTGCGCGTCATCACCGGTGACCGCGATCTGCTGCAACTACTCGAAGAGGGCGTTGAGGTGCAGCTTCCGCAGCGCAACGCTGCTGATGTGATCTACGACGTAGCCACCTTTGTCGAGAAGTACGGCCTACAGCCCGCTCAGCTCGTGGATATGAAGGCGCTCATGGGTGATCCCTCCGACAACATCCCCGGCGTGAAGGGCATCGGCGAAAAGACAGCGACTAAGCTCTTGCAACAGTTCGGTACACTCGACGCGATTTATGCACAGATCGAGTCGATCAAGGGGGCCAACCGTAAGAAGCTGGAAGCCAACCGCGACATGGCGTACCTCAGTCAGGAGCTGGCGCGTATCCGTCAGGACGTGCCCATTGACCTAGTGTTGGCAGACTGTGTGGCGCATGAGTTCAACGTCAACGCTGTGCTCGACCTTTTTCACACCTTGAATTTCCGCACACTGCGCCAGCGGCTTATCGCAATGACCACACCCAAGCAGGGTGGCAGCATGTTCAGCGATGCGGACTTCGACGATATGCCCTTGTTTACCGATGAGGACTTTTCACCGCCGCCTGTGGCCGATCGCATCCTGAACACGATCACTGTACGCGACGCTGACGTACTGGCGGCACTCGTCGAACGGCTCAACGTCGCGCCGATCATCGCGGTGGACACTGAAACGACCAGCGTGCACCCGATGACAGCAGACTTGGTAGGTATTTCGCTGGCGGTGGATGACCAGGACGCCTACTACATCCCGGTAGGGCATACCGAAGGCACTCAACTACCAGTGGGGCGTGTCCTGGATGCGCTGCGCCCGCCGCTGACGAATCCAGCTATCGGCAAGGCTATGCACAACGCCGCCTTTGATCTGCTAGTGCTGCGCCGGGCGGGGCTGGATGTGACACCGATCCCTTTTGATACACAGCTTGCCGAGTGGATCGTGGACCCGGACAGCCGCGACTTGGGCTTGAAGAACCTCGTGCCTAAGCGTCTCTTCGATGAGGCCGGGCGCGCTGTCGAGATGAAGCCTATCAAGGACTTGATCGGCACCGGGCGTAATCAGCGGAGCTTTGCAGAGGTGCCTATCTCGGAGGCCGCCAGTTACGCTGCTGCGGATGCGGGCATGACTTACAGGTTGGTGACCGTGATGCAGCCTCTGGTGGAGCGTTTAGGCCTCATCGACCTGTACAATACGCTGGAGCTGCCGCTCATTCCAGTGATTAACGCCATGGAGCAGGCTGGTGTCGCGTTGGATGTAGCGCAGTTATCGGTGATGAGTGAAGACCTGGATGGACGCCTCAAGGCTCTGGAACGCGAGATTCACGACCTTAGCGGTGGTTATGGGCCTTTTAACATCAACAGCCCTAAACAGCTCAATGACGTGCTTTTTGGCAAGTTAGGCCTGCCCACGCAGGGTATCAAGAAGACGACCCACGGCTATTCGACCAATGCAGCAGTGCTGGAGGGCCTGCGCGGGGCGCATCCCATTATCGACAAGCTGCTGCATTACCGTGAGCTGAGCAAACTCAAGGGGACTTATGTCGATGCCCTGCCCGAACTCATCAACCCGCACACGGGCCGCGTGCACACGATCTACAACCAGACCGGCACGGCTACGGGACGACTCAGCAGCAGTGACCCCAACTTGCAGAACATCCCCATTCGTACCGAAGTGGGCCGTGAAGTGCGGCGGGCTTTCATCGCGCCGGCGGGCCATCTGCTGCTGGGTGTGGATTACAGCCAGGTGGAGCTGCGCGTGTTGGCCCATGTCAGCCGTGACCCGACACTGATGCAGGCTTTCCGCCAGGGCCAAGATATTCATAAAGCGACAGCCGCGGCGGTGTTTGACATTGCGCTGCACGACGTGACCTATGAACAGCGCAGCTTTGCCAAGCGGATCAATTTTGGCTTGATCTACGGCATGGGGGCCTATCGACTCGCGCGGGACAGCGACATGAGTTTTGAAGAGGCCAAGCGGTTTATTGAGGTGTACTTTGATCGTTTGCCTATGGTCAAAGCCTACTTGGAACAGACCAAACGCGACGCGCGTGGCGAATACGGCTTGAAGACTTTGTTCGACCGGCGGCGGCTGTTTCCTGCTTTAATTGCGGGTAGTGGTGGACGTCAGGCGATGCAGGCCGAAGAACGCGCTGCGATCAACTTCCCCATTCAGGGCAGCGCTGCGGACATCATCAAACGTGCCATGATTGACATCCATGCTGCGCTGCAACGCGAGAAACTGGGTGCGCAGATGATTATGCAGGTGCATGATGAGCTGGTGCTTGAGGTGCCAGAAAGCGAGATTGATGAGACGAAGGCGCTTGTCGCCACGCTGATGGAGGGAGCCTATCCGCTGGACCCACCCTTGGTAGCAAATGCCGAAGTCGGAAAAAATTGGCGTGACATGGACCCGGCTTGATCTAACGGCCATGTCACGCGGTCTATATTTACTTGGGCGATCTAGTCGGCATCGATCATGCCTTCGCCATAGATTTTGCCTGGCTCAATGACGACGCTGCTGCCGGTGTCCACGGTGGCGATGAGGTCGTAGGTGGTCGCGCCCGTGATGCGCACTGGCAGGATCTCACCGACGGGCAGCGCACCCTCCACGATCACATAGCCGTCGATTTCCGGGGCATCCCGGTAGCTGCGGCCCAGGCTGAGCACGTCACCGGTTCGTTCGCCATCTTCATCTTCGCCTTCACCATGGCCCTCAACGAGGATGTCCAGTGTGTGGCCTACTAAGGACTGGTTGCGTGTGAGGCTGATTCCCTGCTGAAGCGCCATGAGCTGATCGTAGCGCGCCTGCTTTACGTCGTCCGGGACCTGGTTGGGCAGGGTGGCGCTGGGTGTGCCGATTTCATAGGAATACTGGAAGGTGCCCACACGGTCGAACTGCATGTCGCGGACGAACTGCATTAGACCCTCAAATTCTTCGTCGGTCTCACCCGGATAGCCCACGATGAAGGTCGTGCGCACGGCGAGGTCGGGAATGGTGCGGCGCAGTTGGCCGAGGGTGTCATACACCCATTCGACGTTGGCCGGGCGGCGCATCCGCTTCAGGGTTTCGCGGTGGCCGTGCTGAAGTGGGATGTCCAGGTAAGGCAGCACCTGCTTGTGTTGCGCCATGGTTTCCATTAGGCGCGGCGTCACGTAACCGGGATAAGCGTACATGATGCGAATCCAAGGGATGCCTGGTGCGGCCTCCACGATGGCATCCAGGAGCTGTGCCAGGCCGTCCTTCATGCCCAGGTCATAGCCGTAGTCGGTGCTGTCCTGGGCGATGAGCATCACCTCTTTGACACCCATCTGTTCCAGCCGCTGTGCCTCCGCGACGATGGACTCCAGCGGTCGGCTGACGGCAGTGCCCTTGATCTTAGGAATAGCGCAGAAGGCGCAGGGGCGGCGGCAGCCGTCGGCGATTTTCAGGTAGGCGCTGG
>CAYWGJ010000002.1:0-186747 GCA_964457835.1 uncultured Anaerolineaceae bacterium
TCTTCACTTCGTCGGAGTGTTGATCTGGATGCGGTGAAATGTCAACACAACCTAGCACACCATCGACACTCAGTTCCTGTTCATGTGAATTGCGCATACTCGCTGGCATGTCGTGTCCACTTATTGGAGACCTACCCATGCAAATGCCTTTCGACGTGCTCGTTGTTGGTGCAGGCCAAGCCGGTCTCGCCATCGGTCACTGTTTACAGCACGCTGGGCTGCACTTCTTGATCCTAGACGCAAAAGCAGAAATCGGCGGCTCTTGGCATGATTATTGGGACAGCGTAACCTTATTTTCACCAGCGCGGTATTCCGGCTTGCATGGGCTGCCCTTCCCCGGTGAACGTACACACTACCCAACCCGCCGTGAGATGATCGCCTACTTACAACAGTATGCCGCACACTTTGAGCTGCCCTTTATGGGCAATGCGCGTGTACAGTGCATTCAACGCCAGCCGGACGGCGTTTTTAGCGTGCGGCTGGCAGACCGGCGCATGCTCGCAGCACGGGCTGTCGTCACCGCCACTGGACCGTTTACCAAGGCCTACGTGCCGGAACTACCCGGCCAGCAGGACTTCGCAGGACAACAACTACACGCCAGCGTGTACCATCGCCCTGAACCTTTCAGCGGTCAGCGAATTATTGTAGTGGGTTCGCACAATTCCGCTGTGCAGATCGGCGCAGAGCTGGCGCAAATTGCGCGGGTGACACTGGCAGTGCGCAAAGCGATTCGCTTTACACCGCTCAAGCGATTCGGCATCCACGCCTTTGATTTGATCCACGGTACCGGGTTCGACATGCTGCAAGTGGGATGCCGCTTCAACTTGTGCGAGAGCAGCGCGGTCTACGACGATGGGACCTACAAGGCCGCGTTTGAATCCGGCAATCCCGACGTGCGCCCGATGTTCAGGGCGTTGACGCCTGATGGCGTGCGCTGGGCTGATGACACAGACGAACGGGTTGATACCGTGATCTATGCTACCGGCTTTGACCGACGCAACCTGCCTTATCTGACAGACACAGGCGCATTGGACGCTAACGGCCTGCCGCTGCACCACCGGGGTGCCAGCACGACGGTACCAGGTTTATTCTACCTGGGCCTTGAGGGACAAATCGCCCCGGCGTCAGCCACCATACGCGGCGTCAGCCGGGACGCACGAGTCGTCATGAAGGGGATCAGACAATATCTCGCCGCTACCCCTTTACCGCACCCGACAGCCCCTTAATGAACTGTCGTTGGAAGAGCAGGAACACAATAATCATCGGGATTGTTGCCACCATGACCCCGGCGGCCACGGTACGCAGATTGCCGGTAAACGCCCCTTCCAGAAAAGCCAAGCCAATGGGAAGCGTGTAAAGCGTCTCATTGCGCAGCATCAACAGCGGCCACAAGAAGCTGTTCCACGAGCCGATGAAGCTGAAGATACCCAAGGTCGCCAGCCCCGGTCGGATCAAAGGCAGCAGAATGCGCCACCAGATGCCAAACTCGCTGGCTCCATCAATGCGCGCGGCTTCAATCAGTTCATTTGGGATCGCCTGGTAAGTCTGGCGCAGCAGAAAAATACCAAAAGCGTTGGCCCCGAAAGGAATAACCAGACCCTGAATCGTATCGGTGAAGCCGAAGACATTCACTGCCAGGATGTACGACGGAATGAGCGTAAGCTGTTCCGGGAAGATGAGCGTGCTCAAGATCAGGTAGAAAAGCACGTTACGTCCACGGAAGCGCATCTTCGCCAACGGATACGCCGCTAAGGAACTGGTGATGAGCTGGAGCGTCACCACGAGCGCCGCCACGATGAAGCTGTTGAAGAAATAACGCGGCAGGCTTACGTCGGTCCAGACGCGATAGTAGTTGGCGGTCGTCGCAGGGAACATGTACGGCTCAATCGGACGCCCTTCGATCAGCGGCACCACATCCAGCGAGTAATCACGCCACCACCCTGCCTCTTGCTCTGGATCGCGCTGCGGGTCCCAGGGCAGCACACTGTAGAGACCGTTCTCGCGCGCCTCACGCTGCCCGGCTCCCCAGCCGATTAGGCCGGGATAAGGAATCACCTGTGGAGGCTGATCCACGCGGAAGACGTTGGCAGAATTGGGTCGCACGCTCATCAGTGCTGTCCACAGGAAGGGCAGCGCCGTGACCAGGCCAAATGCCAGCAGGATGGTGTACCAACTCATCCCCTCAAAGAAGCGGCGAATGCGCAGCGCAAGCGGCTTACGGTAGCGGCGTGGCCTGTAGTCGTCCTGCTGCGTTGGTCGAGAATCAACTGACATCGGTACCACGCTCCAGGAATCGCAGGTTCAGAATGGAAAACACCAGCGTGATGATCGTAAACACCACGGCAATCGCGGACGCATAGCCCAGTTCCAGGTTGATGAAGCCCTGGCGATAAAGGTAGAACATCAGCGTCAGTGCGCTGTCCAGTAAACCGCCGCCGCCGTCGGTCATCACCCAAATTTCCTCAAAGACCTTCAGCGCCGAAATCGACGAGATGATCGCCACGAAAATAATTGCCGGACGGATGCCGGGGATGGTGATGTACCAGTGCTGCTGTAAACGGTTGGCACCATCAATGGCGGCGGCTTCGTACAGCTCATCTGGCACAGCCTGAAGTGCTGCCAGGAAGATAATCATGTAGAAACCGATACCACGCCAGATCGTCACCAACATAATGGAGATCAAAGTCGAGTCCGGATGCGTCAAGAAGTTAATCGGGCGCTCGATCCAGCCCAAGGACAGCAGCAGACCGTTTATCAAACCAGAAGGTTCAGCAAACACGAACTCAAAGATCATGCCTACCGCCACCACAGACGTCACAACTGGGATGTAGTAGATCGTCCGAAAGAAGGCCACACCGCGCATCTTGCGATTAGCCACAATCGCCAAACCAATAGACAGTGCAATCAAGACCGGCGTCACGGTCAGATAGATAAACGAGTTACGCAACCCTAACCAGAATAGATCATCCTGAAACAAGTCGTAGTAATTTTGTAATCCCACCCATTCCGGCGCTGTAACCAGCTCATAGCGGGTGAAGCTGAGGTACACCGCTGCCACCAGCGGAATAAACAAGAAGACCACTAGAAAGCCCATCGCCGGGGCCATAAAGAGATAGGCGACTGTTGCGCGCCAACGCTCTCGCCGTTTACGGGCATCAGCGGCAGCCTCTGGGGTCAGTTGCAGCTCAGTTGCAGCGGTCATGACTTCAATCCAAAGAAACTCACTGTGCAGAAAACGGGGAGGGGCAATGTACACCCCTCCCACGCAATGGTATTGCGCCGCGTCGTTTAGTCCGCGTTCGCCAGGATGTCGTTGATACGTGCAACCATATCATCCAGTGCTGTCTGGGAGTCTTTCACACCCAGCATAGCGGCCTGGAACTCACCAAGTACGATCTGCTCCACTTCAGCCAAGTTCGGGAAGTCCAGAATGCCGGTGTTCACAGCGGTCTGGAAGTACTCACCCGCCAACGGACGCAGGCTGTCAGTCAGGGAGGGGCCGCCCTCGGTGAAGAAGGGGTCCTCATAGCTGTCCAGGTTGGACGAGTAGATCGGTACTTCCTGCGAGAAGGCGGTCTGCACCTCAGGGTTGGTCACGAACACGGCAAAGGCCAAGGCCGCATTGGGGAATTCGGTTTCGGCGGGGATCGTCAGGGTCTGCACGCCGCCAATACTGCGGATATTTGCCTCACCTACCAGGCCATTGACCAAGAACAGGCTCTCGAACACTTCGGGGTTATTCTCTTCAATCAGGCGGAAGAGCTGCGGGCCGGTTTGCAGCAGCATGATCTCGCCTTCGCTGAAGCGGTCAATCATCTCACGCACGTCATCGGTCAGGCTCTCACGCGGGATGTAGTCGTTATCCAGCAGGACCTTGTAGGCATCGATCACAGCAGCAGCGCGCTCGTCTTCGTTGAAGATCACCGCGGTACGCTCTTCGTTGTAAACCGAGATACCCTCACCCACAAAGCTGTTCAGGATACCCAGGCCTGCCAGCTCGCCCCAGGGGAAGGAAAGTGCGTAGTAGGCCCCTTCGCTGTCCTCACGGACGCGCTGCGCGAACGCATAGCCCTCAGCCCAGGTGGTGGGTATATCGTCCTCTGTGTAACCCAGTTCCTCAAAGATCAAACCGTTGACCGCCATGACGTTGGAGAAGGCCAAGTACCAGGGGACGTGGTAGGTCACGCCGTCAAACGTCACCTTTTCCCAGGCACCATCTACGTACTGCTCGCGGATTTCAGGATAGGCTTCGCCCAGTGCTGCGTCCAAGTTGAGCAGCACACCGGCTTCGGCGAATTCCGCTACCCAGCCGTCGCTCATGTTGATGACGTCAGCCGGGTCCCCCGCTGCAAAGCTGTTACGGATGTTGTCGCGTGCACCTGCCGCAGGCTGCCCTTCCAACACAACGGTCACACCGGGATAGGTTGCCTCGAAATTCTCAATGATCTTGTTCAGGTAGTCTTCAAAGTCCGGGGTCAGCGCCCAGGGCCAGAAGCGGATCACCGCGCCCTCTTCCACATCCTCAATCACACGCCACTGCTCGAACTGTTCCTCACCCGCATTCCAAAACGCACCGTCCAGGTCACGGTTAGGGCGATCCTCACGCTCCTGTGCGCCTACCAGGCTCACAGAAAGCAGGGCAATTACAACGATCAACAGCAGGCTTACAAAGCGTTTCATGTGTTCTCCTCCATAAGATGTCTTCGTCAAAGCTGTACTTGTTTTCGGTCGACTACGATGTAGCGCCGGAGTCGAAATGCATTTCGTGCGATACTCACCTCCTTCAAACATGCGGCCCACTCAAGTGATTGCGGCTTATCATCACCTGCCCGTGTCGTGTGTACCCGTGCAGATGTTCACCACCTAGTTTGTCGGCTCAGGTCAAGATGGGTAATCGCGTATTCACGCGGAAGTAATAGCGGCTGCGATCACCGCGCACTACGGACTTTGAGTATTCGATGGGTATGTGTGCTGGCCCATGTGCCACCACGCGCACCAGCATCGCCGGCTGTCCAGCTTCTAGCCCGAACAAGCCGGCTTCTTCTGCACTCAGCAGCGTTGGTTCCAAGGTGTGCTCGGCTTCTTCAACGTGCAGCCCGTACTCCGACTCGATCAAGCTGTAAAGGCTGTGATTCACCAGGTCCTTATCCAAAAGCCCTTCGAAGCGTGCAAAAGACAAGTAAGAAGTTTCGATCATCAGCGCTTCGTCTTCAACCAAGCGCAGCCGCCTGATCTTGATGACCTTTTCCAGTGGGTCAATACGCAGGTGATGAGCAATCAGAGGTGACGGCATGATGACATCACGCGCCAGGATGTGTGACGAGGGCTTGAGACCTGCTTCACGGATGCGCTGGCTGAAACCGGTCACGGTCGGCATCAACTGCTGTACCGACTTGCGCTGCGCCACAAAAGTGCCCACGCCGTGCTGCTTACGGATCAGACCCAGCTTCACCAGCTCGTTCATCGCTTGGCGCACCGTCATCCGGTTGACGTTGTAATACTGGCTCAGTTCACGCTCAGAGGGCAGCGCATCACCCGCACGCAGCAGACCTAACTCGATCAGCTCGGTTAAGTTTTCTTGAATTTGCAGGTAAAGCGACACCACACTGTGCGGGTCAATCACGAAGTACTTGCGCTCTAAAGCCATTGTTCAACGCCATCACTGGTATAGACCTGTATACCAGTGTAGCGCACACCACACGCCGCGTCAAATTTCTGGCATCGGCAAACGATCTAAAAGCGCGCTAGACGTGCTCGTGCCCGGCGGAACACGTTTCGGGGAATAAGCACCTGCGCGGCGCGGACAGGTCTCAGCCGAAACTATCCCCGCCTAAGTCATCGCGCAGTGCAGCGGTAAAAGACGCAGTTATCAGACGAGGTCGAGTGATCGCCGAACCGACGACCACCGCAGCGGCACCGGCATCCAGGGCCTGACGCGCCTGCTTTGGGCGGCTGATACGGCCTTCGGCAATAATCGGGATGTGCAGCACTTCGGCCATACGTCGAATCAGGTCGAAATCGGGACCCTCAAGCTGGGGACTGTAATCGGTGTAGCCGGAAAGCGTGGGGGCGGCGAAATCCACTCCAGCGGCTTGGGCTGCCAACGCTTCATCCAGTGTGGCGACATCCGCCAACACAGGCAGGCTCAATTCCACCTTGATACGCGCGATCAAGTCCTCCAGCCGCACCCCATCCGGACGCGGGCGCCGCGTTGCATCCAGCGCGATGACGTCCGCACCTGCTTGAGCAAGCTGCCGGGCATGATTAAAAGTCGGCGTGATGTAGACGCCTTGACTGCCCTCTTTGTACAGACCTATTACCGGCAGGTTCACAGCGGCCTTGATCGCCCGGATATCATCCGGGCCGTTGGCGCGAATGGCAGCAGCCCCACCGATTTTTGCCGCCAACGCCATCCGCGCCATGATATGTGGCCCGTGCAGCGGCTCATCAGGCAGCGCTTGGCAAGACACGATCAAGCCCCCACGCACTCGCTCAAGAAATACATCAGCATGCATTACCAGCTCCCTGGGTGCAACTCAGTCCGATAAAGCCCGTTTTAGCGGGTCATATAAAGTCAGCAGCAGCGCTCGCAGCGTAAAGTCGCGACTGAGATGGGGTAAGCTATGCCGTCCACGCCCTGTGCGCGCAGCGATGGTGTCGATCACTTGTCCCAGGCGATCCAACGCGAAATCGTCACCCAGCGGCCCATCAAGTTCTAGGGCCAAGCTGTGCCAACGCGCGCTGTCAGGGATCAGTACATCGCGCACCATAACAAGCTGTGCCGCAATAAAAAGTGCCCTTTCAGACTCACTGCGCGTCCCATAATACGGCAGATCAATCGCCCAGAAAATGGGAATGCCATGGCGCACTAAGCGGTACTGCAAGCGCCACGTCATCCAAGGATCAGCGGCCACGTCTACCGGACGCCTACCTACTTCAATGCAGAAGGCGGCCAGATGGCCCGCCGCTGCACCGACCGCCCACTCCACCGGGTGCACACGATACGCGCCGTTTGTCAGGTGCGTGGTGCCGATGTTCTTACAAGCAGGCAGCAGGTTGGGCGTATGCTGCGGGATCAAGGCCCCCAGCGGAATCTGAAAGGGCCGCGTATCAGCATACATCGAAGCCGTCGGATTATCGACGCAGCCGTGCAAGTCCAGTGCATACCAGCCGATGCCTACGCTGTCCGGGTAATGACGCGCACGGGCAGCACGTTGGTATTCGGCACTCACGTCCTGCTCGCGGACCGTCGTGCGTGCCCGAATGCGCCGCGATTCGCGGATGTAGGGCATCTGCGACAAGCCATCCTGCGTGCCCGTCAAGTCTGGACGCAGTTTGAACTCTGGATAGCCGAACCCACCGTCATCACGCGGGCACGCTGTTTGCAGCCAATGCAGAAACCCCAACGACAGCCGCCGTGCTTCATCTAGATAGCCTTCACGCTCATCGGGTGTGGCATGCAGGATGTCCCCGTTATGATAATCGTTGCTGCCCCAGTTTATCAGGGCAATGTCGTGACCGCCCAGCAGCGCCCCATCATGGATGCGTCTATACGTCCAGAACGGCGGGTTACCCTGTGCACTGTGATGGAACATGTTGTAGATCACCGGCTGCCCGTCCCGGCCAACGGGACGTAGGGTATAAGGCTGTCCATCACGAAATGCCGGGTAACCTACCGGCTCGGAAACGGTGTGATTCTCGCCAGGGCGGTACTCAACGGCAAAGCAGAAGGTGAAGCCCTGGTTCTCCCTAGGCCGATACGTACCGCTGGCGTGCGGTTCTCCGGTATCGGCCTCTGCCCCGCTGACGTAAGCTGTATCAGTCATCGGCAGCAGATCACCGGTGTCGGTCGCGTCTAAAAAAAGCGCGGCATCGACGACATGCTGCACTCCACTGGTGTCCATCAACCGTACCCGCAGCACTCGGCCTGACTCATCCACATCAGCAGTGGCCGGCACCGCGTTCAAGAGCAGCACATCAGGACGCGGCCAGACGCCATCCGCCCACTGCGACTCGATGACTTCTAATGCCACGCGCGGATCAAAGCACAGGCGGCTGACCCATCCATTGCCCGGATTCAGCGGCATGTCTGGGCCGTTGACGGTCTGGGCCATGTAGCTTGACACCCCATAATGGTCCCTGTACCACTGCCGGATTCGCTGCCTGAGGGCCGCAAAGGACGCTGTTGCGCCGCTCGTTTCGATGTGAACGTGCTCATCCAAAGCGGACACACCTTGTGCCGTGATCTGGCCGCCGACCCAAGCCACCTCACAAGTCAGCACGACGCGCTGTGCGCCCAAAGCCTCAGCCGCTGCCAGTCCGCCCAGCCCGGCTCCGATCACAGCGACGTCACAACGGTGCACGACTGATTCACTCACCGCCATGCTCCAGGTCGAAGTCCACCTCAAAGCTGCGATGCCAGGGTAAACGCACGCTGTCCGGAACAATACGCCAGCCCTGCCCCAAAGCCCCCAGCTCCGCCAAGCGCAGGTTTAGCTCACGAGCGATGAAAGCACGCGCGCTGTCTTCCAGTACAGAAGTCACATCCGGGACGCCATGGACGGTACGCAGATGCTCGCGCAGCATGTCGCGCACCAAATGCTGATACCCCCAATCTTCTAGAAAGCGGTGCAGCAGAAAACGCTGCTGTGCCTGCTGGCGAACAGGGTCATTGCCAACTTGCGCCGCCGCTACACCTTGGGCCAGCGCCACACCGATGGTGTTCCCAGCGGTGTTCCAGGCACCATAGGCTGCCAGCCGCCGCAGATCAAGACCGGCAAGCAGCGCCTCGATGAGCACTGGATCACTGCCATTGGGATAAGCCACATCTGCCACGATTACGGCTTTGTCGGCATCCAGCCAGGTCGCTATTTGAGCAACCTGTGCAGTCACCGCTGCCTGCCGATAGGCGCGCTCTGACTCAGTCGCTGCGAGGTCAAACTCGCGGCTCAAGGGTGACGGGGGATTGACCGCCAGCACGTAATCCGCTTCATTTGTCGAATTGACGATGACGCCGCCCAGTGCCGCTATCTGCCGCTCCACGGTGACAGACACTGGCCCGTCTTCATAAGGGGCGATCCGGTCACGGTCGGCATCCAGCGCATAGTGCACGTAGAAGTGCGGGACAGTCTCATGAGCGCTGAGCAAAGCGCGCGCCAACAGCACACACCCCACTTCATCCGCGCCGGGATACATCAGCAAGCGCGGCCTGACGCTGGATAAACGCCAGCTCCAGGTCTGCAACCAGGCTTTTTCCTGCGTGCCGTAGCCATACGGACTAGTGTCGTCAGAACTGAGCACCAGGTGATCTAAAACGCCATCGGCCAACAGATCAAGCGCATAGAGGTTCACCGTGTGATTACGCAGCCGCCGCCGCGTAAAATCCGCAATAGCTTCTTCTGGGATCAAGTCACTGAGCGCATCGGCTTCTGCTTCTGCTGCCGAGTCGCCAAACTGAGCACGGTGCATGGCCGCGGAATAGCGGTGAATCTGCGTGCCGTACTGTGCCCAATAATCGGGTTCTTCAACACTGTCATTGGCATTCGGGATGCGCGTCACCAGGTTGAAACCGTATAACTGCAATGCAGGGTGCTGCTGTTTGAGTGTTCGCAGCGCATCCAGGCGATGAAACAGCACCGGAGCATGCGCATCCGTGATGCGTGACGCGATCAAGCCACCGTAGGCCAGCATCTCCAGCGAAACGATCAGCACGTCAAGACCGGCTGCCTGCGTGTGCAGCCATTCCATTTGCGCCACTGAGGAAGCAGGCTGTCGCTGATGACTGAGCAGCTCAGCAGGCGGCACCCCAACCGACATCCCAGCAATTTCCGCAATCATCTGTGGATAGCGCGTGTTCACCGGCCTCTCGTCCAGCGGAATCAAGGCGATTCGCATGGCAGTATATCTCCTCCTTCGTGCAGCAACTCATAGGCCATCAGCGCCGCGCCAATCTGCACCGCATTCGCACCAAAGCGTGCAGGTTGCAAATCAACGGACCGTGCCGTGCGCAGCCCGCTGTCATGCAGCGCCTGGCGAAAAGCATCCCACCACAGCACACCGATCTGCGGCACACCGCCCCCCACAATCAGCACCTGCGGGTCGAAGAATACCAGGACCGGAGCCAAAGTGCGCCCCAAAGCCCGTGCAGCAGCGACAATAACAGCTTGTGCCGCCAAGTCACCGCTGGATGCCGCTGTCGTGATCTGGCGCAGACTGAGCTGCTGACCGCTGTGACCCGCGTAAGCGGCTGCGATAGCGGGCGCACTAGCGAGCGATTCGACAGTCATACCGTCAGTACCGGCCATCAAATATCCCAGTTCACCGGCACTGAAATGTGCACCATGGACTAATCGCCCACTTTCCAGCAGCGCCCCACCGATCCCAGTGCCGACCGTCATAAAAAGCCCCCGCGATACGCCACGCCCGGCACCACAGCGCGCTTCGCCGTAGGCCATGGCGCGCACATCGTTATCGACCTGGACGGCGACATTAAAGTCACTACGCAGTCGGCCCGCGATGTCAATGCCCACCCAGCCGGGCAGGTTGTCGTTGGCGTCGAGGACGACACCACGCTGTGCGTCAATCTGCCCCGCGGCACCGACACCCACCGCACCCAGCACTGCGCCACCGGGCAGCGCCGCCAAGACATCCAACGCCGCCGATTCCGCTGCTGCAAGTACGGCATCCGCCCCCTGTGCAGCGGGTGTCGGGCGCTGAACGCCCCGCAGCGGTGATGAGGGGTCCAGGCTGGCTCCCCTCACCACGGTGTAGAGTGCTGCACTGATCTTAGTACCGCCAATGTCAATGCCGATGAAGGCGCGCTCAGTCTGCATCGCAGTCCTTAGGTACCACGCGCAGCGACACGATCTCAAAAGCAGAATCAAGCGCAGAAGGCAGCGGTAGTTCAGCCCCATTGAGCCAGGCCACGTATGGCTCAAGCAGTTGATGCACTGCGCTGATGATGCGCGCCTGCACCGACTTAAAAGGCTTGTGAATTGTCTGAGTCAGGAAAGGCAACTCAAAACGCATTCAACTCCCTCTATCGCAGTCCTACACCATTGGTCTATACCAGTATAGCACTGCCGCTTATGGCATACAAAAACTGCCAGCTTTTTGTGCTGGCAGTTCGTATAAAGCCGATGGAATGCGGCATCAGCCTGTCTTATCTGAGCGCGGGTCAAAGGCATCACGCAGGCCATCTCCGACGAAGTTGATGCTCATCACGGTCAGCAGCACCAGCAAACCAGGGAATACCCACAGCCACGGGGCCTCTTCGATGTACTGGCGTGAGCCGTTGAGCATCGTGCCCCAGGTCGCGGTAGGTGGACGCACCCCCATCCCCAGGAAGCTGATATAGGCTTCAGATAAGATGGCATTCGCCACGCCTAACGTTGCCGCCACAATGACCGGGGCCAGCGTGTTAGGTAAGATGTGCTGCACGATGATACGGCGGTTCGACGCGCCTAAGGCTCGCGCTGCCAGCACAAACTCGGTCTCTTTGAGAGACAGTACATTGCTGCGCACAATGCGTGACAGATAGGTCCAACTCGTCAGACCAATAATCATGATGATGACGAACACACTCCCACTGAAGGCGCGTCCAAAGAGCGTTACATCCGGGATACGCCCAGCCAGGAAATTCGCCAGCACCAGCAGCAGCAGAATCTGCGGAATGCTGAGTACCGCCTCCGTAAGACGCATCAACACCGCATCGATGAAGCCGCCGTAATAGCCGGATAGAAGGCCGACAATCACACCCACAGTGACTGACATCGTAACAGCAAACAGACCGATCAAGAGCGAAATCTGCCCGCCATAAATGGTGCGCGACAAGATATCACGCCCGATGCTGTCGGTACCCATCGGAAACTCAGCAGTCGGAGCCATCAGGCGGCGGCTTGTGTCATTGAAGTTGGCGTAATCCTCACCGAAGATCAGTGAACCAATGATGACATAGGCAAAGATCAGCAGCAGAATAGTTGTACCGGTGACCGCCATGCGATGCCGTAGAAAACGACGTATGCCCCGCCGCAGCAGTGTGTCCGGTTTACGCGCTTGATCGTCGTCATTAAGTGTGACGGGTGTACTGGCAGATTGAGCAGACATGAACCCCGTCCTCCTTTAGCTATAGCGAATGCGCGGGTCAAGCAGCGTGTAGATTATGTCAGTGATAAGCTGGAACAAGACGACTGCTACCGACACGATCATCAGCAGCCCCATCAGTACCGGGTAGTCTGCGCGGCTGAGGTGGTCAATAAAAAGGCGGCCCATCCCCGGCCAAGCGAAGATCGTCTCCGTCACGACCGCTCCACCGATCAGCAGCGGTAGGTCCAGGCCGATGAGAGTCACCAGCGGCAGTGACGCATTCTTAAAAGCGTGCACAAAAAGCGTGCGGCGCTCCGGCAGCCCCTTGGAACGTGCCGTGCGGATATAGTCAGAGTTAATCACTTCCAACATCGTGGAGCGGATGTAACGGCTGTAGCCGGCAATGGTCAGCAGTGAAATACTGGCAACAGGCAGCACAAGATGCCACACAACCTGTTCAAAGGTGCGCCCCACGATAGGGTCAAACATGCCGCTGGTGGGCAAATAAGGCAGGCCCCACTCACGGAATTTGACGGCAAAAATGTACATCAAGATATAAGCCATCAAGAAGATCGGTACAGAGTACATAATGAACGACACAGTGGTCAGCAGGTTGTCTAAGCGGCTGTACTGACGGATCGCGGAGACAATCCCTACGAAAAGCGAGATGACCACAATCACGACTTCGGCTGTCAGCATGAGGATGAGTGTATTGGGCAGACGCTGCCCGATGACCTCAATCGCGGGTTGGCGCGTGACAAAAGAGGTGCCGAAATCACCACGGATGACGCCCAAGCGGGTGCCATATTCAGGCTGCCCTTCTTCATCTTCACCGATCACCACCCAGTCATTGCCGACCAACCAATAGATGTACTGCACATGCAGCGGTTGATCCAAGCCAAGCTGACGCTCCAGACGTGCACGGTCCTCCGGGCGTGGTGGCTGACGCCCCCCCAATGTTGCCAGCGGATCGCCGGAAAGCTGCATCAAAGTAAAAAGCACGATGCTGATGATAAGTAGAAGCGGTACAGCCTGCATCAGACGTCGAACGATATAGCCAAACATAAGCGCGCTGACCTGTCAATTGAGGGAACACAACACCGCTTGAAGATCAAAGCGCAGCGGCCAGGTCGTCACTGACCGCTGCGCATTCAGCCCGTTAACTCACAGGCTTATAAACGTAGCTCTACTGAACATCCCAGTTATGTACGTCGAAGAAGGGAGTCACGCCGTTGATGTTGGCGTTGACTAGGCTGTCGCTGAGCACCCAGATGTCGGCGTCATGCCACACACCCACCCAGATGTAGCTGTCGTAGATCATCTTGTCGATTTCGTGCCAAATCGCCACACGCGCGTCGAAATCGGTTTCGTTGATCTGAGCTTCAAAGAGTGCATCCAGTTCGGGGTCGCAGTAGTAGTTCCAGTTCCCACCCACCGGGTTGTCTGTATTGGGGATTTCATCGCAGGTGTAGCGTGAGGTGTCAGGGTCTGGGAAGCTGGCTGGGCTTGCTGACCACTCAGCAATGTCGTAAGTGCCGGTCGCAACCGGACCGCCATCGGCAAAACCGTTGAAGAACACGTTAGACTCGTAGTTTTCAATGATGATGTCGATACCCAGGTCGCCCAACTGCTGCTGTGCAACAGCCTGAATATCCTGACGAATTTGGCGGGTGTTGGTGGCAAAGCGCAGGCGCAGCTCAACACCCTCCTTGGCGCGTAGGCCGTCGCTACCCTCAAACAGCGGATCACCCGTCTGAACCCAACCAGCCTCATCCAGGAGCTGGCGCGCGTAGTCCGGATCATAGGGTACTGGTTCCAGGTCAGGATTGGCGTAGGGGGTGTTTTCCCACCAGCTCGCCGCCGCAGGCAGCACACCCAGCAGCAGGTCATTAACCACTGACTCGCGATCGAAGCCGTGAGCGATAGCTTCGCGAACCTTGGCATCGGTCACAGCGGGATGCGCCAGTTCTGGATCGGTGTTCAAGTACCAGCCCTCGTTGTAGCCGGAGGGGATGATCTCTACACGCAGCCCAGCATCTTGCAAACCGGGTACTTCGTTAGCCGGCACGAAAGTGCCCACCTGAGCAGAGCCATTCAGCAGGTTAGCGACGTAGGTCTGGTCGTCGGGCACAAAGGTCACGACGATCACATCAATGTTCGGACGACCGAACACGTAGCTTTCGTTAGCGCTGAAGCGGGCGAAGTTACCGAAGTCCCAAGTTTCCAGCACGTAAGGACCGCTGGAAACAGTCGGATTGCGGTTGAACTCAGCATTGTCGATGGTGCCGTCAGCTTCAAAGACCGGTGCCAACACATGTTCCGGCAGCACATAGTTGAACAGGCCCAGCCAGGGCGCATAGGGCGCGTCAAAGGTCATCACAACCGTGGCTGCATCCGGGGCTTCGATGCTGGCAATACGGTCAAATGGAGACTGGCTGACCGGCGTGTTGCTCTCGGACATGACCATCTCATAAGTGAAAAGGAAGTCCGCCGAGTCCAGTGGATCACCATCAGACCAAGTGAGTCCTTCCTTCAGCGTAAGAGTAATGACAGTGCCATCTTCGTTAAAACCACCATTTTCAGCAGAAGGAATCTCTTCAACGAGAACAGGCAAGGGGTTCAGTTCCGCATCGAGAGTCCAGGCGGGTGCCAGGAACAGCTGGTAAGTATACCCTGAAAACGTCATGGTGGTGTACATCGGGTTGAGGTTATCGGGTTCCTGAAGCCAGGACACAGTAATGGCCTTCTGATCCTGAGCACCGGCCAACGATGCCAAAGAGAAGACCAGCAGAGCGAGTACAAACAATGCGAGGGAACATTTTTTCACGGGACCACTCCTTTAAGCATAGGTTAACGCGCTCATAGTTTACCCATCAAATGTGAACTTGCCAACTAGACAGACATACGAACTTAGGCTGCAAATATCCACGCCGCTTGTTTCACCCTGCACAACTCGCTTAACACAGCAGCACCCCAGACATAGCACAGCCACCACTCCCCATCATAATTGCACTATGCAAAACAATGGGTTTTTGGCATACTCTTAGTAGCGTAGAAAAATTTGTTTTTATGCATACAATACAACGCATGTTCGATATATAGGCGCATGATATATGGCTGTTTGGCCCTGCTACATTCCAGGTTGCGCTGCCATGAGCCTACACAGCAAGCAGCGCAAACAGGCCCACTTCAAAGGGCAACCCATAGCTTTATGTGGGTTGTCAAAGGATGCACGCAGCGCCATAATCAACCCAAGCAGCAAAACACCTGCCTGGTGTGATACCACTTCCAACACTGACGATGCCCCAACGATTGCTTCGCTCTACCCCACACTGCACCTGCGCAGAAGCACACAGCGCACCGACCCAGAAAACAGCCACAGCATACAACCGACGCAACGCGCACTGGAGAAAGCAAGAGGAGCATCATGCAGCTAAACGCCGTAAATTCCCCCTTACCCTTGGTTGGACGTCAGCATGAAATCAACACGCTGGCAGAGCGCATCAAACAGGTCACGCAGGGTGAAGGCCACATTATCGGTATCCATGCAGAAGCAGGCATGGGTAAAACACGGTTGAATGCTGAGCTAATCAATATGGCCGCACAAGCAGACCTACGCATCGTTGGAGGCACATCACAGTCCTATAACACACACTTAATCTATGACATCTGGAAAGAAGCATGGCGGAGCTTATTCAGTATCGCCCCCAACAGTGCACCGGATGAACAAATCGCGCATTTAGAACGTGCGCTTCACAGCATCCATGCTGACCTTGTGGAGCGTATGCCACTGCTGGCCCCGGTGCTGCGCATGAACATCCCCGAAAACAGCTTGACTGACTCCCTGCCATTTGAAGTGCGCGTCGATGTACTTCACACTATGCTGCTGCAATGTCTGCGGCACTATGCCACCCAAAAACCGATACTCATCGTGCTGGAAGACTGTCAATGGGCCGATGCGCATTCAATCAACTTGCTTGCCCACATTGCTCGCAGCATAAGCGACATCCCGGTGTTGATCTCCGTGTTGTATCGCCCACTGAACACTATAAGTACCCTGCGTAACCTAGACACTTTCACCGAACTGAGCTTGGCGCGTCTTGACAGCGACGAATCACGCACACTTATCATGCATAAGCTGCGACAGCGTTTCGGTGATGATTTCAGCAACCCGGATGACCTCATCAACCGGATGCTAAACCGGGCCAGTGGCAACCCCTTCTACATCGAAGAAATGATGAACTTTTTGCACGACCAGCAGTTAGACTTACAAGACGTACAGCCCAGTCACCTGCCCGCCAGCCTCAACAGCCTGATTATCAGCCGCATTAACCTGCTTTCCGACGACGAAAAACACCTGCTCAGGGTAGCCAGCATTATTGGCGAGCACTTTGACGCATACCGGCTTACAGATATACAAGCGCTTCCCAACAGCACGTCGGCGGACAGCCAAAATATCCTTGACAAGCTGGCTGACGCAGACATTACGCCAGTTGACACATCGAAGCCGGAACGCAGGTATCGCTTTAAGCACGCCATCACGCGCGACGCCATCTACAACAGCATCGATGAGCCAACAAAGGCTGTGCTGCACCATGCTGTCGCCCAGCACATCGAACGTATGCATGCCGACCACATCGCAGATTACTATGATCTGTTGGCTTACCACTACAGCCAAAGTGGCGACTACCCCAAGCGGCGTGAATATCTGCATCAGGCCGCACAGGCCGCACAGCGCGATTTTGCCCATGAGGCTGCGCGCGACTACCTTGAGCGCCTACTGCCCCTCGTCGATGATGCCCAACGTGGCGAAACCCTGCTGCGTTTGGGGGCGATCTGGCAGGTTACCGATCAGAAACCCCGCGCTGAAGCGGCCTACCGCGATGCCCTGATGATCGCCAGCCAGTACGAGGACAAGTACTTGCGCGCGCGCTGCGAACAAGGCTTGGGCGAGCTGCTCACGCAGAGTACGCAGCCTGCTGATGCGTTAATGTGGCTACAACGCGCCCAAAACGAGTTCGTTGCCCTGAATAAAGTTACGGAGCAGATCCAGGTGCTGCGCACCATCAGCAGCATCTACCTGGACCAACAACATTTCGATGCCGCCAACGACACGCTTGAGCAACAAGCATCCATCATCCAAAACAGTCTGGATAAGCGCAGCCTGGTTGAAAACCAACGTTTACTGGCCCTAGTCGCCGAACACCAAGGCGATCACGCTAAAGCACTGCAATACAGGCATCAAACGCTTGATACAGCCCACGAGATCAACGACCAACGCGGCATCATCGCCGCCAACCAGGACCTAGCCCACAGCTACTTCAGCCAAGGCAATTACGAACGCACCCTAACACACAGTACAGCCGCTCTGGATGCCGCTATGCGCATTGGCTGGCTGCGCGCCGCTGCACAAGTTATTGGCAATGCGGGCGAACTCTACCAACAATACGGCATGTACGACGCAGCGTTGACGTGTTACACACAGCAGTTGGATGTCGGCTTAGCGCTGGGTCACAGCGTCAACATCATGCATGCGCTGGGCAGTGCCGCTGTCGCAGAGGTCGCACTGAAGAACTATGGCCTGGCTTACCGTCTCATCACGCAGGCCATCGTACACGCGCGTGAACAAAAACATCCTTCCGCTGAAAGCGAATTCATGTATACGCAAGCTGAGGTTGAATACTATCAGTCACGCTACTCTGACGCGCATGAGACAATTGAGGACGCCATCGAGATCGCCCATAGGATCGACAGCCCGTCTTTCCGCATCAAGGCACGCATCCTGGCCGATCAAATTGACGTTGCGCGCGGGCTGACACCTGTTTCGATGGCAATCAATGGTTTGAAACGGATGCTGCGGGATGATATGTCCGCTGCTTTTCGTGCAGCTATTCACGATGCGATCTACCGCTTTGATCCGAACCTGCACGAGTCGCGCACTATTGCAGCGTCCATTTATCGCGAACTGTACGCGCAAATGCCTCATCATCTTTACCGCGAACGCTACGAAGCATTGACAAACGAAGCGCTGCCACCTGCCGCACCGCTGCCCAACCCACCCGCCTATTTATCTACCAAGCCAGAAGACCTGCTGCGCTTATTGGAACGGGCCGAAACGCTGCACTAAACCGGATACGCACACCGGATCAGGGCGCTTTTGACTCGTCCTGATCCCTTCTTCTTACGCCTTAGCACACAAGATAGTGATAGATGTCCTGACAAAGCCGTGCCAAAGCCCCTTTCGGTAAATCGCGTTTTCTCATACAATGAGCATCTGATGAGAGGCATCAATAGAGTCTTTCTGATCGCCATCAGATGAAAGAGAAAATCGCCTTATGGAAGATCAATCCCCCAATTTCAGCGAATTCCCGGTGTCCAGCTATGAGGAGTGGCACGAAACGACGGTGCGCTCACTCAAAAGCACCCCTTTCGAAAAGCTCATAACCCACAGCTACGAAGGCATCGACCTAATCCCAATGTACCGTGCAGAAGACACCCGCGACATCGCACATCAGCACACGTTGCCCGGTCAATTCCCCTATGTGCGTGGCACAGATGCGCTGGGCTACGTACGGGACGCTTGGCACATCGCCCAAGCCCTGCCTTACGGCACGCCGGAGGACTTCAATACGGCGCTGCGCCATGACTTGGAACGCGGGCAAACAGCTATCAACCTGATGCTCGATGCCCCGACCCGCAGCGGCTTAGACCCAGACCAAGCCCAAGCCGGTGAGGTCGGTGTTGGCGGCGTGTCGATTGCCGGCATGGATGACTTAGCAGCCGCGCTGGCAGGCGTTGATTTATCGACCGTGCCCGTGATTGTTCATGCGGGTACCGCCGCCTTACCCCTAACCGCGCTGCTGCTGGCCCATCTGCGCAAGCTGGGCCTAGACACCCACACGCTGACCGGCGGCATCCAGAACGATCCGCTGGGTGAGCTGGCCTTAACGGGCATGCTGCCCATGTCACTGGAAAAAGCCTATGACGAAATCGCGCAGCTCACGCGCTGGGCCGCCGAGAACGCACCTAATCTACACACCATAGGCGTTAACGGCATGGTCTATCACAACGCGGGCAGCAGCGCCGTTCAGGAACTCGCGTTAGTCATGGCAACCGGAACGGCCTATCTGCGTGCTCAGCTGGCACGCGGCCTGGACATTGACACAGCAGCGGCACACATCAGCTTCGGTATGGGCCTGGGCGCGAACTTCTTTATGGAGATCGCCAAACTGCGCGCCGCCCGTATCCTGTGGGCACAGATCGTTAAAGCCTTTGGCGGCAGCGACGACGCCCAAAAGATGAGCGTCCACGCGCAGACTGGCCTCTACAACAAGACACAATATGACCCCTACGTCAACATGCTGCGCGTCACCACGGAGGCACTATCCGGTGCCATCGGTGGCGTCAGCAGCATGAACGTGCTGCCCTTTGATGCCCCACTGCGCACGCCGGATGAATTCTCGCGTCGCATCGCACGCAACGTGCAGCTTATGCTTCAGAAAGAAGCCAACATAACCCGCCTAATCGACCCGGCGGGTGGCTCATGGTACATCGAGTACCTCACGGACCAGGTGGCCCAGAAAGCCTGGGTGCTCTTTCAGGACATCGAAGGTCAAGGTGGCATGTTCAGCGCACTGGAAAGCGGCAGCGTGCAGACACAGATTGACTCCACCGCCGCCGAACGCAGCCAAAACATTGCCCGCCGCAAAGACCGGATCGTCGGCACGAACATGTACCCGAACCTGGACGAAAAGCCGATCCCGACAGATACCGTAGACTACGACGCCCTGTATCAGCGTCGCGCTGAAACACTGAGGGCGCACCGCACCAGCGAAGACACTGCAAGTCACACCCAAACCTTGCACCAGCTCGCGGAGATGCTGTCAGCGCCGCTGGAGCGTATGATTGACGCCGCCGTTGAAGCTGCCCGCGCCGGAGCCACGCTCAATGAGCTGACTCGCACACTACGGGCGAACTTCGGTGACGGTCCCAGCGTGACACCGGTCACACAGCGCCGCGCCGCCGAAGCCTACGAAAACTTGCGCCGGGCTACTGAAGCCTATGCCGCACAGCACGGCAGCGCACCACAGGTCTTCCTAGCGAACATGGGACCGTTGGCCCAGCACAAAGCGCGCAAGGACTTTACGCGCGGCTTCCTGGAGGTATCCGGCTTTGCGATGATTGACCCGGCGGGTTTCGACAGCGCCGACGCTGCCGGTCAAGCCGCTCTGGACTCCGGTGCGTCGATCGTCGTGATCTGCTCCACGGACGATACCTATCCGGAGATCGTGCCGCCGCTGACCCAGGCGATTAAGGCGGCCAAAGCGGAGACGGTCGTGCTGGTGGCCGGCTACCCGAAAGAACATATTGAGAGCTTCCAGGCCGCCGGTGTCGATGACTTCATTCATCTGCGCGCCAACTGCTACGAGATGAATCGTCAGCTTCAAGAGAAGATTGGGGTGCGGAATAATGCCTAACAAGAACCCGGATTTCACACAAATCAAGTATCAGCGCGCAGGATTTGACACGACCCAAGAGCGCAGCCAGTGGGAAACCGCCGCCGCTGCGCAAGGCGTGGACGTCAACGAGCTGGTGTGGCGCACCTTAGAACAGATCGACGTACAGCCGCTCTACACTGCTGATGCCTTAGACGACATGACACACCTGGGCTACGTGGCGGGTATCCCGCCCTTCCTGCGCGGCCCCTACCCCGCCATGTACAAAGTCCGCCCGTGGACGGTGCGCCAGTACGCTGGTTTCTCCACCGCTGAAGAAAGCAACGCTTTCTACCGCCGCAACCTGGCAGCGGGCCAGAAGGGCCTGTCCGTGGCCTTTGACCTCGCAACCCATCGCGGCTACGACTCAGATCATCCGCGCGTAGTCGGTGACGTGGGTAAGGCAGGCGTGGCGATTGACTCCATCTTGGACATGAAGATTCTCTTCGATGAGATTCCGCTGGACAAGATGTCGGTATCTATGACGATGAACGGCGCAGTGCTGCCGGTGATGGCCTTCTACATCCTGGCAGCAGAAGAACAGGGCGTCTCGCGCGAGCAGCTCACGGGTACGATCCAGAACGACATCCTGAAGGAATACATGGTCCGCAACACCTACATCTATCCGCCGGAACCCTCAATGCGCATCATCGGCGACATCTTCGCCTACACGGCACAGCACATGCCGAAGTTCAACAGCATCAGCATCAGCGGTTACCACATGCAGGAAGCCGGGGCTACTGCGGACATCGAGCTGGCCTACACGCTGGCCGATGGCGTGGAATACGTGCGCAGCGGTATCCAAGCGGGCATGGACATTGATAAGTTCGCGCCGCGCTTGTCCTTCTTCTGGGGAATCGGCATGAACTACTTCATGGAGATTGCCAAAATGCGCGCGGCCCGCTTGCTGTGGGCGAAGCTGATCAAGCAGTTCAACCCACACAACGACAAGTCGATGGCGCTGCGCACCCACTGCCAGACCTCCGGTTGGAGCCTGACCGAGCAGGACCCCTTCAACAACGTAGCACGCACCTGCATCGAAGCCATGGCCGCTGCACTGGGACACACACAGTCGCTGCACACCAATGCTCTGGACGAAGCCATCGCACTGCCCACGGACTTCAGCGCCCGTATCGCTCGCAACACCCAGCTTTACCTACAAGATGAGACTGGCATCACAAACGTGCTGGACCCTTGGGGCGGCTCCTTCTACCTGGAAACACTGACGCATGAGATCGTCAAGCGCGCCTGGTCACACATCGAGGAAATCGAGGGACTGGGTGGTATGGCGAAAGCCCTGGAAACCGGCCTGCCGAAGATGCGTATCGAAGAGGCGGCCGCCCGCCGTCAGGCGCACATTGATTCCGGCAAAGAGACGATCATCGGCGTGAACCGTCACCGCCTGGCCCACGAGGAACCGCTGGAAATCCTGGAAGTGGACAATACCGCCGTGCGCGACTCACAGATCGAGCGCCTGAAGCGGCTGCGTGCAGAACGTGACAACGCCCTAGTCGAAGCCGCGCTGAACGCGCTGATGCAGAGCGCCGAAAACGGCGCAGGCAATCTGCTGGACCTAGCTGTCGAGGCAGCACGGGTACGGGCCAGCCTCGGCGAGATCTCCGATGCGCTGGAAACAGTCTGGGGCCGCCACCGCGCGGTGATCCGCTCCATCAGCGGCGTGTACAGCGCAGAGTTCGGCGAAGAGGAAGAAGTCACGCGCGTGCGTAAAATGGCCGACGCTTTCGCTGAAGCAGAAGGCCGACGCCCACGCATCATGGTCGCCAAGATGGGCCAGGACGGACACGACCGCGGCGCAAAGGTGATCGCTACCGCCTTCGCTGACCTGGGCTTTGACGTAGATATCGGGCCTCTGTTCCAGACGCCGGAAGAAGTCGCGCGCCAGGCCGTAGAGAACGACGTACACGTCATCGGCATGAGTTCGCTGGCGGCCGGGCACAAGACCCTGCTGCCACAGCTCATTGGTGAACTGAAGAAGCTGGATCGCGACGACATTATGGTCGTGGCGGGCGGCGTGATCCCGGCACAGGATTATCAGTTCCTGTATGACCAAGGTGCTGCTGCGATCTTCGGGCCGGGCACAGTAATCCCAGTAGCAGCACAGCGCATCCTGGAAGAGCTGCAAAAGCGCCTGATGGATTATGCCTAACAACGAGACACACAAGCCGGAATGGGTCCCCGCCGATGGTGGGGACGAATACGCTTCACGCGTGATGAAAGGCGTGGTCGGCGGTCATGACGGAATGGCTGCCGATCACAACGCTAAACAGCAAAACCCACACAGTCGACGTAGGAAGCTTAGCGTGGATGACCACGTAGATGGTGTGCTGCGCGGCGATCGTGTGACCTTAGCTCGCACCATCACCCTGGTGGAAAGTAACGCTCCCGCTCACCTTGAACGTGCACAAGAGGTGCTGCGTCGGCTGCTGCCCCATACAGGTAAATCTGTGCGCGTAGGTATCACCGGTGTACCAGGTGCGGGCAAGAGCACCTTCATCGAAGCGCTGGGCACCCATCTGTGCCAAACCGGGCACAAGGTCGCAGTGTTGGCCGTGGACCCCAGCAGCAGTGTGACCCATGGCAGCATCCTGGGCGACAAGACGCGCATGGAGACCCTGTCTCGTGAGCCAAACGCCTTTATCCGGCCTTCGCCTACGGGTGGTATGCTGGGCGGCGTGGCGCGCAAGAGCCGTGAGACTCTGCTCGTGTGCGAAGCCGCCGGGTTCGATGTGATCCTGATTGAAACCGTGGGTACAGGCCAAAGCGAGATCACCGTGCGCTCCATGGTGGATTTCTTCCTACTGGTACTCATTACCGGCGCAGGAGACGAGCTTCAAGGGATCAAGAAAGGCGTGGTCGAGCTGGCTGACGCGATCCTCATCAACAAAGCGGACGGAGACAACAAAATCCGTGCCGGGACAGCACGCGCTGAATATAACCGCGCGCTGCACTATCTCACCCCAGCGACACACGGCTGGCGCCCCCGTGCCTACACCGCGTCATCCGTGACAGGTGAGGGCGTGTTAGCAATCTGGCATGTGGTTGAGTCCTTTGTGGAGAATACGCAAACAAGCGGGGTCTTCATGCAACGACGTCAACAGCAGAACCTGGAATGGCTGCACACCTTGATCGAAGAACAACTGCGCACGTTCTTCTATGGACACGCCGCGGTCAAGGCCGTGCTGCCAGACATCGAGTCAGCGGTGCAGTCCGGTGACCTACCGGTAACCACCGCTGCGAAGCGCCTGCTGGATGCGGTAAGGGGTGAATGAGTGTATAGTAGCTCATGAGAGCACATACCCGTTGAGCAAGCTTCCTGATGACCAAACTGCAAGACCTGCGAGATTACCTGGCACATCGTACAGATGCAGCCAAAGTACTTACCAGCACCGGTTGGCTGTTCTCTGACCGGGTACTGCGGCTGATCGTAAGCGTGTTGGTTGGCGCCTGGGTGGCCCGATACCTAGGTACACAGCACTATGGACAGTTGAGCATCGCACAGTCATACCTCATTTTAATTGCGCCAGTACTGAAGTTCGGGCTGGATAACGTCATCATTCAGCGGATTGTGGAAGCGCCAGACCAACGCGATCACATCCTGGGGACAGCTTTTGCTATCCGCATCGGGGCCTCGATGTTGATGCTGCCTGCGTTGGCGCTGTTCGTCCTGAGTGTAGAACCTGCTGACAGCCCAATCGTGGGCTTGGTGGTGATCGTGGCAATCGGAGCGGTGCTGCAAAGTGCAGAGATCATCGAGTTCTACTTCCGTTCCCAGGTAGAAGCGCGGGCGGTCGTGCTGGTGCGCAATGCCGCCTTGACCGTCTCATCGCTGGGCAAGATCGCGGCCATCCTACTCGGAGCCGATGTACAGGTTTTCGCTTGGATGTACACGCTGGACCTGGGCATTTTCGGCGTAGGGCTGCTGCTGGCGTATAACACGAAAGAGCGGCGGCTCGGGGCGTTACGCTTCAGCCGGGTGCTGGCCTGGGACCTCATGCGCACGAGCTGGCCGCTCATCGTCGCGGGTTTAGGTGTTGCAGTGTACATGCGCGTCGATCAGTTGATGCTGGCTTACATGATCGGCGGTGAGGAAGGTGATGCAGCAGTTGGGGTGTATGCGGCAGCAGTACGCATTGCGGAGCTGTGGTACTTCGTGCCTACGGTAATTATCGCCTCGGTGTTTCCGGTTATTCTGGAAACCCGACAGCAAAGTCACAGCCTGTACCTCAAGCGCCTACAGCGGCTTTTCAACCTGATGGTGCTCATCAGCTACGCCTTTGCACTGGGGATTACGCTGTTCGGCGGCTGGATTGTGACACTGTTGTACGGCCCAGCGTACCAGGAGTCAGCGGCGTTATTGAGTGTGCTGGTGTGGTCGGGCGTGTGGGTGTCGCTGGGCTTGGCGCGCACACCAGTGCTGCACGCAGAAAACCGGCTGAGCTTCGGCATGTGGTCTACGCTGGCCGGCGCGGTCGTTAACGTGGTGATGAACGCCCTGCTCATCCCGCCGCTGGGGGCCATGGGCTGTGCATTGGCGACATTGGTGGCCCAAATCTTCGCTGCACACCTATCGACAATCATCTATCAACCAGTGCGACGTTTCGGTGCTATGCAGACTTACGCACTCATCATGCCCAATCCGCTGAAAGTACAGGTGTAAATGCTCAATGAACGAAACCAGGAAACAGCCTTCCTTCAGGAAGTATGCGCGTAAAGCGCTACGACATCTAGTCTATGGACTACCTCGGTCCAAGTTGCTGAACTTCGCCAGCGAAACTTACATCAGCAAGTATCATAACTTACAGAATCCGGATATGCACACCAATGGCGAATATCGCCTGCTGCGTGCATTCTTGCTAGGTCAAGCCCGGCCTATGATATTTGATGTTGGTGCGAACGTAGGTCGATGGACTGAGACTGCATTAGCAATCAATTCAGATGCTGCGATACACATGTTTGAGCCATTCCCACCTACATACGAGGTACTAGTAACACGCCGACTAGGAGACAATATTCACGCTAATTGTGTCGCTTTGAGTAACGAGCCAGGGACCGCCGATTTTCATGTCTTTGAAAATGCCAGTGAACACAATTCATTCTTTCCACGAGTAGACCGCCCTTCAGACAAAACAGTTCAGATTGAAGTGACCACACTAGCCGCATATTGCGCCGAGAACCACATCACCAGCATTGACTATCTGAAAATAGATGCTGAAGGAAACGATTTTGCTGTACTTCAAGGAGCGGACAGCTTGCTGCATGAAGGTCGCATTAATGCCATACAGTTTGAATATGGCGATAACTACATCAGCGCGCGTGTTTTCCTGAAAGATGTTTTCGATCTAATTGCACCATACGATTACACGATATACAAAATCCACCCACGCCACCTTGAACATATCCCGCGCTATCACCACATGCGAGAGAATTTCACCTACACGAACTATGCGATCATCCGCAACGGGGTGCCTATCCCATGACCACGCCTCAATTCCCCGTGCCGATCGTCCTGCTGATCTTCAACCGCCCTGACCACACGCGGCAGACCTTCGCCCAAGTGCAGGCGCTGAAACCCGCTAAGCTCTACATCGTCGCGGACGGCCCGCGCACAGAAGCCGAAGCCGAACGCTGCCAGCAGGTGCGCGAGATCGCGGCCCAGATCGACTGGCCCTGTGAAGTTAAGCACAACTACGCTGAACAGAACATGGGCCTCAAAGCGCGCATTTCCAGCGGCCTAAACTGGGTCTTTAAGCAGGAAGAACGCGCCATCATCCTGGAAGATGACTGCGTGCCAGACCCCTCCTTCTTCCCCTTTTGTGCCGCCATGCTGGACCGATACGCCGATAACGCGCAGGTGATGCACATCAGCGGGGACAACTTCGGTTATGCGCCGCGTGGCGAAGCCAGTTATTACTTCAGCCACTACGTGCATGTGTGGGGCTGGGCGACCTGGCGGCGGGCGTGGCAGCATTTCGACCTGGACCTCACCTTCTGGAGGGACCCAGCACAACGCCAGGTGGCACTCAGCCGCCTAAAGATGCGCCCTATGCGTAGCTACTTCAGCCGCATCTTCCAGAAGTGCTACGACGGTGAAATCAAGACCTGGGATTATCCCTGGATGGCAAGCTGCCTGTTACACAATGGGTTATGTGTGATGCCGCGCCACAACCTGGTGACCAACATCGGGGCGGGCGAGGACTCAACCAACACGCGCAACACCCGCACCTTTTTCGCAGGACGCCCGCTGCATACGATGCCCTTTCCGTTAAACCATCCCGCATCGGTGGCACTTGATGATCGCGGCGACCGGCATATCGGCGTGCGATTCTTGATTGAGAATACAAAAATGGGACATATATTAAGTCGCATATTAAATCTATTCGATGTAAATCTAATAAAGAGAATGAGTTAACTATGGCATCCTCTAACACAACACTTGTGTTCAAGTTGAAACGCGCATTGGTGGATTATCTGCTACGCCCCGCTTTTGAGTTGGCGGGTTCCGATCATTTTTCAGATGTCACATTGGGCGGTTTAGGGAGCAAACTCTATCCATACCTCGATTTCGAACACGGTGTTTTTGTCGAACTTGGCGCTCATGATGGTCTGCACATAAGCAATACATACTACCTTGAGAGAATACGCGGTTGGACAGGCGTGCTCATTGAACCTATTCCACGGTTGTACGGCAGAGCTGTCAAGAACCGACCCAAATGTCAGGTTTTCAACTGTGCATGTGTTGCGCCTGACTATCCCACGGACACCATTACTATGATCGATGCCAACTTCAATTCCATCATAAAGGGATCACTGCCACAACATGATGCCGAGAAAGCCTATCGCCAACAACAAACCGGCGATACCCAAGAAACCCGCATCGAGATTTACGAGATGCAAACGCTTACTGAAGTCACCGTACCCGCCAGAATGCTGACATCAGTGCTTGACGAAAGCGGTTTCAAGGAAATTGACTTCTTGTCATTAGATGTTGAAGGACACGAACCCAGCGTACTTCGGGGCTTGGACTTCGAAAAATACCGCCCCAAATACATGCTAATCGAGTCATTTGAAAAAGATGGAGTCAACACGCGCGTGGAGGTCGACGAAATCGTCCTTCCGTACTATGAGTCAATTGCACAGCTTTCGGCGCAGGACGTTCTTTACAAGCGAAAATAGCCTACACGCTGGTTCTGTCAACCAACATCTGATACTGCGCAATAAACGCAGCGGCGGTTTGCTGCCAAGAAAAGCGCTCGCTGCGGGCCAGGGCCTGGGCACTCAACTGCTGATGCAGCGCGTCATCCTGCCACAGGCGGCGTACTGCATCCGCAATTTGCGCGCTGTCTAAGGGATCAAAGGTCAACGCGGCCTCACCCACCTGTTCCACCAGGACAGGTAAGTTTGTGCAGGCCACCGGCAGCCCCACCGACAGCGCCTCCGTAATGGGTAGCCCCCAGCCTTCAAACAGTGACGGAAATACCAACATCTGCGCCATGCGGTACAGCGCCGCTAAGTCTGTCGTGTCCACATAGCCCACCTTGATTACTTCCAGGGTGAGCTGACGCACCTGGCGGTCAAATGCGGCGTCATGCACGGAGGTGCTGCCAGAGAGCACCAAAGGCACCCGCAGACTGTAACGGTCACGCAGCAGGTGCAGCGCCTTCAGCAGACGGCTGTGATTCTTGTGCGGCCAACGTTTCGCCGGGTAAAAGATGAAGCGCTCAGGCAGCGCGTACTGCACGCGCACGGACTCGATCTGCGCCGCCGTCGGCACCGGATACAGACTCAGAACCGATCCCATCGGCGTCACCTGCACCTTGCCCGGTAGAATGCCATACGCCTGCACGACATCCGCTTTAACCCACTGCGACGCCACGCTAACGATGGACGCCTGCTCGCAGGCCTGGGCGTACTGATAATCCCGAACAAAGCGCTCATAGCCGGAAAACAAGTGCGACAGGTGGCGATGCTGAAGGTCCCAGGGATGATAGATGGTCGGTAGGTCGGTGGTCTCTGCGCGTTGAAACGGAAAGTGCATCAGATCAACGGCCTGCTCTACAATGCGTGGGTGCAGCGCATCAATGCGCGGCGGCTTGCGCTGGATATGCTTCACAGTGTGCAGTGCTGAACGCAGTGCGGGTACCCGTTCCCGCAGCCGCTGCTTCCACTGTGACACAGCTTCAACGTATGGAACGGTCACAATCTCCGCATGTGTGCCAGTCACATAAGGAGCCAACCAGTCGGTGTGCCCCTCGTACATGAAGAAGCTGAAGCGCATATCTATATCAGCCTGGCTGCACAGCCCAGCCGCCAGGCCAATGACAAACTGCTGCACTCCACCCCAATGCCCATCAACCAAGCGCGCGTCAATACCGATGTGCATATGCATCCATTCTCCACTCGTCTCAATGTGCAGTGACCGCATACCCATGCTATTATACCTGCAATGTGCATCCAACCCCGGAGGCAGTATGAATGAGCACTCAGCCCCTCGTTACGATCGTCACCCCCAGCTACAACAGTGGCGAGTTCATCGAGGAGACGATCCAGTCTGTCCTCAACCAGACTTACCCCCACATTGAGTACATCATCATGGACGGCGGCTCCACGGACAACACGCATGAGATCGTCGCCAAGTATGCCGACCGCTTAACCTTCATCAGCGAACCCGACGAAGGCCAGTCAGACGCTATCAACAAAGGCTGGCAGCGCGCCCAGGGGGAAATTATCGCCTGGCTGTGCGCCGATGACCTGTACGTGCCCGACACGGTAGAAACCGCGGTCAACACACTTCAGGCCCACCCGGAAATCGGCTGGGTCTATGGTGATGTACGGTGGATTGACCGCGCTGGCAACCCGTATCACCGCCGCATTCCCATCCTTGACTGGGACTACCGCGATCTGCTGGAACACAGCAATTACATCGCACAGCCGACGGTGTTTCTCTGGCGCTCGGTGTTCGAGCAGATGGGAACTATCCGGCTTGAACTGCACTACACAATGGACTATGAATACTGGCTGCGCATCGGGAAAACATATCGAGCCATGAAAATCGATGCCGTCCTGGCGATCATCCGCCACTACGACGACACGAAATCCGCTAGTGGTGGGCTGAAACGCACCCGCGAGATCGAGTCCATAATGACTCAGTATGGCGCGTCAGAGATCGTGTGTGGCTATCGTTACTTCTGGACCCGCACCTACCTGGAAACGGCTTTCGGCGCGCTGCGGCGTGGTCAATGGCGGGACGCATGGCAGCACTTCGGCGGGTTTTTCCGCTACCCCGGCTACATTCCGCGCACCCTGGCCCGCGTCGTGTTGGATGCCCTGCCCTACGAAACACAGCGCCGCCTACGCACGGTGCTCATCCGCAACAGGTCCGAATGATGCGCGAGAGGCCCTTCGTCAGCGTCGTGATCCCAACGTATAACGAAGTCGAGACCCTGCGACGAAGCTTGCCCACCGTGCTGAACCAGGATTACACACCCTTTGAAGTCATCCTGGTGGACGACGGCTCGCCGGACGATACGCAGACCTACGCACAGCAAGTCGCAGCAGAGTCACCCGTGCCACTGCGCATCCTGACGCAGCCCAATGCTGGCGCTGCCGCGGCACGCAATCTGGGCTGGCAGGCCGCACAAGGCGAGATCGTCGCCTTTATCGACACGGGCCTGCACGCTGAACCAGATTGGTTGGAACAACTGCTTGATGACATGGGCGACGCGGACGCTATCGGCGGCAAAATCAAGCTGGGGCCGCCGCGTGGAATACTCAATAGGTATATGCACGCAGCACGGGTCGCCCGTCATCGCGTTGTGGATGGCAAGGTAGATTACCTGCTCACTGGCAACCTGGCCGTTCGACGCGGCGCACTGGAGCACGTAGAGGGTTTCAAATGGTGCCCGCCCAAGGGCATGGGCGGCGAAGATGTAGACCTGTCGTATCGGCTGGCAAATGCCGGGGGCCGACTGACCGTCACCGAACGCGCTGTCGTCCATCACCATGACCTGCCCAACAAGCTCCGCGAGGTGCTCAAGCGGTATTACCGGCGCGGCTATGCCAACGTCTACTACTCACGCTCATGGACTCGCATGGGCTATAAGCGCACACCGCTGCGAGAGATTGTCCGGCACCTGGGCGCGGTCGTGCTGTCGCCAATCCTAGCCCTGCGTTATGCCCAGCGGACTCAACTCACCGACGCGCCGATGTATCTAATCATCATCATAGCCGAGCACAGCACCTTTGTGCTGGGAATGCTGCGTGCCTTGCAGCGCAATGACCGGCTGCCATAAGCCCAGCAATTACGCCACTTTATGAGAAGGCCTTGCACAGTATCTAAAGATACGCTAGACTTTTGCGAATGTGGTATAGTCCACACTAGACCACTAAAAAGAAATATTTTGTGCAAGGAGGTGGCACAGCAGAGAGAAGAAGAGCGGTTTTTGCGACAGAAGCACCAATTGCACCATAAAGACATTTTTGATATGGAGACGATGAATATGAAACGCTTGCTGAGCCTGCTGTTCGTGCTGGCACTGCTCACCGGTGCCCTCGTGCTGCCCGCCGCTGCCCAAGACATGGAAGCCCCCAATGGCACCTGGTTGGGTACCTGGCCCTACACCCTCCCGCCTGACCATCACCTGAACGCTTTTTCCTCTGGTGGCCCTGACGATAACTTGGGCAACGTTTACCGTGGTATCGTGCACCTGACCCCAGCCTTCTACATGTGGGCGGAAGACGCCTACCTGCCTGTCCTGGCGGAGAGCTGGGGCTTCTCCGACGATGGCAGCTACTATGAGATGAAACTGCGCGAAGATGCCACCTGGAGCGATGGCAGCCCGGTAACGGCCACCGACGTTATCAGCACCTACGCACTAGGTCGTATCATCGGTTGGAGCCAGTTCACCTACATCAACGAAGTGGAGCAGGTCGATGACTACACCGTCCGCTTCTACTTCATCGAAGAGCCGTCCCTGCTGGCCGAGCGTCTCATCCTGAAGGAATACATCGTGGATGACGCCACCTACGGCGAGCTGGCACAGAAGGCCCTGGACCTCGTTGCCAGCGGTGCCGCGGATGACTCCGAAGAATGGACCGCCCTGCGCACCGAAATCAACGAATTCCGACCCGACACCATGATGGCAACTGGTCCATATACCTATACACTCGATGACGTGGGCGATGCCTTCATGACCCTGAGCTGGCAGCCCAACAGCGTCTACTCTGACAGTGTGAACTTCGGCGAAATCCGGCTGTGGGGCGGCGAGACCGACTCCACTACTCCGTTGGTCCTAAGCGGCGAACTGGCGCACTCCACCAACGTCTATCCGCCTAGCACCATCGAAACCTTCCAGGGGGAAGGCATCGACATCATCACCATTCCGCGTGGCTATGGCCCAGCGATGCTCTTCAACCACACGATGTACCCCTGGAACGTAAAGGAAGTCCGTCAGGCGGCTGCACTGGTCATCGACCGTGAGCAGAACGCATTTCTGACCAACGGCTTCGGCGCGGCGGCCACGGAGTACATGGCCGGTCTGTTAGACGAAAACGTACCCGTGCTGCTCAACCAGGATGCCATCGACCAGCTCGACCGCTATGAGTTCGACACGGAGCGCGCTGAGCAAATTCTGACTGACGCTGGCTTCAGTCGCAATGCCGATGGCATCTGGGCTGACGCCGACGGTAACACCATCAGCGGTGAGTGGAAGTTCCCGGCTGAATTCGCCGATTTCTCGGCAGCCTCGCAGGACGCCATCGCCCAGCTCAACGACTTCGGCTTTGACATCGCCGCCCGCGCCCTGCCCTGGCAGGAAACCGCAGCAGACATCCGCGAAGGTAACTTCGAAGTCTCAGTCTGGAGCTGGGGCAGCCCGTCGCCTTTTGCGGCGCGTCAGTTCTTCGGCCCCACACAGCGCTTCAACTACGTGGGCCTCAGCGATGATCAGCGCGGTATGGACTTCCCCATGGAGTTCGAATACGCAGGTGAGATGATTAATCTCGACGAGATGATCAACAACACCAGCGCTGGCCTGGAAATCGAAGCGCAGAAGGCCTTGTCCAGCGAAGTGGCTTTGATCCTCAACGATCTAATGCCCTTCATCCCGCTGAACATCATCCTCAGCGCCGAGCCGTTCAACGCAGACCTCATCAGCGGTACGCCCACGCCAGATGATCCTATTCTGGCGAACCCCAGCGGCTCTGGTGACCACTTCATCATCTACTATATTCTGACTGGTGTGCTGGCTCCCGGCCCGAACGCCCAATAAGTAGATGCCATCAAGCAAACGCATGGGGGTGCTACAAAGCCCCCCATGCCCCTGCTCACACAGCACAGGTCCATACTACGCACTCAACAACGCGCAGCACCGGCGTGATGGTTCAGCCGTCTTAAGCGCCGCCACATTCAAGAATAGTTTTAGAAAGGCACAATGATGGCGACGCTTTCCGCTGAGCCGACCGGCCCCGCTCTGGAAACCAAAACGCAGCCAACACTCCGTGAACGTTGGAAACGCACCCGTTCTAGCTATACATTTCGCATCATGCTGCAAGGGCTGATTACCGTTTGGGCCGCGACAACCTTCACCTTCTTTTTGATCCGCCTGCTGCCTGGCAACCCGGTAGAAATCAAGATCGACCAGCTCATGCAGCAGCAGGGCTTAGAGTACGACGAAGCCCGCAGTATGGCCGCGGGCCTCTTTGACTTCAACCCGGACCAACCTCTACTAGAGCAGTACGTCGATTACCTGGTTAAGCTAACACAGGGTGATCTAGGACAGTCGATTGTTTCGGCGGGTACGGACGTGCGCTCACAAATTCTGCGTTTCTTGCCCTGGACACTGATTTCAATCGGCTCTGCACTGCTCATCAGCTTCACCGTAGGCATTATCATCGGCATGGCAATGGCTTACTGGCGCGGCAGCCTTTTCGACAACGTGATGACTGGCATCGCGTCGATCTTGTCCGGTATTCCGGACTATGTATACGCCATTCTTATTATCCTGGTATTGGGAGTGCAGATGGAGCTGTTCAACGTCGGCGAGATGCGTGGCGGCGTCAACCAAGACATTGAGCCAGGCTTCACAGCGGAGTACATCGGCAGCGTGATCAAACACGCACTGCTGCCCATCACGACCTACGTGCTGGCAACCGTCGGCGTGTGGATTCTGTCGATGAAGAGCAGCACAATCTCCACGCTGGGCGAGGACTACATCAACGTTGCCAAGGCACGCGGCCTCTCTGAGCGGCGCGTGCTGACCGCTTACGTGGGGCGAAACGCCATGCTGCCCCTTGTCAGCCGCCTAGCCATCAGCATCGGCTTTGTCGTCAGCGGCAGCGTCATCGTGGAGCGCTTCTTCGAGTACCCCGGCTTGGGCCGCGCGTTATTTCTAGCCGTTAGCAAGCGCGATTACACCACCATGCAGGGAATATTCCTGGTCATCACCGTCGCAGTGATCCTGTCTAATATCTTAGCCGACCTGCTGATGGGTTGGCTGGACCCGCGCGTCAGCCTGGATGAGGAGTAAGGTCTCGTGATCGGATTTGAAACCGTTGCTAGTCTGGGCGGCCTACTCGTCGGGGTCATTGCTGGGTTGATTCCGCTTTACGTCGGATACCGCTACCAACAAATGCGAGCAGGTGTCGGCGGTTTTATCGGCTGTGCGCTCAGTGGTTTCGCTTGCGGGTTCTGGGGCGGCATACCGATGATCCTGCTCTCGACATCCATCGTTATTTCCTATGCCTACGTCAACAAACAGGACCCCTTCACTTCGCGCGCTTCGTTGGATGAAGTCGATTTTGAGGAATCAAGCAGTGAGTTTCTGATGCGACAGATGGCCGCACTGGGCCGCACAATCCGCCAAACTTGGCGTATGTTGATCCGCAACAAAGGCGGGTTCATCGGCTTTCTGGGCATCATGTTCTTCATAACAATGTCGGTGTTTGGTCCACTTTTTATCGAGTACGAGGGCCGTGCCCAAATGGACCGCCGACAGCCGGGTGCGAATTCGCTCTTCGCCCCACCCTCCAGCGAGCACCTGCTGGGTTTAGATTGGCAGGGGCGCGACATCTTATCACACATTGTGCACGGGGGGCAGAACCTGATTATCACCTCGGTGCAGGCTGGCTTAATGGCTACGGTGATTGCAGTCATCTTGGGGTCGATGGCCGGGCTGTTGGGCGGGCTGGTAGACCAACTGCTGTCTGCGCTGTCCAACTTCATCCTGACAATACCGCAGTTTCCGCTGCTGCTGGTCTTAGCCAGCGTATTGACCTTTGACAGCAACTTCATGCTGGCGCTGCTGCTGGCTTCCTTGAGCTGGCCGGGACTGATGCGCGCCGTGCGTGCCCAAGTACTCAGCCTACGGGAACGCGATTACGTCGAAGCAGCCATCGCTTTAGACTTAGGTATGAGCCACATCATCACGCGCGAAGTGTTTCCGAACATGATTAGCTACATCGCCATCAACTTCATCTTCTCGGTGCGTGGCTCTATGTATGCACTGGTAGGCCTGGTGATCCTGGGTATGGTGCCATTGGCCGAGCCAGATTGGGGCATCATGATCTGGAACTCACAGAGTCGCGGCGCTTTCTTCAACCCGGATGCTGTGATGATGGCAATCGCACCGATCATGGCGATTGCGCTGTTCCAACTGTCGCTCATCCTGTTCACACGCTCACTTGAAGAGATTTTCAACCCGCGCCTGCGCAGCGGTCTTTAAGCACGGAGGATGCCCTGATGCTTCAACGTTCACCCGACAAAGTGGTCCTCAGCGTGCGTGATTTTTCCGTGAGCTACCTAGCAGAACGCGGGCGCGTGCGCGCCGTGCAAAACGTGTCCTTCGACCTTCACCAAGGCGAGACGATCGCCTTTATTGGCGAGAGCGGTTGCGGCAAGTCCACGCTGAACCTGGGCCTGCTGGGGCTGCTGCCCACGAACGCCAGCATCGACACTGGCACCGTACACTACACCACCCGCGAGGGCACGCACATTGACGTGCGCACGCTCAATAAAGGCCAAATCAAGCAGTTCCTTTGGCGCGAGGCCTCGATGGTGTTCCAAGGCGCGCTGAACTCGCTGAACCCGGTCATCCGCATCTCTGATATGGTATACGACACAGCCAGAGCACATCACATGAGCCGCCGGGAAGCCCAGCGCAGCGCCCTGGAAATGTTCGAAAGGGTACGCTTGGACCCTATACGGGTCTTCCGCGCTTACCCACACGAACTCAGCGGCGGAATGCGCCAGCGTGTGCTGTTGGCCCTCAGCCTGCTGCTGCGCCCACAGATCGTTGTCATGGACGAACCCACCACTGCCGTTGACATCTTGACGCAGCGCTCAATTCTGGAAGTGCTCAAGGAGCTGCGCGCCGAGCTGAACTTCAGCACGATCTTCATCAGTCATGACCTGGCTGTTGCGGCTGAAATCTCCGACACCATCGGCACCATGTACGCCGGTGAGTTGGTTGAGTTCGGTCCGGTGGATGAAGTGTTTTACCGCCCACGCCATGCCTACACGCTCAGCCTGCTGGACGCCGCCCCACGCCTCAGCAGCGGCGCAGAAACCCTAGAAAGCATCCCAGGTAGCCCGCCAGACTTGATCGAACCGCCGCCTGGCTGCAAATTCCATGAACGCTGTCGCTTTGCCAACCCGACCTGTGCTGAGGTTCAACCGCCGTTGGAGGCAGCAGCCGATAACCCCAATCATCTGGTCGCCTGCTACGAAACCGACGCTGTACGCATTGCACGCCGCCGCAAGATAGGACAGAACACATGAACGCTGACACCCGCCAACCCCTGGTCGAGCTGCGCCATGTAGACCGCTCATTTGAGAAAGAACGCGTCGAAATTCCGGTGTTGCAAGACATCAACTTGAAGGTCTATCCCACCGAAATTCTGTGTTTAGTGGGGGAGAGCGGCTGTGGCAAAACCACCACAGGTAAGATCATCGCGGGACTGCTGCCACAATCACGCGGTGAGATGCTGATTGAAGGGCGGCCTCGTTCCGAATATCAAGGGCGTGAACAGGCGAAAATGCGCCGCGAAATGCAGATCGTGCACCAGGACCCCTTCGCATCGCTGAACCCTTCACATACGATCGGCCAGATGCTCAGTTTTCCACTGAAGCGCCACAGGATGGTCAAATCGCGCGCAGAACTGCGGCGGCGAATTTGGGAACTGCTAACCTTAGTAGACCTCACACCGCCGGGCGACATCGTAAACAAATTTCCCCATCAGCTCAGCGGCGGCCAACGTCAACGTGTGAGCATCGCTCGTGCTTTGACAGTCAACCCGCGGCTCATTGTCGCGGATGAAGCCGTCAGTATGGTGGATGTGAGCATCCGTATTGGCATCCTGAAGATGCTGCATAACCTGCGCGACATGTTTAACTTGTCGATCGTCTTCATCACGCATGACCTGGCGCTCGCCAAGTATTTCGCGTGGGAAGGCCGAATCGCCGTCATGTACCTAGGCCGCATCGTCGAGATTGGGCGCACACAGGATGTCATCATGAACCCCGCTCACCCCTACACGCGCGCACTCTTGGCCGCCGTCCCAGAAGCGGACCCAGACATCACGCGGCATAAGCAGCCCATGAAGCTGCGCTCCGACGAAATCCCCAGTCTAACGGACATCCCGAAGGGCTGTGCATTTCACCCGCGCTGCCCTTTCTACGAACCGGGGGTATGTGACACAATTGTCCCGCAGCTTGTCAGCATGGACGGCCACAGACAAGACATTGCCTGTACACCACTGACTCAACACGGGAGGCTGCACCCTTACGAAGATGCACTGAATAAGGCCACAGCTTCCTCATGATCGGACGCGAAGCCCTACGCGGTTTCTTACAAATTGGTTTCTTCGTGGGTGGGCTGGGCTTTTTCATGGCGCTGGCCCTGCCAACGGACAGTCCCGAATACGTCGTTAGTGTGTGCAGCGCCAGTATCGGCTTACTGCTGATTGTCGCTGTGATCGTCGTAGCGCGGTTCACGCGCTGAGGCATCAAGGATGGGCATTCATGGTAGACCCCAGCGCGGCCAAACCACTTTACGAACAGATCAAAGAGTACATTCTTTATAACATCCAGAGCGGCGTGTTTTCCGCAAATGCCCGCATCCCGTCTGAGCGTGATCTTGCCAACCAGTTCGGCGTCAGCCGCTTGACGGTCAGCAAGGCGATCCAGGAACTAGTGCGCGATGGGCGGCTTTACGTGCAGATCGGCAAAGGTACGTTTATCGCGGGTGAAACAATCGACCAAGGCTTGGAGTCCTTGACCAGCTTCACTGAGGAAATGCGCCAGCGCGGTCAAATTACCAGCAGCCGCGTGCTGCAAGCCGTTCAGCGGCCAGCACCCGACCTGATCGCACGCAAGCTGAGCATTCCTCTTGGCGTCAGCGTGAACACTTTACAGCGGGTGCGTTTAGCCAACAACCAGCCTATCGCCCTGGAAACCGCGTCAATCGTGGCGGCTAACTGCCCAGACCTGTTGCGCAAATATGATTTTGCCGTTGAGTCTTTATATCAGACGCTGCGCGAAAAATACGATATTGTGTTGACCCGTGCTGAACAGACGATTGAAGCCCGCCGCGCTCACGATTTCGAGGCGGACATGCTCGAACTCAACAAAGGGGCACCGATCTTGCACATCACCCGCGTGACCTTTGACGATGACAATACCCCTATAGAATACGTTGAGTCTGCTTACCGTGGTGATCGCTACAAATTCCGGGCGATCCTGCGGCATGTATGAATACACAGGAGGCGTCACGATGCAGTCCCACGCACAACCGCAGTCTCTAGAACACAAATTAGGGCAGATGCTCATGGTTGGCTTTCATGGTCTGACCCTGCCTGAACATATCCGTAACTGGCTGCATAAAGGACGCATCGGTGGTGTGATCCTCTTTGCGCGCAACGTCGAATCGTCACAGCAGTTGGCCGCGCTAACCCGTCAAGTACACGAAGCGGCCTTGTTCCCCGTACTCATCGGCATTGACCAAGAAGGTGGGCTGGTGGCGCGGATGCGTGAAGCCGAGGGCTTCAGCGAAAGCCCCGGCCCGATGGCACTAGCAGCCAGCACGGATGCCCTCACGGACACCGAGCGGGCATCACGTCTTTTAGCCGAAGAAATGCGTGCCGTGGGCATCAACTGGACTTTCGCGCCAGCGGTGGACCTGAGCTACAACGCCGACAACCCCACCGTGGGCACGCGCTCCTTCGGCAGCGACCCCACGCGTGTCAGCGCTCTGGCAGCCGCCGCCGTGCGCGGATTCCAGGCAGGCGGGGTGGCGGCCTGCGCCAAGCATTTTCCTGGGCTGGGTAACACCAACGTCGATACGCACTTGGCGCTGCCCCGGTTGCGCACGCCAGTGCAACAGCTCCTACAAAGCGATTTAGCCCCCTATCGCAGCGCTATTGGGGATGGTCTGGCCTCTGTGATGAGCACGCACACCATTTTCACCGCGCTGGATGACCAACACCCCGCCACGTTATCCCCAGTGATCCTTGCCAAACTGCTGCGCGATGAGCTGGGATACGACGGCGTTGTGACCAGCGACTGCTTGGAGATGAAAGCCATCGCCGACCACTACGGACCCGGCGAATCGACAGTACTGGCGGCATTGGCTGGTGTGGACATCGTGTTGATATCGCACACTCAGGAACGCCAGGAAGCTGCCTATGCTGCTTTGCTGGAGGCCGCGCAGAGCGGGCGCATTACCGAGAACCTCATCAACGCCGCCAATCGCCGCATTCAGGTGATGAAGGCGCGCTTCAGCATTAATCCGAGTCAGGACATACAACCGGATGCAGTCTTCAGTGAGGAACACCGCCAGATCAGCGATGCGGTCGCGCGAAACGGCACCGTATTAGTCCGCAGCGACGGGCGCGGCTTTCCTGTTCAAGCTGACACAGCAGGGGCAGCCCTGGTCGAGTTCGCATCGTCCATTGACAGCGAAGTCGTGGAGTCCGATGGGGCCGCCGCATTGACCCGTGTGCTGCAAGATGTGTTGCCACAGTTACAGCATGTGTCGCTGCTGCCGTGGGCCATTGATGAAACAAGTCTGGTAAAGGCTAAGGAACTCGCGCACTCCGCACAGGTGCTGATCTTAGTCACGCGCAACGCGCATATGCAGCCTGGGCAGCGCGGCGCCGCACGATCTCTAGCAGCCCAAGCACGCAGCGCGGTGATTCACGTCGCGCTGCGCAATCCTTACGATGCCGCTCTGCTGCGCGAGCCAGGCACAGTCCTGTGCACCAATGGTGACAGTGCTCCATCACTGCGGGCAGCCGTTGATGCCTTGCTAGGACGCTTTACCCCGACTGGAACACTGCCGGTCCACGTGGAGACGCTTTGATGAGCACACACGCTTTTGCCCCGGTCCTCGGCATTGAAGCACTGAGGGCGGAGGACTTCGCTGCGTTGGATGGGCAGCGCGTCGGCTTAGTGACAAATCTCAGCGCGGTTGACGGCCTGCTCGTGACTACCTATCAGCGTTTCCTTGATGCCGAGCCAGTGCAGCTCACAGCATTCTTCAGCCCAGAGCACGGATTTGCCGGGACCGCCGCTGACGGCCTGAAGCTCAGTTCTTCGGTAGACCCACGCAGCGGCCTACCCGTGTACAGCCTGTACGGACACATGCTCGCACCGACGCCGGACATGCTGCGCGAGATTGACATACTCGTCTGTGACCTGCCCGATGTTGGCGTGCGCTACTACACTTATCTGTGGACCATTAGCCACATCCTGGAAAGCTGCGGCGCACACGGGACGCCGGTCATGCTGTTGGATCGTCCTAATCCCTTGGGAGATCAGGTCACAGGTGGGCCACTTCGGCCTGGGTTCGAGTCTTTCGTCGGGCGATTTAACGTGCCAATTCGCCATGGTATGACCTTAGGCGAACTGGCACAAATGATAAACGTGAAATGGAACCCGACTCCCGCCGACTTGATTGTCATTCCGATGCAGGGCTGGCACCCGACCACCAATACGACAGCACACAACCGCCCCTTTGTACCCCCTTCACCCAACCTACCACGACTCAGCGCCGTACAGCAGTATCCAGGGGCCTGTTTGGTCGAGGGGACCACGCTCAGTGAAGGACGCGGCACCGCCCTGCCCTTCGAGGTGGTCGGTGCGCCAGGCCTGGACGCTTTTAGCCTGACTGATGCGTTGAACGCGATACGGGTACCCGGCGTGCGCTTTCGCCCCTACCGATTCACACCAACAGCTAGCAAACACGCAGGCGAATCCTGCGATGGCGTACAAGTTCACATTACGGATGCCGCCGCCTATGATCCGATCAACACCTGGCTGCGTGTCATCCTCACTATCCGGCATGAGTTTCCCACTGTATTCGGCTGGCTGCCACCGCATCAACCCGGCGGCCTGTATCACTTCGACCGGCTCATCGGCAGCGATCAGCCGCGCCAATTGATCGACACCGGGGCCGATGTCCCGGCCATCCGCACTGGCTGGGACGACTTCAGCGAGGCGTTCCGCCAACAGCGACAAGCCTACTTGTTGTATGAAAGGTCAACGCCGTGACCCACGACTCCATCATCAGCCAAACCCGCATCCCCACCGTTGTGCAGCAGGCATTAGACGATCAGGTCTTCACCGCTGCCGCACTTTACGTCATCTACCAGGGAGAAACGCGCGCGGATACAGCATGGGGCCAAGTGGATGTCGATAGCCCCGCCACGCCCGATACACGCTTCGACCTAGCATCGGTGACCAAGCTCTACACCAGCACTGCACTGCTGCGGCAGATCAGCGCCGGGAAGGCCGCACTAGAAACACCACTGGTGGACCTGCTCCCGGAGTTTGGCAGCATCAGCCCACGCCCAGTTGATGGCGGCCAGGACCCGTTCGACCGTGTGCCGCTGCCCGCTGATCCGGCGTTGGCGAGCGCAACCGTGGACCCGGCCGGTGTGACGCTCTATCATCTGCTCACACATACGTCGGGCCTACCACCCTGGCGCAGCGTTTTCGCCGTCGCTGAAGCGCCGACCCCACCACAGACTCCCGACCCTATTGGCCGCGCGGAACGTTGGACGCGGGCACTCGCGCGATTATGCCGTTACCCCTTCGTCAGCCCGCCAGGTGGTGTGGTGCGCTATAGTGACGTCGGACTAATGCTGCTGGGTGAAGCAGTCGCACGGCTTCACGGTACCCCTGGTCAGCTTGATGCCGCCCTGCGCAGCCTGGTGCTCGATCCACTAGAGGTGCAGTACACGCGATTCAACCCGATCAGTGAAGGCGGACTGCCACTCAGCAGCATCGCGCCAACCGAGCTGGACCCACGCTGGCGTAAGCGCCGAGTCTGGGGTGAAGTCCACGACGAAAACGCCTGCGGTGTCGGTGGTGTAGCAGGTCATGCCGGGCTTTTCGCCACCGCGCACGATGTAGCAGCCCTCGGTGAAGCCTGGCTGCACACCCCGGAACGCCTTGGGCTGGACCCCTTATTGGCTGCTGATGCCGTCACAATGCAGGCCAACACAGACGATAATCCGCGCGGCCTGGGCTGGATGCTGCGCTCACATATTGGGTCGTCCGCTGGTGACAAGATGAGCCTGCGATCTTACGGGCACACCGGTTTCACTGGCACCTCGCTGTGGGTGGACCCAGAGCGCGAAGTTGTCGTGGCACTGCTGACCAACCGCGTCTATCCAGGTCGCGAGAAACCGGGTGTCCATGCGTTCCGGCGTGCTGTGCATGATGCCGTGATGGAGGCACTCGCGTGAAGATAATCGGGCTGATGTCTGGCACCAGTGCAGATGGCATCGACGCCGCCATCTGCGAGATCAGCGGTGCACCGCCCCGGCTCGACATACAGGTCTTAGCCACTTTGAGCCTGCCCTATGATGCCGCCATGCAAAGGCGCATCTTCGAAGCCTGTCAGCCGCACAGCAGCAGCGTGGAGTCGATCACTCGCCTCAACGCAGACTTAGGCCGTGTCTTCGGACAAGCGGCCTCCGCACTATTAGACACGGTCCAGGTCCGTGCTGAAGACGTGGCACTCATCGCGTCGCATGGGCAGACGGTGTGGCATGATGTAGACGCCATGGGGCAGGTACATGCGACACTGCAAATCGGCAGCCCAGCGGTCATCGCAGAGCATACCGGTATCACCACCATCAGCGACTTCCGCAGCCGTGACGTGTCAGCAGGCGGTCAGGGAGCACCGCTGACTGCGTATGTTGATTGGCTGCTGCTGCGTCGCAAGTCGGGCTGGCGTGCTGTGCAGAATATCGGCGGCATGGGCAACGTCACGCTGCTGCCCCCACTTGACGTCAACACGAATGCCGACCCTATCGCCTTTGACACGGGTCCGGGCAATGCGCTGATTGACGTCGCAGTGCGGCAAGTGACTCAGGGCACGCAGGGTTTCGACGTAGACGGCCAGCGCGCAGCACGGGGCACAGTGAACACAACTTGGCTCAACAGATTGCTGGCTCACCCCTACTATCATCGACAACCACCTAAAACAACTGGGCGCGAGTTGTTCGGCGATGACTACGCGAAGCAACTTATTGCTGAAGCCCAATACCAACACATTAACGACGATGACATGATCGCCACACTGACCGCTCTCACCGCGCACAGCATCGCTCGCGCTTACGCCGACTTCAGCCCGGTGACTCCCAAAGACCTGGTACTGGGCGGCGGTGGCGCGCGCAACCCGACACTGATCAACATGCTGCGCGACCTACTGCCTGGCATCGAGGTGCTAACCCACGAAGCGCTGGGCATCGACAGTGATTTCAAAGAAGCGCTGGTCTTTGCCGTGTTGGGCTACGAAACCTGGCACCACCGCCCAGGCACCCTGACCGTCATCACCGGGGCCAAGCACGCCCGAACGCTCGGCAGCATTACACCGGGCACCAATTTCAGCCGACTCATTCAGGAGACCTGGCCCATATGAAACACTTCATGGGAATCGACGGCGGCGGCAGCAACCTGCGCGTCGTCATCGTCAACGACGACATGCAGCCCATTGCCCAGGTGCAGGATGGCACAGCCAATCCATCCAGCATCGGGCGCGAGGCTGCCAGTCAGCGCATCCGCGACACCATGTGGACTGCTCTTCAACAGGCTGATAAGCCACCCATAGCAGGTGTCGGCATCGGCATTGCGGGGGCATCCGCTGCATATGCAGCGGAATGGCTGCGAGAGGTCGCAGCAGCGGCCCTACCCGATGCCTTCATCGCGCCTAGTTCCGACAACGAAATCGCACTGGTCGGCGCACGCGGCGAGCGTTTTGGCGGCCTGCTCTTGGCCGGAACAGGCAGCGTAGCCTATGGTATCGACGTTGACGGGCACTGCACTCAGGTCGGCGGCTGGGGCTATCTGCTCGGTGACGAAGGCAGCGGCTTCTGGCTCGGTATGGAGGCTCTGCGCACCCTCGTCCGTGAGGCGGATGGCACGCAGCCCAGCCTATCAGCCTTGACACCCCGGCTCTACGACGCACTGAGCATCACGAACGCCCAGGACGCTATCAATTGGTTGTATCACCCACTGGAGGTCGCTAAGGTCGCCAGGCTGGCACGCATTGTGATCGAAACCGCCGAAAAAGGCGACTGGCGCGCCGTTGAGATCGTCGCCGAGGCCAGCCGACACCTAGCACTGCTTGCGCACACGCTTATGACACGCACTGGACTGCGCACAGAACACCTGGTCTTTGCCGGCGGACTGCTCAGCGCAGACAACCTACTAAGCCAACGCACACGCGCGCACCTGGGCCTCAGCGAACAGCCAACGGCGCTTTACCCACCGGTGATTGGCGCGGCACTACTCGCCAAGCTGACTTTGCACACGCCCTAAACCACAGCAAGCAAGGACAACACCTATGCTCACAGAACAGCAGAACGTCAACACGCTGGATATTGACCACCTTAGCACACTAGACGTCATACGCACGATCAACGCCGAAGACCGCCGCGTCGCAGAAGCTGTCGCAGGTGCCGTTGAAGCCATCGCACAAGCTGTAGATGCGATCGCCATGCGCCTAGATCGGGGAGGACGCTTGCTCTATATCGGCGCGGGGACCAGTGGGCGGCTGGGCGTGCTGGATGCCGTAGAATGCGTGCCAACCTTCAGTGCATCACCGGAGATGGTACAGGGAATCATTGCGGGGGGACCACCCGCACTGACAGTTGCCGTGGAAGGGGCCGAAGACGATGCCGACTTGGCGCGCGCTGACTTGCAAAGCCGCCATCTGAGCGCTGGCGACGTTGTAGTTGGAATCGCCGCCAGTGGGCGCACGCCGTATGTGCTGGGCGCGCTGGCCTACGCCAAATCCATCGGCGCGCTGGCGGTCGGCGTATCGTGCAACGTGCCCGCGCCGCTGCTGGAACAGGCGGACATCGGCATTGGCGTGCCTGTTGGCCCAGAAGTCATCACCGGCAGCACCCGCATGAAAGCAGGCACCGCGCAGAAGATGGTGTTAAATATGCTCAGCACTGCCACCATGATCCGGCTCGGTAAGGTCTACGGCAACCTGATGGTGGACCTACAGGTTACGAACCAAAAGCTGGCCGAACGTGCCCGCCGTATTATCTGCGCGATCACTGGCGTAGAAGACACCCGTGCGGCTGAGCTGCTTGCTGCTGCCCACGGCAGCGTTAAACTTGCCGTTGTTATGCAGCAGCGTGGCGTTGAACATGAGCAAGCCGTCGCGCTGCTTGCACAGCACAAAGGCCACCTGCGCGCTATTATCAGTTGACCTAAACCGAGAAAAAGGACGTTAACCTGATGGAAGAACTGCTCATCGCCAACGCCCGTGTCGTGACCTCACGACGTGTCATGCCGCAAGGCTGGGTGCTCGTTCGCAGCGGGCAGATCAGTGCGCTGGGAGAAGGCCGCGCCCCCACAGCCAGCGGCCTAAAGGTCATTGACGCCCAGGGCTTGACCCTATTACCTGGATTCATCGACATTCACGTACACGGCGCGGTCGGTGCAGATACCATGGACGCCACGCTAAAAGCATTGCAAAAGATGGCCGATTTCTACGTCACACAAGGTGTCACCAGCTTTCTGCCTACCACACTGACGGCTCCACATGAAAAGATCATGGCCGCCCTACACAACGTCAAAGCCTTTATGGCAGTCCAGCAACGCGGTGCACAGGTCCTAGGCGCACACTTAGAGGGGCCATACCTCAACGCAGCTAAAAGCGGTGCACAAAACCCCCAACACATCCGCCGGGCTGCCTTGGAAGAAGTCGAAGAACTCTTAGGCGTCGGTGTGATCCGCCTGGCCGCCGTCGCGCCGGAATTCGAAGAAAATCACCTCTGCATTGAGCGCTGCCTGTTAGAGGGCGTGCGCGTATCTATCGCCCACACCGACGCCACCTATGAGCAGACCCGCGACGGCATCGCACGCGGCATCACGCACGCCACGCATACCTTCAACGCAATGCGCGGCCTGCACCACCGCGATCCGGGCACCGTAGGTGCAGTGATGACGGCACCCGAAGTGCGCTGCGAACTCATCCCGGACAACGTACACGTCCATCCCGGTGCGATGCGCGTGCTGTGGCAGATGAAAGGCGAAGAAGGGGTCATCCTCATCACTGATGCGATTCGCGCAGCGGGAATGCCTGATGGCAACTACACCCTGGGCGATTTTGACGTCACAGTCAGCAACGACAAAGCCACGCTCAAGGATGGCACCTTGGCCGGCAGCATCGTGACGATGGCCCAAGCCGTGTATAACTTCATGACCGCCATCGGCCAACCTATTGAGCACATCTGGCGCGCGACCAGCCTCAACGCAGCCCAAGCCGTCCGCGTGCTGCCACATAAAGGCAGTATCGCCATCGGCAAAGACGCTGATCTGGTATTGGTCGATGAAGCACTAAACCGCATCCACCTCACGGTTGTCGAAGGGAGAATTGAACACGATGCTTTACATTGAACAAGAGATTCGTCAGCAGCCAGAGGTCATAGAGCGCCTGCTGCGCGCAGAACGTGACAATGCCGCCCACGTCGCACAGGCCATCCGCGAGTTTGATCCCACTTATGTGATGATCGCCGCACGCGGCACCTCGGACAACGCCGCCCGCTACGCTCAATACCTGATGGCAATCCAGGCCAGGCTGCCCGTCGCCTTGGCAACACCTTCCGTGCACACGCTCTATCGCGCACACCCCAAGCTGGACCGCGCACTGGTGATCGCCATCTCGCAGTCGGGGCAGTCTGACGACGTGCGTCAAGTCGTTGACGACGCGCGCGCGCAGGGTGCACTTACCTTGAGCATCACCAATGACCCGGACTCCCCCATCGCGCAGGCCGCCGTCCATCACATCGCACTGCGAGCAGACAAAGAGGTGAGCGTAGCGGCTACCAAGACCTACACCGCTCAGCTCAGTGCCATTGCCCTGCTGGCAACTTCGCTGACCCAGGACAGCGAAGCTCAGGCCGCCCTGGAACACCTGCCCGCTCATGTCGCTGAAACGATCAAGATGTCCGCACCAATCGCGGAGTGGGCACAGCGCTACCGATACATGGAACGCCTAGCAGTCATCGGGCGCGGCTACAACTACAGTACAGCATTCGAAATCAGCCTGAAGATCAAAGAGCTGTGCTACGTCACCGCGCAGGAATACAGCGAGGCGGACTTTCGTCACGGGCCAATTGCTGTTGTCAGCCGGGGTTTTCCCGTGTTGAGCATCGCCCCCAGCGGCCAGACACAGCCGCTCATGCTGGACCTACTGGCACGCCTCAAGCAGCTCCAGGCCGAGACACTAGTCATCAGCGACACGGACGAAGCTATCCGCCAAGCCCAAAGTCCGATGCGCATCCCGACAGGCATCCCAGAGTGGCTCAGCCCGGTCATCAGCGTGATTCCAGGGCAAATCCTGGCGATGCACATGGCCTTGGTCAAGGGGCACGACGTAGATAAACCCGAAGGCTTGAACAAAGTGACCGTCACGCGCTGACGGTCTACACGAGAGGATAAAACACCATGACCGACATGCTCGCCAAGCTCTACGCTCTACCTCTGCTGGAACCCGTTATCGCAGCCCAGGCCGAACAGGGCATCACGCTGCGGCGCGCCCTGGCTCCGGAAAAGCATCACGTCCTAGCTTGGATTCAGCAGCACTTCAGCATGTACTGGGTCAGCGAGTGCGACGTGACCTTCAGCCGCCACCCGGTCTCCTGCTTCATCGCCACAGAAGGCGGGCAGATGATCGGCTTTGCGGCTTACGATGCCACACGGCGCGGTTTCTTCGGGCCAACCGGTGTCAGTGAAGCGGCTCGCGGTCGCGGCACGGGCAAGGCGCTCTTCTTGGCCTGCCTACATGACATGTGGACACAAGGCTATGGCTACGCCGCAATCGGCGGTGTCGGGCCGGTAGAATTTTACGAGAAAGTCGTCGGCGCGTTTGTCATCCCGGACAGCACTCCCGGTGTCTACGGAGACATGCTGCGCGGCTGACGTAAATCAACCTCCGGGACCGTGTTGGTCCCGGAGGCGGCTGTGTCATGCCTGACTTATTCGATGGTGTCGTTTATTGTAAACAACGTCCCATCGGATCGGCCAAACACCTCTGGGAAATAAAAGGTATAGCCATGAGCGGGCATCGTCTGGAAGCGCCCCGGCGTAATAGCCTGCGCTTGGTAGCTATAGACGTATGTGCCCGGCGTAATGCGATCCGCGTACAGGTTCACCGACTCGTCGCGGATGGCGGTGTGTCGCCACACCCACCAGCCCCAGTAGTAGCGGCTGTCGTAACGATTAAACGTGGGACGCTCGACTTCGCGGCTGGTCGTCAGTAGCGAGGTGTCCAGAACTTCTAGGCCAGCGGGCAGCGGGTCCTCCAGCACGAAGTAGTACAACGTATCGGGAAGAGTCAGCGTCAGGCGCACGGTGACGACATCGCCCGTGTTCACCTCTGTGACCGGTTCACCATCCACCAGGTACTCACGAGTCACGCTTAAGCCACGATCTGCTGCACTGACCCGGCTGGCGTCCAGGCGAAGGGCCAGGTGCGCCGTGTAGTACAGCGCGCCGGTGCCGTCAGTGCGCAGCACACTCAACCGGTTCACTTCATCTTGCAGCAGGTCGCGCACGTTGAAAGTCAGGGTCTGGCTTTCGCGCACCGTCTCCGGCGTCACCGTACCAGCGGCCTGCTCTGCGCTGTTTAACACCAGGGTGTAATCGTAGTTGGCATCCAGTTCCTGTGTTTCAACCATCCAATCCGTCAACGCCATCACCGACCAAGCCGTCTCCTGCGTGCTGGCCCAGCGCCGCCCTTCACGCGCCACCATCAGCCAGCGCACGACGTTGGGCAGCAGTTCGTTGGACGGGTCCGTCTCGATCAAAGCAGACAGCGCCAGAGCCGTAGAGCGCACATCACTGCCCCAGTTCCACCAGTCACGGTAAGTCTCTTCCCAGTGCGCACCAGTTGCAGACAAACGCACCGCCGATACCAGGTCACTGCGCAGGGCCTCGACTGCCGTGTCCGCCGACTGCCCACGTTGCGCCAGCGCATTGTAAGCCATGAGCAGGTAGGCATGGCCGTCGATGTTCATCTGCAAGCGCAGCCGAAACAGGGAGTCAAGCTCAGCCAAGGACGGGTCATAGCGCCCATCGGCATCACGGCTGAGCACAAAGTAGGCGAAGGCCTGCTGATTGAGCTGCCACGTTGGGCTGTCCGGATTAAGGTTATTCAGCGTGCTGCGAACGTAAGCGGCACCCCGGTCAATCATCTCGCGGTCCACGTCAAAACCCGCTGCACGCGCCTCGACCAAACCGAGCACCGCGTAGGCGGACACCACTGAGCTGCTCTCCATGCTGGCGAACCAACCCCAGCCGCCGTCAGGATTCTGGGCAGCTTCAAGGCGCGTCAGGCCGAAAGCGACGGCCTCATCCAGATCAGCCTTGAGCGCCGGGTCGCTGATGCCAAGGCGTTCCAATGCCTGGTAGGTGATGACGTTGGGCAGGAAACGACTCACAGTCTGCTCGATACACTGATGTTCAAAGTTGCGCAGGTAATCCAGCGAATCGACAGTTGTTACGGCCAACGAGGGGTCAAGCTGCACGGTCAGTGTCCCTTGGTCGGTATCCGCGTAGGGCGGGATGCTGATGCCTTCCATGCGGGCACCGCCAGCGCGCAGCACGCCACCCGTGCCAACTGTATCCGGCGCAGTGTAGCGATACACTGGCAGCAGACCATCCTGCCCAGCGATTGGCGGCTTACTAGCGTCTTGGTAACCCTCCACACCAATGGCAACAAAGGTCAGGTCAACGTGCTGCACATCCAGGATGCGAACGCGCCAAGTGAAGCGATACCGTCCCCCAGCTTCGACGTTGGCACTCTGCTCCAACGATTCGCCGTCCAGCAGTTCGAAGCCTTCGCCGAGCACGGTAGCACGCAGGTCCTGAGCATCATCACTGTTGTTGTTGACGACCGCCGCCAAGGTCACCTCATCGCCAACGACGAAAAAGCGCGGCGTAGCGGGACGCACCAGCAGCGGAAGCGTGCTGCGCAGGTCCAGCTTGGCCTCAGCGACGCGCGTGTTCAGCGTCAGGCCGCGCGCCGTCAAGTCCCAGATGGTGAGGTTATCCGGCAGTGTTACGCTGACCTGGGCGCGCCCGGTGGCATCGGTGATAACATGCGCCTCCCATAAGGGCGTCTGCTGGAAATCCTGGCGCACGGTCACGTCCTCAAAGCCGCGATCCGCCGCGCCTACGCCATCATCCAACGCAGCCTGGGTAGGCGCAGGGCTGGCAGCAAAGGCCATGGCTTCATCTTCGGCCATCTCCATGCCGAAAGCAGCATCCATATCACCGGACTGGCTGCGCATAGCGCTCATATCCGGCGGCACGATTTCGTCAAAAAGCGTATCTAGACGGCCATCGAGCAGCGCGCTGAGCATGATGCGCGTGGTCGTTAGATTGCTAACCCGTCTGTAGTAGTGATCCAACGGCGTGCTGCTGTTCGGCGCGGACAACGTAAGAATGGCTTGATCCACCAGCGCCAGCCCGAACTCCGCCTGCACCGGCTCTCCAGTCGAATCGCGTGCAGCGATGTCGAAGGTCACAGTGTCGCCTGGCTGCGCATTGTTCTGCGAGGGCGTGATGGTCACGTCCAGCTTTTGCGCTTCTGGCTCCACGTTGAGCAGAATGGTAGCCTCACGGTAAGTCGGCACTGTGTTGTCTTCATCAATGCCGTGCACTGCCATCACAGAGAGGAACACGCCGGGGGCGTCGTCTTCGGTCAGCGGCAGCTCGTACACCAGCGTTGAGCCATCTACCGCCAGCACCTCGTATTGACGCACGCCAGCCCGTTCCACACTCACCAACACCCAGGAACGTCCTTCCAACGAGATAGGCACGAGCACCTGTGCGGTATCACCAGGGACGTAGCTGTCCTGGTCCGCAATCAAGTCGATCTGGTTACTCGGCTGGCCCCACCACACGCGCTGCGGCCCTGTCACCCACAGGCGGACCGTGCTAGTATGCGTGCGCTCCAGGCGGTCAAAGGTGCTGGCACGCACAACAAAGCGCCCGGCATTCGGCGGCGTAAAACTGACGCTGGCCCGTCCCGACTCATCCGTCGTGACCGTCTGCGCGTCGATCTCGACCTCGGTTTGGTTCCAGGTGTAGCGCCCAAACTGCCCCTCGACCGACTCGCGCTCCCAGCGCTGCTCAACCAGGATCAACGTCACGTTCTGCTCGGTAACAGGCACACTGTCCGGCGTCACTGTGATGACTCCCGCACTGAAGGGCTGTTCGGCCTGGCCAAAGTACTGATCTGTGCGCAGGCCGACGTAGACGTCCGCTGGATGCACAAGGGTGCTGCCCCGCCCGGAGATGAACTGCCCGCTCTCGTCGGAAATCGTCGCTTCCACGCTGACTGCTTCCGGTGCGTTGGACTGAGTCACCAGGCCAGGCACTTCGACCAACAGGCTGCCCTCGGTGCTGGTCTGTCCTTCGCCAGAGGCCACAATACGTGACGGGTCGTCAAAGTAACAGCATTCGTCGTAGTAGAAACCAAAATCCGGCGTTTCACCAAAGGTATAGCGCCCTGGCCCGGTGTAGTTGAAGCGCGTTGGTGCAGCACGCACCGTCCAGCTTACATCCGCACGGCTGAGTGCCCCGCCCGCGAAGTACTCACCCGTAATCAGCGCACGCAGATCGTCACCGCTGACTAGACTGTCTTCGGCAGGTTCCACATTAACCATGAACTCCGGCACGCGAAACTCTGCGACCTGCACAGACGTGGACCCCAAGCTGTTCCCAATGAGGTCCGTCACATTGATGTAGATCGTACCAATGTTGGTGTCTTCAGGCAGCAGCACCTCGCCGCTGAAGGTGCCGAACTCGGTCAGGTCCAGTATGGTATTAAGCCGCTCTTCACCGCGCTGATCCGTGACACGCACATTGACCCGAGACAAGTCTGCCACGCGGTACACAAAGTCATCGACCAGGCGGTAGGCCCCGCGGAAATACAGGGTCTCGCCAGGACGATAAAGCGGGCGATCGGTGTAGAGATACAGGTCCTGGTCGCGTTGGCTGGGGGCGTAGCTGTTGTACCACAGGCCGAAATGCTCGCCCGTATCCACCACAGCGATCAGGTCCTCGCTGACGCTGAATCGCGCGATGCCGTCGGCGTCGGTCGGCCCGGAGTCCAACGCGGCCATGTTCTGCTCGCTGTGGATGCTCACCGTCACATCTGGGATCGGTTCACCGGTCAACATATCTGTGACCCACACCATAGCCTCACCCTGTGCGCGTTTCACCGTCAGCGTCGTGTTAACCACAGCAAAGCTGACGTGGCCTTCGTAGGGATAAGGGCGGCGTTTGAAGGTCCGATCAATCAAGCCGCGGCTGTCATAAGTGGCACGCAGCAGATACAGGCCGGGGTCCAACGCACCGCCTTGAGCTGAATTGAGGAAAACGGGCACGTTGGCGAAGGTCGAAGGCCCGGTCAGCTTTTCCCGCCAGGTACGAATGCTGCTGCTGGCGGCGGCCAGGTTGTCTACGTCATCACCATAAAGATATTCAATCGAACGCGCCGCCTGTGTCGTGGGCACGCTGTAAAGGGTGAAATCGACTTCCGGTTGACCAGCGATGGACGCAGGCAGCACGGTGTTTTCACGGTAAGCACCCGTCACGACAAAGCTGTTACTGTCTTGCAAGTAAAAGTAGGGGGTAATTTCGCCGACGTTGAAGCTGTAGCTGTAGTCGCTGGTAATCGCGTTGCCATACACATCTTCCGCGCCAGCCTCCAGCGTGACGGTATAGCGCGTGTTCGGCTGAAACTCAAATTGCAGCGACAAACTTTTATCGCCATAAACCAGCGGCGTGATTTCGCCGGGGTCAGGTTCCACGCGGTAGCGATCCGCGAAGGTCTCGGTGTTCATCGGCGTACCGAAGTAGAAGGCTGCCGTGTTCAATCCCGGTGGATAGTCCTGCTGCCCGTTGGACGGCATCGTGGCATCCACATAAGGCAGCGGATAAGTGATGAAGGTAAACTCCCGGCCTTCGCGCAGGCTGGCACCACCCCTACCCATGGCTGCGCTACCATCAATAACCACGTTATAACGACTGTTAATCGTCAGCAGGTCATCCGGCTGAAAGCTGAGCACCGAGTCGTCATTCGTCCAGGTAAAGGCCCCGGAGACGGGTGTTTCTCCGGCTAACAGCGCAAAGGCTCCCTCTACGCTGGCCGTATCCATCGGCTGCGAGAAGACAATCTGCACGCCGCTCTCCAGGCCAACGACGCCGTGCGGCTGCGGCGACGCGCTCAGGATTTCCGGCATCAACGTCGTGAAGCTAAAGGCGTAGTCGTCGGCCAGCGCAGCACCGTTGATCGCCTCCAGGCCAGCCTTGACGGTGACACTGTAAGTCACGCCGCCTAGTAGGTCGTCATCCGGTGTGAATTGGTAGATCGCGCTGTTCACCCATTCCCCCTGCCCAGCCAGCGCCGGTGTGATTTGCAGCGGGTCAGGCAGCGAGTCCAGTTCTTCAGTGGCAAGCAGTGGCACAACCGGGCGGGTAAAAGCTACGGTGATCGTCACATTAGACGCGATGGCTTCAGCCCCATCAGCCGGGATCGTGGCCCCCACCGCCAGATAGCCCGCGCTGCGCAGATCAACAGTGTAGGGATCGGCCAATACCCCGCCCTCAGCAGACCGTGCACCAGTCCCGATAGTCAGCGTGTAGTCGGTACCGCGTTCCCACCCGGTTTCAGGGGAAAAACGCAGGGTCTTGTCGTCTTCAGTCCAGACGAACACCCCTTCAAGAGTAGGGTCGAGGCCAAAGGCAGATTCAACGCTGGCACGGTCCATAGCTTGGTCGAAGGTCACTGTCAACGGCACATCGACGGCCATCTCTTCACCGGGAAAAGGCACCACGCCGATCACTTGCGGCGGCAGCGCATCCGCTTCGCTTTGGACTGTGGGTGGTACCGCGTAGGTAATGCTCAGGCTGAAGAGCAAGAGCAGCAGCAGAACACTGAAACGAGCTGGTTGCATGGCGGTCATCTCCTGTACTGTAATCGGTCAGTAATGGTCAGACGCTCAAACCGCGCAGTAGGTTCCCAATTGGCAGACCCCTGCTTTCTCTACAGCGTACAGTAATCCGACACATCACGCCTTTTGCCAGCCCGCAACACCTGCCTTACAATCAACAGCACTAACACCTTTCACATGACAACAAGTCTCACATAAGAGGACACTTTCATGCCTATTTACTACAATCAGGATGAGAGTGAGGTCCTGGACGCGCTGCAAGTCCAGGCAGACGACGGCCTCACTCCACAGCAGGTACAGCAGCGCCGCGCGGAATACGGCCCCAACGCCCTGCCAGTCGGCGAAGAAACCAGCATCCTCAAGCTGCTCATCAGCCAGTTCACTGATCTGATGGTGATCCTGTTGATCGTCGCGGCGCTGATCTCGCTCTTTATCGGCGAGATCCGCGACGCGGTGGTCATCCTGGTCATCGTTACATTGAACGCGCTGATCGGCCTATACCAGGAATACAGCGCAGAAAAAGCCATCGAAGCCCTGAGCGCGATGCAGGTGCCGCGCGTGCGCGTCCGGCGTGGCGGAGAAGTGGAAGAGATCAACGCCAATGAGCTAGTCCCCGGCGACATCGTATTGTTGGAAGAAGGTGACAGTGTACCTGCCGATGGCCGCGTGATCCGCAGCACGAGCATGATGGTTGAAGAGGCCGCACTCACCGGTGAATCGAACGCGGTCACGAAAGAAACTACCCTCATCGCCAGTACCGAAGTCGCCCTGGGAGACCGTAAGAACATGGTCTTCATGGGCACCTCCGTGACCAGTGGGCGCGGGGCCTTCGTCGTGACAGCCACCGGCCTCAAGACCCAGATCGGGCAGATCGCCGAAATGCTCTCCGGCGTCGAGGACGCCATGACGCCGCTGCAAAAACGACTGGATCAACTCGGCAAACTGCTGGCAGGCACAGCAGTCGTCGTCGTATTCATCGTGTTCGCTGTCGGTGTAGCGCGCGGCATTGACGCTCAAGAGATGTTCCTTACGGCAGTCAGCTTGGCCGTGGCCGCCGTCCCGGAGAGCTTGATGGCACTGGTCACTATCAGCTTGTCGCTGGGGGCCAACCGCATGGTCAAACGTAACGCCTTGATCCGCCGCTTGCCCGCAGTCGAAACGCTCGGCTCCGTAACGACCATCTGCACCGACAAGACCGGTACTCTCACTCGCAACGAGATGACCGCAACGAACATGGCGATCCCCTACCACCCCGACGTGAACATCAGCGGCGTGGGCTACACCTCAGAGGGTCAATTCTACAATCGCGAGACGAACGAGCTGATCGCACCAAATGACGACATCGCACTTTCCCGCGTGGTGAAGTGCTTCGCCCTGTCCACGAACGCCTTTATCGAAGACGAAGACGGTGACCGCATCTTTGAGGTGATTGGCGACACGACTGAGGCAGCGCTCTTGGTCGCGGCGCACAAAGTCGGTTGGTCGCGTGATGGTATGGAGACATCATTGCCGCGCCTTGGTGAAGTGCCGCTGACCAGTGAGCGCAAGGCGATGTCCACGCTGCACGCAGTTAAAGGGGATGAAGCCCGTGAGTTGTTCCCAGACGGCGAGTACGTCCTCATCACCAAAGGCGCGCCTGACCGCTTGATCGGCTGGGCAGCGCACGAATGGGCCGACGAACGTCTGATCCCGCTCAGTGACGCGCGGCGTCAGCAATGGCAGGCCAAAGTCGATGGCATGGCACGCGACGGTCTGCGCGTGCTGGGCTTAGCTTTCCGGGGCTTCAACGAGCAGCCTGAGATGAAGCCAGAGGTCGAGCGTGAGCTGGCGATGCTGGGGCTGGTGGGCATCCTGGACCCCGCCCGGCCTGAAGCCAAAGAAGCAATCGCGGTTGCCAAGGGGGCGGGCATCCGCACGGTGATGATTACCGGAGACCATGTGCTCACCGCCGAAGCCATCGCCCGCGATCTAGGCATCATTGACGAGGCAGCCAGTGCGGTAAAGGGCAGTGCCATTGACCGGATGGACGAAGCCCAACTGCGCGAGACGCTCAAGCACACATCAGCATTTGCCCGCGTCGCACCGGAACATAAGCTGCGCATCGTCAAAGCACTGCAAAGCACGGGACAGGTCGTATCGATGACTGGCGATGGCGTCAACGATGCGCCCGCACTAAAGCAGGCGGACATCGGCGTGGCAATGGGCATCACCGGCACCGACGTAAGCAAAGGCGCATCAGACATGGTGCTCACCGACGATAACTTCACGTCGATTGTGTCAGCCGTCGAAGAAGGCCGGGTCGTCTACGACAACATCCGCAAGTTCCTGCGCTACGTGCTCAGCTCTAACATTGGTGAAATCCTAGTCATGTTCGCTGCCATCATCGCCGGGCTAAAAGTCCCTATGCTGGCGATTCAAATCCTGTGGGTAAACCTGCTCACAGATGGGTTGCCAGCGATTGCCCTAGGTTTTGAAAGCGGTGAGGAAGATGTCATGGAGCGCCCCCCGCGTGACCCTGAAGAGAGCATCCTGGCCCAGGGTACTGGCCTACATATCGCGCTCATCGGCACTTTGATCGGGGCCTTGAGTTTGATCGGCTTCCTGTACGGACATAGCGCCTACAGCCTGGACCCACTGTCGGAATCACTAGGCCTTGAACAGCTCGACAGTGCCGCCTTAGCGCGCGTTGTCGGTGAGGATCACGTCGTCGAAGGTTGGGACGCTCTCAGCACTGAAGACCGTCTCGCGGTCGTGCTGCCCACTGAAGGGGAAGAGACCGGCGACCATGAAGAAGGCGGTGGTGATGGACTGCTCGACCGTGCGGAACGGGTACCACGCACTATCGCCTTCAGCGTGTTGGCATTAGCACAAATCTTCCAGGTGATGGGCATCCACCCCGGCGATCACCGCTCGTTCTTCCGCGTGGGGTTCCGGGGCGCACCACTGTTGATGTGGGCGACCTTGGCATCCATCGTGTTGCAAGTCGCTGTCATCTACCTACCCTTCATGCAGCCCCTGTTGGACACCGTAGCCCTGCCGATTGAGCAGCTTGTGGTCGTATTCGCCCTAGCAATCACGACGCTTTTTGCTGTTGAGCTGAAAAAACTCATCTTCCGCCCGGCAGACGCATAGCACGGCACACATGCGCTGAGGTACACTAAGCACACGGTGGCAGGTACTGAATCAGCCTGCTGCCGTGTACAGCTACCACACAACGTGCAAGGATCAAACTCATGGAGCAGCGCCCTGACCCGCGCGGCAAGCGCGTCTCGCTTTTCGTCACCTGCATGATAGACATGATCTACCCTGACACTGGCATGTCTGTCGTTGATATTCTGGAGCACCTGGACATCGCCGTTGACTTCCCCTTCGGCCAGACTTGCTGCGGTCAGCCCGCTTTCAACGCTGGCTACCGCGACCAAGCGCGCAGTGTTGCACAAACCTGGCTGCGCGCCTTCACCACCGCGGAAGTCATCGTCGCACCTTCGGGGTCCTGTGCCGCTATGGTCCGTCACGAATACCCGCGCCTCTTCGCTGATGACCCCGACTGGCTGCCACGTGCGCAGCGCGCTGCCAGCATCACCTGGGAGTTTAGCGAGTATCTGGTAGATGGCCTCGGCATCACGGACCTAGGCCTGCGCCTGCCCACACCGCGCCGTGTGACCTTCCACGACGCCTGTCATGGCCTGCGGACCTTAGGCCTCAAGGATCAAGCGCGTGCACTGGTCAACAGCATGGAAAACGCCGAAGTCGTCGAGACCCCCGACGCGAACTTATGCTGCGGGTTCGGCGGCCTGTTCAGCGTCAAGATGCCGCAGGTCAGCGCAGCCATGCTGGACAAAAAGCTCATCAGCCTGCACAGTGACGGTGACACAGGCCCCGATGAGATCATCACCGGTGACGTGAGCTGCCTCACCCAGATTAACGGCGGGTTGTCGCGTCAGGGGTCCGTGCGCCGCGTGAAACACATCGCCGATCTGCTGGCGGAAGGCCTGCCGAAAGACAAGCCTGCACCGCCTTAATCAATGGTTCGCAGGTGGGTCATCACAGAGCACACACCCAGGCCCTCATGGACCACCTGCGTCTCGGTACGGTTGATGAGTACGCCGTCTTCGCGTGCAACAATGGGCACCTCAACCGACTCGCTGCGCGTGCCATCCGGATTCAGCGCGTAGGGCCGCAGAATCACGGCTAACGTATCACCCGCCTGTACCGATTCGCCGGGGGCCTTGTGCCACAGCAGCAGGCCACCTGTCGTCGCTCTATAGCGCCGATAGTGCTTGCCTTCGCAGTAATAGAACGTCCCCTGCGGCGCTGTCGGCTGTCCAGACAGCACGCCCTTGTAGCGCAGGTAATTCAGCACGCGCTCGGCATCTTCAGCCATGGCACCACGGCTGAGCGTGTCCGCGCTGCCCAGCTCCGGCGTGAAGGCTTCTAGCTCAAACGCGCGAAACGGTATATCACGTCCCGCATCAGAAAAAGCCTTGCGCAGGCGCATCCAAGGCTGCAAAAAGGCTTCATCCAGCACACCGGAGAAGCTGTCGTCCAAAAGCGGCGTGTAATGCAGATCAAAGTACGGGACGCTGTGCAGGCATTCCGGGAAAGTATACATATGATGGATGGCATCGCCCGCAGTGTGCAGATCAATCAGGTAATCGGCATCATAGGACATCCGCTGAATGATAAGTGCCAACTTCTGCCCATGGCTGGGACCATGAGGCTGATACTGTGCGGCCAGCGAGTCAAGTGCAGCGGCCAGTTCCTGCCGAAAAGCGCGTTTCATCGTGTCCAGGTCACTGCCCATGTGTGCCTGCACAAACGCGCTCAAGACGACCTTCTGTGGGTCATCCGGATCGGTACTGGGTACATCCCGGACCAGCATCTTATAAATGCGGTTGAAGTTTCCCACAACCGTCTCGTTGGGGTCTGCGTAGCCCGTTTGCAGGCCGTTGGTCTTGGTGTTCAAACCAACCGGGTTCACGCTGGGTACAATCGTCAGCGATCCATGGATCGTCGGCTCTTCATGCAGGTGCTCGATCACGTCATAGATCGCGCCGATTCCGGCAATCTCTGGACCGTGGATGTTCGCCTGAATGTAGACCTTGGGCCGATCTGATTCTCCTGTGATGCGATAGACCGGTATGCGCAATTCTGCCCCGCTTGCCAAGCTGCGAATGGGGATGTCTTCGCGCGTGAATGCCACCATGTGTGCTTTTCCCTTCTGTGCGACGCCCCTACTTAGGCGCTGGAATGTCTACATTGGTAATTTTATCGGGCAGCACGTAAGAGGGTAGGTCCAGCTCAGGAGACACCTGTTGAATAAACGCCAGCGCTGGTTCCACTTCACCAACAGTCCGTAGACGAGAGCGCGCGACTTGAGTTGCCATGGAAGTCAAAAAGCGGACAATCGGGTTGCTGGCAATAAGAATCACCCAACCTAGGTTTTCTTCCCGGAACACGTAAGTCAGCTTTGTAATTTCGTGAACGTTGGTCGGGTAATGTGTCAGCTCCCGCATGTCAATAATATTATGCACCATAGGCTGCCCAGCACGGATCAGCTCAGCCGCGCTTTCTGCTCCATATTTTAGCTCATCAACCGTGAAGTTCCCCCAAGCATAAGTCAGCACAATGCGTGGCTTCACATACCAAGAGATGTTTACGCCCATTTGCCCTTCTCCATGTGCGTGCAATACTGCAAGGTCAATCCTAAGTGTTAAAAACAGCTTATCACATATCACAAACGTTTGACACTCAGCACAACAACATGAGCAAACGATAAATGTTCTTGACATAGCATCCCGCAATTTCGTATATTGTGGGTAATCCAAAACGTTTCGGCTGTTTAACTGTTGCTTGTTTTTGACGATTGATAAAATACAAATGACGCGGGCTACGCTTAAATCCATTGCACAAGCGACTGGTTTCTCAATCACAACCGTTTCGCGCGCATTGGGCGGACATGATGATGTAAACGAGATAACGCGGCATATGATCCGCGAAGAGGCACAACGCCAAGGTTATGTGCCGAACCTCAATGCGCAGCTCTTGAAGGGTCAACGGTCACAAACCATCGGGCTAATTGTACCTACCACACCCGCGCACATCCCCGATCCCTTCTTCAGCGCCTTCGTGACCGGTGTCGCTGAGCAGGCAGCCCATGCAGGCTTTGACGTACTGCTGAGTACCGGCAGTGTAGAAGACCTGCACCTGTACCAGCGCATGGTTGTGCGGCACCACGTTGACGGCGTTATTCTCGCGCGCATTCAGCAAAATGACCCGCGTGTAACCTATCTCATCGAGACCGGGATGCCTTTTGCTGCGTTTGGACGCACCCAAGCCAATGAAGACAGCGCCGCATCCTTTTCACACATCGACGTTGATGGCCGAGCTGGGCAGTACACTTTAACGCAGCATCTTATCAACTTGGGGCACACACACATTGCATACATTCACCCACCACTCAATTACACCTTTGGGCAGCAGCGATTGGAGGGCTTTGCTCAAGCGATGGCTGAAGCTGGTCTAACGCCAGAACGGTCAATCCAAAAGCCGGGCAACCTCTCTGAAGCTGCTGGCCGTGCAGCCGCCGAACACCTCTTGACGCTTGACAGGCCCCCAACAGCTATCATGGCAGGCAATGACCTGATGGCCTTCGGCATCATGCGGGCGGTACAGGCGCATGGACTGCGTGTAGGTGTGGATATTTCTGTCGCGGGCTTTGACGATGTACATACCGCCGAATACGTTCACCCAGGCTTGACTACCATGCACCAGCCCATTTACGAAATCGGTCAACGCCTTGTCACCCTATTATTGGATACACTCGCGGGGGCACAAACCCAACCGCGTTCGTATCTCTTGATGCCGGAGCTGATCGTGCGTGCCTCAACAGGCTATGCGCCTCAGTGACACAGACATCAGGATGCTTATTTGATCGCACAGCATGCATAAGGAGGCATTTTTATCCACACAGATGCACTACACAGCAGCACGACCAAGTTAAAGCCCGCTTTCTCACAACTAGACCTGTCACTAAGGAGGTTCCCAACCATGCGCAAGACCCTTTCCTTAATCGCCCTTTTCGCACTTCTGCTAACCGCTCTGTCTGCTGCGGTTGTAGCCCAAGAAGAAACCGTGGTGTTCTGGAGCACCGAGACCCAACCCGCCCGCGCCGAGAAGACTCAGCTCATCATTGACGCTTTCGAAGAAGCTAACCCCAGCATCAACGTCGAGTTGGTGCTCACAGATGAAAACGTACTGCCCAACCTGATGACCAGCAACTTCGCCGCGGGTACCCTGCCCGATGTCGTGTTCCACCCAGTGGACTTCACCACGGGCTGGTATAACGCTGGCATCCTGGACAACGCTGCGGCTGCCGCTGTGATCAGCGAATTGGGCGAAGACAACTTCAGTGCCTTGGGCCTGGTGAGCGTCGATGATGGCTACGCCGCCGTTCCGACCGATGGTTGGGGCCAACTGCTGGTTTACCGTAAGGACCTGTTTGACGCCGCTGGTCTGGAAGCACCGACCACCTTTGAGCTGATCGAGACCGCCGCCGCTGCGCTGTCGGACCCCGATAACAACTTCTACGGCATCGTAGCTGCCACCGCCCCCGGTGAGGTCTTCACCCAGCAGACCTTCGAGCACTTCGCGCTGGCAAATGGCGTCAGCCTGACCGACGCCGACGGTAACGTGACCCTCAACACCGAGGCCATGGCTGAAGCCCTGGACTTCTACGCCAACCTGGTGAGCAGCTATGGCCCTCCCGGTGCGCAGGATGTGGTAACGACTCGCGCCACCTACTTCGCCGGCCAGGCTGCGATGATCGTTTGGTCGCCCTTCATCCTGGATGAGATGGCCGGTCTGCGCGACAACGCCTTCCCCTCCTGCGATGAATGCACCGACAACCCCGCCTTCCTGGCAGAGAACAGCGCCATCGTCCCGGCCTTCGTTGGGCCTAACGGCATGGAGCCGGTACAGTACGGCCAGGTCAGCAATCTGGGCATCACCACTGCGGCCACCGAAGCCGCCCAGACCTTCGTCCAGTTCTGGCTGACCGAGGGCTACGCCGACTGGCTGGGTGTGTCGCCGGAAGGCAAGTTCCCGATGTACCGCGGCGCGGATGACGCCAACATCGCCATGTGGAGCACCCTGGAAACGGGTGTTGATCGTCGCGCCCCGCTCAGTGACTTTTACGGTGAAGACGTTATCGCCACCCTGATCCAGGGTGCCGCCGGTTTCGCGCGCTGGGGCTTCAATGAAGGCCAGGGTGCCCTAGTCGGCGGTGTATATCAGGAACTGCCGGTACCCGAACTGCTGAACGAGGTCATCAATGGCAGCCTGACAGGTGCTGAAGCCGCCGAAGAAATCCAGTTCCTGGTTGAAGACATTCAGGCTGGGCTGGAGTAACAAGCACTTACAAGTCGTAGATGAGTCGCCTGAATGCTGCCACCTACGACAGCATTGCAGCAAGTGTGCAGGGGCGCAGCTCGACTGCGCTCCTGCCATATCAACGGCTGGCAGACTGACAAAATGCACACAGCAGCATTCAGCGAAAAGAGGATTTTATGGCTTACTTAAGCACATTTAGTGCAGTCGAACTCATTTTTTACGCGGCAGTGTGGTGTGTTTTGGGCGGGCTGGCTGGCTTCTATCTGTTCACCGCCCTGGGCCGCAACCCCCGCCGCGGTGCTCTGTTCGGTGTTTTGACCGGCGTTGCGGTTGGTATGGGGGCGCTGCTTGTCGGTATCGGCTTTGAACCCATCACTGATGAGGGCGTAGTGATTGGCTATGATGGCAGCGTACAGTCCTTATTCGCTGTAGTGATGGGCATGTGGGGCACAACACTGTTGTTGAGCGTTCTGCTGCAAGGGGTGCCTGGTGCACGGGGAAACCATCACCTTGACGTGAATATTCGGCAGGCAACGGCTGATCTGGCTTACGGCCTGCTGATGCCCACCTTCTTGATCGTGTTCACTATCGTTGTGTTCCCCATGATATGGAACGTAGTGCTGGCCTTCCGCCCCGTGCGCACAATGGACCTGGCAAACTTGCGCATCTTCTCGCTGGAAGGACTCACGCTGGACAACTTCAACCGTGTTTTCCGGGGCAGCGAGCGCTTCTTTGAAGATTTCTGGCCCGCACTAGCCTACACGATTATGTACCTCGGCGTGTTGATCCTGGGCTGGCTGAGCGGCGGCTGGGCGGCGGAGCGCTTCCAACGAGATCGCCGCAACGGGCAGTGGCTGGGGTTCGCTTCCGCGTTCGTGGTCGTGGTGCTGCTGATTCTGTGGCAGCAGTACCTAGCATCCATTGGGGTGCTGTTGGGGGGGCGTGCCTTCCTGAACACCTTGATGCGCACTATTGTTTACACTATTGGCGGCAGCCTGCTGGCAATTTTTATGGGCTTAGTAGCCGCTTTGATCGTCAAGGACAGCTTCCCAGGGCGCAATGTCGTGCGAGGGTTCATGCTGTTTCCGTACATCGCACCGATTGTATCCACGGTGTTCATCTGGACGATGCTGCTTAACGCACAGTTTGGTCTCATTAACGAGTGGATCGATGGTGCAGGCGGTCAGCGCATCGACTTCCTAACGACGCCCGGCTGGGCATTCAGCATGATTATTCTGTTCCAGGGCTGGCGCTACTTCCCCTTTGCATTCCTGTTCATATTGGCGCGCATTCAGGCCATCCCGGACGACATCTACGAGGCCGCTAAAGTGGACGGTGCAGCTCCTTCGGAGCGCCTGCTCTACATCACGCTGCCGCAGCTCCGCGCTGTGTTTGCAACTCTCTTCCTGCTGCGCTTCATTTGGACCTTCAACAAGTTCGACGACGTGTTTCTACTGACAGGCGGCGCGGCCAACACCCAGCTCGTCACTATTGAAGTCTACGACCAGCTCTTCTCGCGCAGCAATATCGGCGCGGCATCCGCTGTTGCGATGGTACTAGCTGTGGTGCTCTTCATCTTCGTCGGCGTGTACTTCAAGTGGTTCTACGCGGAGGAAAACTAAACCATGGCACAGACCAAAACGGACCAAAGGACACAGCAGCAGAAACCAACAACTACAAGCCAGCAGCGCATCTGGACCCGTGAGGAAATCGAAATAGTCACTGGGCGGGTGCTGAAGTGGGTGCTGATTGCCTTCTTCGTGCTGATTACGGCCTTTCCGTTCTACTGGATGCTCAGCCTCAGCGTGCGGCCTATGGCGGACGTAACCCAGAACCCGACGCGCCTGATCCCGACTGCCGAACAGCTCGGCAACCTGATCCCGTATTACACCGAGGTACTGGTCGATTACAATTTTCTGAACTACATCGGCAACAGCGCCCTGCTGTCGATCATCACCGTGACATTGACGCTGTTCTTGGCAATCCCTGGGGCCTATGCCGTCACACGTCTGGAATTTTCGGGGCGTGATGTCTTTAGCTGGGGCATCCTGCTGGTGTACATGTTCCCCGCCATCGTGATCGGCGTGCCGCTCTTCGTGGTTTACACCCAGCTTGGGTGGCGCGGCAGCATTCCAGCGATCATCGTGGTGTACTTGTCCAGCACGCTGCCGGTAGCCTTGTACATGCTGCGCAGCTACTTTCAGACCATCCCTAAGGAACTAGAAGAAGCGGCACTCATCGACGGATGCAGCCGTTTGAAAACAATCCGCATCATTATCATTCCGCTGAGTACGCCAGCAATCGCATCAGTGGCGCTGTACACCTTCATGATCGCCTGGAATGAGTTTCTCTTCGCACTGCTGTTCCTGCTGGAAACCCCGGCTTCGTGGACGCTGCCGCTGGGTCTTCAGCAGCTTGATACGCAAGAGGTACCCAAGACACTGCTGATGGCGGGTTCGGTGATTATCACGATACCGATTATCGTGCTGTTCTTCTTCTTCGAACGCTTCCTGACCCAAGGTCTGACTGCCGGTGCCGTCAAGGGCTGATACCGATCAAACACACTGCTCGGTCTCAAGGCATCGCAGGACCTGCGCAATGAGGCCGGGCAGCATCGCATGGACAGCGAGACTCAGCCCCTCTCCCAAGCCAAAATCATCCCCCTGTACGGTGTAGAGCAAGCCGTCGGCTGATCTACCGTACAAACGCATCGCCAGCCCCAGCAGAGCCGCAGGTGTCAGATGATGGACACCGGCGCTGCGGGCATCATCGGCAGCAAGCCGCAGCACACGCAGCGTACCAGGCATCACACCGGCATCCGCCGCCGCATCAATGAAGATCACACGCTGCATCTGACTAATCGGAGCTGCAAGCTCCGGCGTGAGCTGCACCACGCTGATGACTTGCACTGCCGCCTCAGGCTCCAAGTAGCGCTGGATTCGCTCCGCCGCGAGAACACCGACTGCATCATCGCGGCGGAGCGTACTGCCGTACCCAATCACCAGGGTAGGTAGGAACATCCTATCCCCGCTCAACCACGTCCAACAGGCACCGATCCGGTCCACGCAGCTCCACATGCAGCGGCATCTGCCCCACCGCGTGTGTGGAACAGCTCAGGCAGGGGTCAAAGGTGCGGATGACCGCCTCCACACGATTGAGCATCCCTTCTTCCAGCTTATCACCACGCACGAAACGCTGCGCCACATCTTTCACACCGCGATTCATCGCCAAGTTGTTGTGACCTGTAGCGATGATGAGATTTGCCCAAGTGACCAGGCCGTGATCGTCAATGCGATAGTGATGCAGCAGGGTGCCTCGCGGTGCCTCCGCAATGCCGACGCCTTCGTAATCGTTTGGGTTGGCGACGGCCTGTACATGGGTATCCAGGATATCATCATGGCGCAGCAGCGACTCAATACGCTCAATGCCGTAGAGCATCTCGATCAAGCGCGCGTAGTGGAAGTGAAAACTGCTCTGGCGTGCGTCAACCGGCATCTCTTTGAAGGCCGCCAACGCGGCATCGGCACGCGGTGTACCCGCACGATCCACCATATTCACCCGTGCCAGCGGCCCCACCCGGTAGGTACCTTCGGGATAGCCCAACGGCTTGTAGTAGGGAGACTTGAGGTAACTGTGCGGCTCAACCGCCTCACCAATGAAGTCCTGATAGGCATATGGCGCAATCTCTTCGTTGACGATTTCGCCCTGCGCATCAATCATGCGTAGCGTGCCATCGTAGAACGCCAGCGTCGTCTCGCCACTTTCCTCATTGACGTTCACGAGACCCATGTACATCGTCGGGAAATTGGCGAAGCTCTGCACCTCAGCCTCGAATTGGCTCAAGAGTCCTAGATACCACGCCAGCGCGCGTTCAGTGATCGCCAGTGCCTCATCCACCTGTGACAGCATGTGTTCACGCTTTTCAGCCGTCAGCGGCGCGCTCACCCCACCGGGGATCACCCAGGCCGGATGGATGCGCTTGCCGCCGAGCTGCTCGATAATCTGCTGCCCGAACTGCCGCAGCCGTACCCCACCACGCGCGAGTTCCGCGTCAGCCTCTGCCATACCCAGCAGGTGTCGCTTAGCCGGATCGGAGTCCATGCCCAGCAGCAGGTCTGGCGCGGAGAGATAGAAGAAGCTCAGCGCGTGCGACTGCACCATTTGTGCCAGGGTCATGATATGGCGCAGGTGCACCGCCGTATCCGGAATACGGACCGCCAACAGTTCATCACAGGCTTTGGCCGCGGTGATGAGGTGGCTCACTGGGCAGATGCCGCATACGCGCGCCATCAAAGCCGGCATCTCGCGGAAAGGCCGCCCCTCGCTGAGCTTCTCAAAGCCGCGAAGCTGGGTGACGTGGAATTGCGCATCTTCCACCTGGCCGCTTTCATCCAGGTAGATCGTGATCTTGCCGTGCCCTTCAATGCGGGTCACGGGGTCAATGGTAATGGTTTGTGTCATGATACCCTCCTCAGCCGAAATGGACCTGCGATAGGTCCGGCTTGCGCCCTTGCAGCAGCGCTACGAGTACCGCAAAGATGGTGTCGGCATCCGGCGGGCAGCCCGGCACCACCACATCGACATCCACCACCTGATGCACGGGGCGCACCTTGGGCAGCAATTTAGGTACAGTCCCGGTGGGCTGCTGCATGTTCAGGTCGGCGTTCTCGAAGTAGGCCCGCTGCACCACCGATTCCACACTGTAAGGGTTGCGCATGGCCGGCACATTACCTGTCACCGCGCAATCCCCCAGCGAAACAAGCGTCGTCGTGTGTCGGCGAATCTTCTTGATCTTGTGCAGGTCGTCTTCACTGCTGACCGCGCCTTCAACCAAGGTCACGTCCACCCTATCAGGAAAGTCTTTGTTGTCGACCAGCGGGCTGTACACCAAGTCTACTTTGTCAGCCAGGTCTAGCAGGCGCTCATCGATATCTAGAAAGGACATATGACAGCCCGAGCAGCCGTCTAACCATACGGTCGCCAAGCTCACTTTGCCTTTGTTGCTCATTTACGCACCTCGCGCATCTTAGTCAGGTAAGGCAAAAAATCGCGGCGCTTTTCCATCTGACCAGCGGCGCGGCTTTTTTTGAACAGCGCCCCTGTCGGGCAGATTTCGATACACTTGCCGCAGCTCGTGCAGGTCTCACTATCACCCCAGGGCTGATCCAGATCGGTAATCACCTTGGCATTGATGCCCCGTCCAAACACATCCCAGGTATGCGCCCCTTCGATCTCATCGCACACGCGCACACAGCGTGTACACAACACACAACGGTTGTGGTCGATGGCAAAACGGTAATGCGATGCATCTACGGTTTTGGGAGGACTACGGTAATCGAGCATGGTGTAGTTCATCCCGATCCGCTGCGCCAGGCGCTGCAAGTCGCAGTTACCATTGGACACGCACACCGCACAGACATGATTTCCTTCGACGAAGAGCATCTCAAGGATCGTGCGCCGGTATTGTTGTAAACGCTCTGAGTCAGTGCAAACTTCCATGCCTTCCCGCACGCGCGTCACACAAGCGGGCAGCAGCTTATTGGTCCCTTTGACCTCCACCAGACACAGCCGACATGAACCAACCGGCGTCAGCCCTTCCAGGTGACACAAGGTCGGGATATACAGTGCGTTCTCCTGGGCAATTTCCAGGATCGTCTCATCATCACGCCCACTGACGTCTACATCATCAATCTTGAGAGTTACAACGGTCATCGGCGTTCAATCTCCTTTCCTGTGCACCGTCAATCTGTGGCGGCCTGTGGGCTGCGGATGCAGGCCTCATATTCTTCGCGGAAGTAGCGCAGCGTGCTGAGCACAGGGTTTGGTGCGGACTGCCCCAAGCCACACAAGCTGGTTTCCTGTACCATGGCGCACAAGGCTTCGAGCTGTTGCAAGTCGTGAGTGGTAGCCACTTGGCGGGTGAAGCGGTCGAGCAGGTCGTACATCTGCGCGGTGCCCACACGGCACGGGACGCACTTTCCACAGGACTCGGTCATGCAAAATTCCATGAAGTATTTAGCTACGTCCACCATGGACGAGGAGTCGTCCATGACGATCATGCCCCCCGACCCCATGATCGATCCCAGCTCCCGCAGAGACTCGTAATCGACCGAAGTGTCCAGAAATTCCTCCGGGATACAACCGCCGGACGGTCCACCTGTCTGCACGGCTTTGAGGCGCCCGCCATCAGGGATACCCCCACCAATGTCAAAGACGATCTCTTCCAGCGTGATCCCCATAGGGACCTCGATCAAGCCGACATTTTTCACTTTGCCCGACAGCGCAAAGACCTTGGTGCCACGGCTCTTGCTGGTGCCCACACTAGCAAACCAATCGCTGCCATTGCGGAGAATGGGCGCGACGTTGGCGAAGGTTTCAACGTTGTTGATGAGCGTCGGGTGGCCCCACAACCCCTTGACCGCCGGGTATGGTGGACGTGGGCGCGGCGTACCGCGCAGCCCTTCGATGGAGGCCAAGAGTGCGGTCTCTTCACCACACACAAAAGCCCCTGCACCCAGGCGTATCTCAATAGTGAAGTTAAACGGGGTACCAAAGATATTCTTGCCTAACGTACCCATGCGGTTGGCTTGACGAATGGCCTTGGTCAAGCGCGCAATCGCCAATGGATATTCAGCCCGGACATAGATGTAGCCGTGGTCCGCGCCGACTGCGTAACCGGCAATGGTCATGCCTTCCAAAATGGAGTGCGGGTCCGCTTCCATGGCGGAGCGGTCCATAAAGGCACCCGGATCGCCCTCATCACCATTGCAGACTACGTATTTCTGTGTGCCCTGTGCTTTGGCGACAGTGCTCCACTTTAGGCCGGTTGGATAGCCTGCACCGCCGCGCCCACGCAGACCGCTGCGGGTAATCTCATTGATGACCCCCACCGGCATCAGCTCTGTCAGCACTTTGTGCAGCGCACGGTAGCCCCCCGCTGCGATGTAATCCTCGATGTGCTCAGGATCAATCTTGCCGGAATTCTCGCGCACAATGTGCACTTGGCGGCGAAAGAAAGGCGAGTCGGTGGCAATTTGCAAATGCCGCAGCGGATGCGCGTCCAGATGCTCAATGATGGCTGGCGCGTCGCTTTCCTCCACGGAATGATACAGTACGTTTTGTGTCTCAATGCTGACTAAGGGGCCGCTGCCACACAACCCCATGCAGCCCACCCCTTTGATCTTACATGTACCCTGACGCCCACTCTGTTTAACTTCATCCTCCAAGCGTGCTTTGATGGCATCACTGCCGGAGGCTAAGCAACCAGTAGACATACAGACGTTCAAGCGATGGCGGTACTGCTGCTGGGCAGCCTTCTCATCGGAGGCGATTTGCAGCAGGTCCTCGTAGTCAATCACATGACCATTACTCATCTAAACGCCTCCGAATCACTTCAATAGCGCTCTCAACAGTCAGCTTACCGGTCACCTCATCGTCAATGACCGCAGCTGGTGCCAAACCACAAGACCCCATACACCGCGCCGTCAACAAGGACAAACGCCCGTCATCACTCGTTTCACCCGGCTCCACATGGAAGGCATCAGACAGTGCATCCAGAATCCCCAAACTGCCCTTGATGTAACAGGCCGTACCAGTGCAGATCACACAGGAATGCTCACCAGGCGGACGCAGGCTAAAGAAGTGGTAAAAGGTCACGACACCGTAAGCCCGACTAAGCGGTACTCGCAGGCTGGATGCCACGTATTTGAGAGAGATTTCGTCCAGATAGCCGAAGGATTCCTGCACTGTATGCAGCGTTTCAATCAGCGCAGCAGGTGCGTAACCATGGCGCCGCATGGTTGCGTTGACAATGCGCCAGCGCTTGTCATCTGAAGGCAGCGCGAGGTCAGTGCTGCTTTGTTTCATTGTGCCCTCCTATTCGTTCTGGGCTTGAGGTTAAAAAGACTGCAATTTAATTGTGCAATTTATCTGTATTGACCATAGTGTCATATGTATATTTTACACTAATTTTATATTTATCTTAATATTTTGAAGCGCACACGACACAGCGTGATATGCTTATCACTTAGTGTAAAATGAGCAGGCTTTGGGCGGCATTGATAAATGACCCTATGCTGGGGTGTCAAGTGTCACAGCCGGAGCGGGCAAATAAGTAAGACAAGCGTGAAAAGCAGCGTCTAACCCGCCACTCACGTAAACACATACACCGCCCGGCTCAACGCAGATACTGTGAAACCTGGTCCAGCACCTGGAGTGCGGTCAGGTTGCGCAGCGTGTAGCCATAACGCAGGTTACCCTCAGTAAAGACGGCCACTGCACCATAGCCACCCGGCGGTGTAGAAGGATGGATTTGATCGCTGGTCAGCCCTTGATTGGGCAGCGACAACGAAGGCTGGGCATATTCCCACAAGGGCAGCATATTCGCCGCAGTAAATTCACGGATGGTCGCATTGAACGTATTCACACGCTCAGCATTGCGTGGCTGCGCGGGAATGGTGCTAAAAATGGGAATGACCCCAGCAGCTTTTGTGATCGTCATGATGTCCAGCAGGTTAACGCGGTAGATTTCCAAAGGCACATAACCCACGTCGTTGGTTCCCACCATAATCAACGCATAGGAAGGTTTAGTGGCTCGATATTCACATGCCAGCGGGCTTTCCCCAACCCGACAGTAACGGGAATCGGCGTTAGTCGGGTCAAGAAGGTCTGCGGCTGTCCATCCCACGCCAGCCGCTAGGCTCATGTTACGAAACGAATCTCCGCCGCGCACTGGGTTGGCATCGAAGTAATCTACTGTGCGCTGCAAAGCGCTGAATGCCGCCAGGTCAACCTGCCCGGCCCCAATGGGATGCAAGAAGCTACGGGAAACTGTGATACTGTCACCTACTTTAGAAAATACATCTGGGTGATTACCAAGTGCCTGCCCCACCGCGAAAACCTCATGCAGCCGCGCAACAACAGGGTCTGGCAGCGGATTCACGATGGCAGCCCCGCTGCGGCCTAGCGCCTCGACACTATTGAGGCGCACTGTAGCCATCGGTACCCAGCCTTGCAGGCCGCTCTGTGTGCGCACCTCATGCCAATTCCCTTCAGTGCGCAGAACGATCACAAGTAAGTCCGGCCCCAGATAGGCAATCACCAGCGCAGTCTCGTCAGGTCGGTTATGCAGCGCAACTAAAGCCTCACCAGCCAGCACGCGCCCCTGCTGTTGTGCAGCAATCCCTGCACCCAGGCCCATGCAGCACACAGCCATCAACCCCAAAAACATCCAGCGCCGCCCCAAACACATGGCGACCTCCCAGCAACTTTACGTTTATAACTTGGAGTATACCCCATGAAAACGCTAAGCCAGTTCACAAAAGAATGGTATAATCGCGACTCAAACGTCATTATAAATTCTTGGTTTTCATCACACGCACTAAAGGGGCCGCAGCTCATGGTGGATTCAATGCGCGCCAAGCTCACACGCATCTATGGCGAAGCACAAGCTGGCACAACGTATCAACGCTTGATGGCGCTGGTTCAAGCGCATCAGCAAACCAACCCACCCACAGTCAAGACCGTCACAGCAAACACTTTGCAGCTCACAGAGCGTGATAGTATCCTCATCACCTACGGGGACATGCTGTACGCCAAAGACATGCCCCCCCTGGCTGCGCTGCACCGCTTTCTACAAGCCTACGCCGCCCCAATAGTACCAGCGGTGCACATTCTGCCCTTCTATCCCTACTCATCGGACGACGGCTTTTCTGTGATCGATTATCGTGCAGTCAACCCGGAACTGGGCACCTGGGACGACATACGCCGCATCGACCAAGACTTTCGCTTAATGTTTGATGCCGTGTTCAACCACATCTCAGCACAAAGCGGGTGGTTCCAGGCCTTTTTACGCGACGAAGCGCCTTACCGCAATTATTTCACCGTGGTGGACCCTGAAGTAGACCTCTCCATGGTGGTGCGCCCTCGGACACTGCCACTGCTGACCTCGGTAGAAACCCCAAGCGGCACAAAACACGTCTGGACAACCTTCAGTGCCGATCAGATCGACCTCAACTACGCGAACCCTGACGTGCTCGTGGCCCTGGTTGACATCCTGCTCTTCTACGTGACCCAGGGAGCATCACTCATCCGCCTAGATGCCATCGCGTTCATCTGGAAAGAACTCGGCACAAGCTGCATTCATCACGAAAAGGCGCACCTGCTCATCCAAGTCATGCGCGAGGCACTGGACCTGGCAGCCCCTGGCACCATCCTCATCAGCGAGACCAACGTCCCCCACACCGAAAACATCAGCTACTTCGGTGATGGATACAACGAGGCACAAATGGTCTATCAGTTTCCACTGCCACCGCTGGTGCTGCATACCATGACACAGGGCAGTGCTGAGGTACTGAGCCAATGGGCAGATACCTTGCAAACGCCCAGCGACAACACCACCTTCTTCAACTTCACCGGGTCGCACGATGGCATCGGCTTGCGTCCCGTTAGCGGTCTCATCAGCGATGATGAAGTCTCCGCACTTGTTCAACGCACGATCGATCATGGCGGCGCGGTCAGCTTCCGCACCCAAAGCAACGGTGCCGAAAGCCCCTATGAACTCAACATCAACTACTTCGACGCCATCACCCACCCAGACATCACCACCACCGACCCGGACACAGCAGTCAAGCGTTTCATGGTGTCACAGGCAATCCCGTTAGCTTTGGCCGGAATCCCTGGCATTTACTTCCACAGCCTTTTCGGTTCACGTAGTGACCACGCAGGCATGGCACGAACAGGACACAAGCGCAGCATCAACCGTGAAAAGCTGGACGCCACAGCACTCACCGCAGAACTAGAACAGACCGGCACGCTGCGCCAGCGAGTCTATAGCGCCTACCGCCGCCTTTTGGAAATTCGCACCACTCAGCCAGCCTTCCACCCCTTGGCACCACAGCGCATCCTCGACTTGGGAGCGCAGGCTTTCGCTGTAGAACGCACAAGCCGCGATGGATCAGCGCAGGTCTTGGCGCTGCACAATGTTACCGGGCAAGCACACACCGTCAAGCTGCCACACCAAGGGCCTTGGTATGACCACCTCAGCAGCACACCTTTCAATGGCCCGCAGGCTGTGCTGGCCCCTTACCAGGTCTTGTGGCTGTGGCGCAGACTCTAAATGCCTGTCCGCTCCATGCTCAGAAGCACATCACCAAAGGCCGTGTATAATGTGACGTACAAATACCGGTAAGCGGCACCAACGGATAACAAGAAAACTATGTCCCCCAGCTTCACCGACCGACTAAGCGCATTGTTCAACCTCAAACCAGGTGAAGGGCGCTTAGTCACACTCATGATCCTTTACTCGGCTTTCATCGGCGTGGCCCTGGACTACTTTTATATCGCCAGCAGCGCCACCTTCTTAGAAAACTTCACCGCTGCTGATTTTCCCTTCGTAATCTTGGGCGCAGGCTTCGCGATGATCTTCACGAGGGTTATCTATTCCGCCGCAGAACGTCGCGCGCGTCAATCCGTACTGCTGACTGGCACACTGCTCTTTGCCATCGCGCTGGTGTTAGCTGTGAGGCTGGCCTTGACTGTGATCGACGCCGCGTGGTTTGCCTTCACCCTGTTGATGTGGATGCCGGTCATTAATCGCTTGATCTTCTGGGGTTATTGGGGCCTGGCAAATCGCCTTTTCAGTTTGGAACAGGGCAAACGCCTTTTCAGCTTGATCGCTGGAGGGCTGGTGATTGCCAGCATCAGCGGCACCTTTACCGTGCCTTTAGTCACTGCGCAATTTGGCACCATTAACATGTATTTTGTGGCAGCAGCCGCCATTCTAGGTGCGATGCTGGTCACACGGGTCATTCAGCGTCAATACCGAGACCAGCTCCAATCCTCCGACAAGCCCACCCAAACGCATGACGACGACACCGCGTCAGCCGAAAAACAAACGCTAAACCCACTGCAACACCGCTATATCCTGCTGTTGTTGGTGCTGTTTATCTTAACGCGCGGCGGCAACTACGTTGTGGATTACACGCTTTTCGATCGCCTTGACGCGCGCTTTTTGGGCGACAAAGATGCCATCGCCAATTTCATGGGCGTGGCCTTCGGTGTGACTGCGGTCTTCCAAATGCTGTTCCGCTTCTTCTTTGCTGGGCGCATCATGACGCGCTACGGAATGCGCGTTGGCCTGCTGACACTGCCCACTGTATTCTTGCTAAGCAACCTGGGCACCCTGATTGTCGGCTTGACACTGGGCGACGCTGCCGCGCTGTTCTTCTGGCTGGTGATCTTCACCAAGTACGGCGAAGAGACCCTGCGCGAGGGCATTAACGACAGCGCGACCCGTGTACTATATCAACCCTTACCCGCCCGACTGCGCGCATCAGCCTTGTTTCTCGTCGAAGGCAATGGCTCCCCGATTACCGCTTTGCTCGCTGGCGGCCTGCTGTCCTTCTTCGCGCTAACGGGCACTTTCACCCCCTTAACCGGCCCGGCGATCATGCTGCTGATTGGCATCGGCTGGCTCACAGTCGCGCTGTTGACCTACCGCGAATACGTTGCCACCCTGCGCGTTTCAGTCGAACAGCGCACGCTTTCCAGCGATGTCTTGCGCGATGAAGACGCCTCTACGGTCGATTTCCTGCGCCAGAAGCTGCACAGTGAAAACCCTGGCGAAGTGATCTACGCCATGGATCTGCTCGAACAACTCAGCACCAGCCAGGGCATCACCGCTTACATCGTGCCCGAACTAGACACGCTGCTGAAACACCCCTCGCGCCTCGTCCGACAAGAGGCACTGCGCCGGATCGAGGCATTCAAGCCCCCAATGAACCCCATGCTGCTGCTGGCAATTCTGCGCTGGGAGAAGAACATACATGTAAAGGAATACGCACTGCGCGCTTTGATCGCAATAGACGAAGAGAGCGGCTTTGATCGCCTCACCAGCGCCATGCAAAGCAATGAACGCCCCGTGCGACGGGGAGCGATGGTCGGCCTGCTGCGTCATGGCGGGATCGAGGGTGTGCTGGCCGCTGGGCATGAGTTGATCCGCCTGAATCAGTCAGACTCCCCAGAGGACCGTCAGTTAGGCGCGGAAGTCCTAGGTGAAGTAGGCATCCGCAATTTCTATCAACCGGTCATTCCGCTGCTGCGTGACAGCAACAGTGAGGTGCGTGCTGCCGCCCTGGAAGCCGCGGGAAAGATCAAGCACCCAGCACTGTGGGAACACATCTTGGCCGCACTGCGGGTGCCAGGATCACGCCCAGCCGCACGGCGCGCACTGATCAACGTCGGCGCAGAAGCGATGCCGCTGCTTTCCGAATACACGGTACGCTTGGCAACTGAAATCCAACTGCCGCTGAAGTCGAACCAGGACCGCATCACGCAAACAGACCCACAGGCATCAACGCGTGAACAGTTAATACAGGTCGTGCGAATCATCGGCAGGATTGATGATCCACGCACCGAGACCCTGCTCACACGCTATATCGACTTCCCTGAACCGCGTGTGCGCAGCGAAATTCTGCGCACACTGAGCCTGAAACGCTACCAAACTAACGACATTATTCGCATTGAAAAGCGGCTGGAACTGGAAGCCGCAGAGGCGACATGGTTGTTAGCCGCTGTTCATGACATCGGCAGTGACGCGCGCGTGTATCTATTAAGCGATTCACTGATCCATGAACTGCACTACGTGCGCGAGCGCTTGTTCTTCCTGCTGAGCTTCCTGTTTGACCACCACACTGTCATGAGCGCCTACCATGCCTATCTTTATGGCAGCAGTACCCAACGCGATTATGCCTTAGAGCTGGTGGATACACTGCTGCCTCAAGAATACAAGCGTCTGGTCATCCCCCTGCTGAGCGAAAACCCCTTGCAGCAGCAGCTTCAGCGCATGGGCAGTGTGTTTCCGCAGGCACGCATGTCGCGTGACGAACGCTTGACACAAATCTTTGACGAAATCAACGACCCTAATGAAGCGCATCTACCCACTTGGATCAAAGCTGCGGCTATCTACACAGCGGGCCGACTGGGCATGCGGTATGCATACAAGTCACTGAAATACGCACTGAGTTCCAACGAGGTGATCCTGCGCGAAACCGCGCTGCAAGTGCTGCCAATCATCGAACGCGGGGGGTACCTAGAGGCACCTGACAAAAGAGAAGGCGACAAAATGTTATCAACGATAGAGAAAATCATTACCCTGCAAACCGCACCGTTGTTCACCAACATCCCTAACGACATCCTGGCACAGGTAGCGACCATCACGCGCGAGCTTGAAGTAGCAACGGGTGAGGCCATCATCACTAAAGGGGAAATGGGGACAAGCATGTACGTCGTTGTGTCGGGCTTTGTGCGTGTGCACGATGGTGACCGCACACTGAACCTGCTGGAGACAGGCAGCGTTTTCGGCGAGATGGCGCTGCTAGACCCCGAACCGCGCACGGCCTCTGTCACTGCCGTTAACGACACGCGGCTCTTCCGGCTGGATCAAGCGCCTTTCTTCGAACTCATGGCCGATCACGCCGAAATCATGCGCGGCATCGTTCGCGTTTTGACCTCAAATTTGAGGGAGCGTGCTAATGATGTGCTGGAACTGCGGCGGCGCATCGAGGAGATCGAAAAACCAACGTCCTTAGATTGAGTGCGGGATGACCCGTTTGAGAGCGCGGTGCAATTGATCGCGTTTAATCGGCTTGGTGATAAACGCATCACAACCCGCCTCATCGCACTCGCGGCGCGCAGCAGCACTGTGATCGGCTGTGAGCACGATGATCGGCACAGGGTATCCAGGACTCTGACGGATATGTTGAATGACTTCCGTACCGCGCATATCAGGCAATCGATAATCAACAATCACCACGTCAGGTCGATCATCTGCAAAGCGCAATAGGCCTTCCGCACCCTTTGTGGCAGTCACTACACGATAGTCCAGACGCCGCACCATGCGCTCCAACAAACAGATGTTGATGTGATTGTCCTCAATGTACAGGATTTTCGTCATGGGCCGTCACAGAACAATTATGATAAGGTAAAACAAAGACAAACAATATCATAAACCATGACATCTGAAGAATACAACCCAATAACGTAAATAATGTTTCAAAGTTGTCACAACCCGTGAGTAGTAGGCAATACTCAGACAAGTCTTTTGACCTAAAATTTGTCAGGGTAGACTGTCACGTTCCAAGGAATGCATTATAATCATCATACTGAACGGCGCACTGATCTTGAGGTAGGTACAGGCAAAGCATGGATTTTGAAGCGGCCAAACAATACGCACACCAAGTACTCAGCACGCAGCTCAAACCCTACCTCACCTACCATTCGCTCTACCACACTTTTGAGGAAGTTGCAGAGGCGGTTGACTTGATGGCTCCGCAATCAGGACTCAGCGACCCGGAACTGAGGCTGCTACAGACCGCCGTCTACTACCATGACATCGGCTTCACCCGGCAGCTTGACGAACATGAGATGGTCGGCGTGCAGATCGTGCGTGAGGTGCTGCCTCGCTTCGGCTATACCCCTTCGCAGATTGACGTCATTGCCAACATCATCATGGCAACAAAACTGCCCCAAACCCCACACACGCGCGCCGAAGCGATCATGGCGGACGCAGACCTTTTTTCATTGGGTGCGGAAAATTTCCTGGAGCGCAGCTTCGCCCTACGCAGTGAACGCGCCGCCACCGCAGGGATCACCTACAGCGACAGCGCATGGTTCGCCTTCCAGATTGAATTCCTCAGCGGTCATCGCTACTTCACACCCAGCGCCCGCAGCCTACGCGACCCCGGCAAACAGCGTAACATCGCCATGCTTCACCGTCTGCTTGAAGAAGCCAAAACCGCCGAACAGGAATAACCAGCAATCAGCCCCAGCCGAAGGACTTCAACGTATCCGTGATGAGCTGACGCAGCACGGCATAGGAAAAATGCTGCTCGGCGACTCGGTAGTTCGCCTCGACCATCGCCTCACGGTAGGCGGCATCGTCAATCAAACGCTGCACCGCTTGCAGAGTTTGTGGGGTGATGTCGTGCGAGAACTCTACCGCCTGCACGCCCACGCTGCGGATGTTGGCTTTGTAAACCGGGTAGGTGTGCACGACCAAGGGCTTGCGAAAGTAGAGCGTTTCTAGCAGCGCATTGCCGAAGCCCTCATACACGCTGGGATAAGTGACAATGTGGGCATGGGGATACAGGTCCCACAGCGCGAAGACCGGCTGGCCGTCTTCAGTGGTCCCGCGTTGACTGCCGACATACTCACCGATGAAGCGATGGCGTATCCCCGCCTGGCGCGCCAGACGCCCCAGCCATTCAGCATAACCGCCGGGTTCGTCCGATCCTTCACCCGTCAGCAGCAGAACCAAACGTGGATCATCAAGGCGTTCCATCAGCTCGATAGCTTTCTCGATCCCTTTACGCCGTACTACGCGCGTCGGCTGCAAAACGATGAGATCGTCGTCATCCAGGCCCAGCACCTCACGGACTCGCATGGCATAGGAGTCCAGCGGCGCGGGAGGATTGGCATAATCAAACACGTTGGGGAGATACGCGGCATCGATGCCATGCCAGGCCTTGAGGTGACGCTGCGTAATGGTGCTAATCACCCAGTGCCGGGCGTTGCTCAGCTTGGGTGGAAAAGCATCGTTGAGGATGTCCTGTACCCGGTTGCTCAAGAAGCGCTCCCGCTCCCAATAGAAATCGTGGTTATGAGCGATCAAGGGGATGTGCGTGCGGGCAGCGTAATCCCGGATCGCCACGCCCAGGGCCAAGTTCATCGGGATGCAAGACGCATTCTGGGAGATCAGCAGATCAATGCTGTACTGTTCGACAAAGCCCGCGATCTTCCCGCGCAGGTGGTCAGCCATAGCGTAGATTTCATGGGTCAGTACGGGGTCCGGCATGCTGCCAGAAAAAGCCTGATCGTGCATCCGCCGTGCTGTTTCATGCGCGAAGTGCATCTCTGGCACCAGCATCCCCGGCGGGCCGTCTGTTTCCAGTTCGCCTGCCATGTAGAAGACCTGGTGCTCCATTTCACGGAAGGCCTGCGCGACCTTGGTCGTCTCCAGGCTGACACCGTCCACACCAGCCAGGCGTGTGGATAGCATTCCGACGTTCAAACGACGTGTGCTCATCATTCGATCCTAACTAAAAACGGGCAGCCACTCGCCATGTGCCGCGATCAAATCATCGACTAAGGCCCAGATTTGATCCAACGACAGTTCAGCGGCGGTATGCGGGTCCAGCATTGCGGCGTGATAGACGTGCTCGCGCTTACTCGTCAAAGCGGCTTCTACGGTCAGCGCCTGGACGTTGATGTTCGTTTGCATCATGGCAGCCAAGTGCGGCGGCAGGTCACCGATCAAAGTAGGCTGAATGCCGTTGCCATCCACCAGGCACGGCACTTCCACCGAGCAGCCGTCGGGCAAGTTCGTGATGATGCCGCGATTAGGCACATTGCCGTAGACCGTGCGCGGGATGCCGGTCTCCATACTGTGAATAATCAGCGAGCCGTACTCCACACTGCGCTCAACTGCTACCGATTTACCCTCGTCTTCCAGCTCGTGACGCAGCGCCTCCCACTCTTCGATTTGCACCTCACAGCGGCGGATGTACTCATCCAGCGGGATGTTGAACTGTTCAATCAAATCGGGGCGATCCCGCTTGATGAACCAGGGCACGTACTCGCTGAAATGCTCGCTAGACTCAGTGACGAAATAGCCCAAGCGCTGAAACATCTCATAGCGCACGCGATTGTGTGTCGGCATCCGGCCCTCTTCTGCCACTTTGCGGATCAATGGGTAGAGGTCCTCACCGGTGTGCTTGTGGCGGAAGTCCAGGTAGAAGGCCATGTGGTTGATGCCTGCCACCCGGTAGCTGATGTCTTCCACTGGTACACCGATGTCCTCAGCCAGCTCGCGGGCAGTGCCGGGCACGCTGTGACACAGCCCCACCGTCTTGATCTTGCTGGCACGGCTCATGGCCCATTGGTTCATCGCCATGGGGTTCACGTAGTTGATAAAGAGCGCAGTGGGGCACAGGTCTTCCATGTCGCCCAGGATGTCCAGCAGCACCGGGATCGTCCGCAGACCGCGCATAATGCCGCCGATACCCAGCGTATCCGCGATAGTCTGGCGTAAGCCGTACTTCTTCGGGATGTCAAAGTCAATCACTGTGCTCGGTTTGTAACCGCCTACCTGAATCATGCAGATTACGTAGTCAGCACCAGCCAGTGCTTCGCGACGGTCGGTTGTAGTCTCAATAATCGGCTGTGCTCCTACCGCCTGTGCGACCTTATGCGCCACGACCTCCGAGGTGTGCAGGCGCTGGGCATCAATGTCCATCAAGCTGAGCGTTACCTCACGCAGTTCTGGAAAGCTCAGGATGTCACCCATGAGATTCTTGGCGAAAACCGTGCTGCCTGCGCCGATAAACGCGATTTTGGTCATCAGAAACCTCTCTTGTTCAGGAAAGAAACGAGTCAAACAACTGCGTCCGCTTGTAGTTTAGTCCAGATGCGGGCGGGGTAAATAGGCAAAACGCGGCAGCCTCATGATGTGCAGGCCGCCGCGTTAGAACCAGAACCCTTGAGTCGATACTGTGCTTACTACGACGAAGCCGCCTTCGCATACTGCGCAATCATGTCTTCGATGGCATGATCAATGTCTTCGTCGTCTGTAACGTCTTCAGCCACCATCACACCACGCTTGTCCAATTCATCCAGTGCGCTCAGGATAATCATGCCACGCTGCACCCACTGCTCACGTTCGTGATGATGCTCATCGTCGGCAATCTTGCCAATGGCAAGGTCTTCATCTAGGTCACGGATGCTGGCCAGTACCTGTTCGTAATAGACCAACAGCCGCTCGTGCTGCTTGAGCAGAGCCTCTTCCTGCACTGGACGTGCCTGCTCACGGCGCAGTATGGGATACAGTACCCAGATCGCGCTGAACAGCAGCATAACAACACCGATGAGTGTACCCGCTATACTCATCCCGTACTCCCTTCTGACGCAGTACCGCCGCCCAACAGCGGATCAATCACAGCACGCAGATCTGCTTCACCTACGCCGGCGAAAAAGAACTGGGCAATGTTGCCCTCTTGATCGATCACATAGGTTTCTGGCACGCCTGTGATTCCATACACATCGGAGATGCGTGTGCCTAAGTCCGGGGCGTTCAGGTAGGTGATGTCGTATTCATCCATGTACGCGATAGACTGCGGCCCGTTGTCGGCGTATGCAATACCCAGGAACACAACCTCACCCGTGTCCGCGTAGTGCTCCCAAGCAGATTGCAGCTCCGGCGCTTCGTCACGACAAGGAGCACACCAGCTCGCCCAGAAGTTGAGCATCACCACTTGGCCTCTAAAGTCCGACAGGCGCATCTCCTGTCCATCAAAAGTCGTGAAGGGAAAGTCTGGCGCTTGACCTTCAGGGCGGCCTGCGTTAGCAGCGAAAAGCTGTACCACCACGACAATGCCCACGGCCACGATACCCATCAACAGCACCACAGAGCCGAAGTCCAAGCCGCCCTTGCGCTGACGGGGCTTCGGCTTCGGCTCATCAAGGATGTCAAAGATTTCGTCGCTCATCGTATTCTGTTCTCGTCTGCTCTCTTGGTTAGGACATTATCCATGCACATCACGCTCCAAGCGCGCACGCAGCGAGTCAGCAGCGTTTTCCTGCTGGATCGTCGCGCGGTCCAGGATATGTTCGTCGCGTCCACCTCGCCATTGAAGCAGCACCCAGCCCAAAATCAGCATTGAACCACCGACTAACAGCCAGGGTGTCACCAATGAAATGGCGCGCAGCAATGGGTCCTGGGGGGTGCCAACCACGCGCTGTCCAAAACGGCGGATGAAGTCATCGATAATGGCTTCTTCCCCCATGCCCTGGGCAAGCTGTAAGCGAATCTCTTCACGCCAGTCGTTACACGCTGCCGTACCGCAGTCATCCAGCGGAATGTTCTCACACACCGGGCAGTAGAGTTGTTCGGCGACATCGTTCACGTTGTCATCGGTGATGCCGCCGGTATCGATCTCAGCCGGATCCACATGAAGCGTCGGCCCCGTGTCCTCCTGTGCCAGCACCGCCATCGGTGCCCAAAGAATCAGAAAGATCAGCCCCGCGAAAAACGCAGCTCGTGTGTTCATGCGCTGGCCCCCGCTCCCTGTATCCGCAGCGGCGTGCGCTGACGCACTTCCGCAGGCAGCACACCTTGGCTCCATACCGAGATGACCGTGCCAAGGATCAGGATGAAGCTGCCCCACCAGATCAAGTTCACCAGCGGGTTGACATACACCTTGAAGGTCGCAAACTGAAGTCCAATTTCTTCCCAACCGACCAGCAGCACATAGAAGTCGTTCTCAAGTGTGCTATGAGCAGCGGCAATTGTCATGGTGTTCATGTCACGCTGATTGGGAAAGAAATCACGACGAGGGCGCAGCGTGGCTAGGTCCTGCCCGTTGCGGCTGACAGTCACATTGGCGATGTCCATGATGCGGCCATCATTCGCCACCTGTCCCCCCTCGAAGGCGTCATAGGTCAGCGTATAACCACTGATCGCGATGCTGTCGCCGACGCCGATCGTCTGCTGTGTTTCCACCTGGAAAAGCGTGCTGCCAATCACGCCGATACCGATGATGGCAACACCGAAGTGGATCATATAGCCCCCATAACGACGCGGGTTACGGGAAAAGATCGCACGGGTTGCCTGGAAGAAGGTTTCGCCGTGCGCGCGCATACGGGCATTGATGCCGCGATAGGTTTCATAAGCGGCCACCCAGCCTGCAAAGGCTACGATCCCGTAGGCCACCAAGGCGAGAGCGGTGCCCATGCCACCCAGCACGAAGAAAGCCAGCGTGACGAGCGTGAGCACAACCGGGACAACAGAAGCATGCCCCATGCGATGCAGCGAGTTCGCACCCCAGGCGGAAAGTGGCGCAACACCCATCAGAATGTACAACAGCGCAAACAGCGGCGGCGTCACCTGCATGAAGTAATCAACACCTAAGGTGATGTTGGTATCCAGGAACAGCTCGGAGATAATCGGTGCGCCAAAGCTACCCCAGAAAATAGCAATGAACAGTGCCAGGAACACGAAGTTGTTCAGCAAAAACAGCGCCTCCCGGCTGAAGAAGCTAGTGATGCGATGGTCATCGCGCAGCTCCCCACGACTGCGCCGCCATAGCACCAACCAAACCGAGATCAAAGTGATGACAAACCACATCAAGAACATCGGCAGGCCGACTTCGCTTCGTGCGAAGCTGTGCACGCTTTCAATCAAACCGCTGCGAGTGGCGAAGGTAGCAAACATCACGGCAGAAAACGTGCCGATCATAAGAAACATGTTCCACACCTTGAGCATCCCGCGTTTTTCCTGGATCATGACGCTGTGTAGGAACGCGGTACCCACCAACCAAGGCAGGAAGGCCGCATTTTCGACCGGGTCCCAGCCCCAGTAGCCACCCCAGCCCAGCACGTCATAAGCCCATCGACCGCCTAAAATCAAGCCCAGGCTGAGGAAAAGCCAAGCCACCAGAGACCAACGCCGTGAGGCTTTGATCCAGTTGGAAGACAGCTCCCCTGATGCCAGCGCTGACATCGCAAAGGCAAAGGGAATGATATAGCCGATGAAGCCCAGGTAGAGCATGGGCGGGTGGATCGCCATACCAAAGTGCCGCAGGAGCGGGTTCAGTCCACGGGCCGACGACGCCAACATATCTGCGGGGGGCACAATGCTGTTTGACGGGATCAGGGCGGCTTCAACCGTCTGCCCACCGTCCACAATCCAGAAACGGTTAAAGGGGTTCTCCAAGAACACCGTCAGCATCAGGAAAGTAGCCGTAATTGCCATGGTTACGGTAATGACGCCTGGCATCAAACGGTGGTGGCTTTTCCAGTTCAACAGCACAGCCGCCACCGCGAAGCCACTCATCAGGAAGTTCCAGAAAAGCAGCGACCCAGCCTGTGACCCCCAAAGCGCCGTCAGCCGAAAAAAGTCCGGCATATCCGGGCTGGTTACAGACCACACATAACCGATTTGATACTGTTCAGTCATAATGGCAACCGCCAACGCGGTAATGGCAATACTGAGCAGTGCGAAGTTCAACAATGTAGCGTTGCGTGCGCTGGCAATCATGCCATCGTTATGAGTTCGTGCGCCCTGCACTGAAGCCACAACTGCGTAGAACGCTGCCAACAGCGCCAGTGTCGTGGTGATAATTCCAATTTCAGCCAGCATGTGTTTACGCCCCAGCTCCCACTTCAGCCGATTCCAGCTCTTCATGGGTCGGCAACTCTTCACCAAAGCGGCTGGGACACTTTAGCAGCAGTTCACTGGCATAAAACACGCCATCACTGCCCAACTGCCCGGAAAGAATCGCTTGGGCTTCATGCTGAAGCAGGTCCGGTTTAACCTGGTTTTCGATGTGTACTAGCACGGTTTTGGCTTCAGTGAGGCCGTTGGCTGCCAGATACAGCGCATAGCCCAGGTCCTCGGTTTCCGTTGGTACATGCGCGATCGTAAAGTCGATAATCAAGTTCTCTTCATCGTAGACAATCGTATCGCCGATAACGGCCCCACTAATGCGCACCGTCTGCCCGACAAACTCATCACTGCTCATCAGGTCATCAACGGTGATAAAGTAGGCGGCACCAGCAATCGTGCCGGAAACAATGAGATAGCCTACCGCTCCCAAGAGCAGCACACCACCCAGAATAAACTTCCAGTTCAACGTGCCTTGACTCGGAAGCACTGCGGCATCCGCGGGCTTTTCCCATCCCGTATTCGTCATTGAACCACTCCTTCTAAACCCATTCGTTCGTGCTAACAATTAGCGTGAGTTTAACATCAAACAGTGTACACGTCCTTGATGTGTGTCAAATATCAATCACGAACAATGTCATGCAGATCAATGACACTCATCACCCACTTTTGAGACCTCAGTCTGTGAAAATTATAGCGAAGTTTAGGCTGCAAAAAAAGGCCAACACCCTACCAGGTTGCTGGCCTTTACATAAGCATGAGTCAGCGGCGGCATCACTGGGTACAGTAAGGTTCGACGCGATACTGTTCGCGTTCCTCACAGCTCAAAGCACGCACATAGCGATTAGAGGCCGTCCATTCACGCATTCCCGCAATATCAAAGGTTGCCCACTGCACAATGGAACCATCCCCCTGCCCACTGTAGGCAACAGACCCGTCATCGCTGAAATCCAGTTGATAGACCGAGCTGTTGCCACCACCAAACCGGAGACGAGCCGCAGTATTCTCCACATCCCACAAGATTACCGTTCCATCAAGGGCACCCGCCAACACATAGTTCTGGATCGGATGAAAGGCCACCGCCCACACTGGCTCGACGCTGTCACGCAGTCGTACAACCTCATCGCCAGTCTCAACGTCCCATACAATCACCGATCCATCGCGAGAGCCGGTCACGACCTGAGTACTGTCTGCGTTGACAGCCACACCGTACACTGAGTCAGCACGACCGTCAAAACGCTGCACCTCGCCCGTTGCCACATCCCACAAGATTGCAGTACCGTCACGGCTGCCCGCCACAAAACGGGTCTGATCGTTTAACAGTGCAATCGCCTGTATGGCCCCCTCATGCCCCACAAAACGCTGTAGTTCCTGACCTGTGCTCAAGTCCCAGAGGATGATGAGGCCATCTTCGTCACCGGAAAGTGCCCGATTAGGTTGATCGAAATAGATGACGGCCTGCACACTACCCGTATGTCCTTCTAACTGCCCCACGACTTGGCCAGTACGTATATCGAATTGGAACAGCTTGCCTAAAGAACCCAACAGTGCTTCGGTCTCATCTGGACTGATCGCCATTGACAACAGCGGATCATCGATCGGCTCATAACGCGCGACTTCCGTTTGGGTTGCGACATCGTAAACACTCAACACACGATCCGCTGCCGTTGAATAGAGCAAGCCGCCCGCTTGGCGATAGTCAAGGCCAGAGACGCGGGTCAGATTGTGAACCCGAATATGGTCTAAAGACCCTGCTACGGCCACATCCCACAGGCGAATGCTCAAGTCTTTGGAGCCAGTTACCGCCTGACGGCCATCCGAACTGAGCGCAATAGCCATGACCGTATCCGTATGCCCTTGCAACGATGCAATTGGTAGACGACTTTCTATACCCCAGATATAAATACGGTTGTCACTTGATGCGGCAAACACGCGCATTCCATCTGGTGAAAAGACCACATCGCGCACTTCACCTTGTGTACCCAGAAATTCGCTAATGCGTTCGCCGCTTTGAGGGTCCCACAGATAAACCGTACCATCGGTGGAGCCGCTGACGAACAGGCTGCCATCAGAGCGATAAGCCAGGCGTGAAATGGCCGTGGCGTGTCCTTCGAATTCCCGGACCAGCTCCCGCGTTGCTGTGTCCCACAGACGCAGCGTACCATCACGTCCGCCGGACACCAGGTACTTGCCATCCGGGCTAACATCCAGCGATTGTACAGCAGCCACATGCGCTTGAATGTCATGTAGGATGCGGCCAGTGCTCACATCCCAAACCACCATGCGACCATCCCGCAAACCGCCATATGCTAGCAAGCTGTCCGGGGAAAAAATCACACTGCGAACAGAAGTGAAAGCCCGGTCAAAAACACGTATCAAGCGTCCTTCGTTCACATCCCACAGAATGACACGACCATCCAGTGAGCTGGTCAGCGCGAATCGCCCAGTGACATTCAACGTCAAGTCTTCGATATCGCCCTGGTGATCATACTTGACATGTAAGCGTTCACCTGTTCGTGCGTCCCAAAAGCGGACGGTCGCATCCGTTGAGGTGGACACCAAGTAATTCCCATCGGGGCTGAGGGCCACCCCAGTAACCCATGCACTGTGGCCTAGGTTATCGTCGTCGCTTTCATCATAAGGATTATTCCCCCCTATCACCATGCGCGTACCGGGTGCAAACGCGACGTCAGCCAAAGTGCGCTGCGACTGTAAGGGTGGGTTGTCGATATCGTTGGCCGCCAGGCCCAACACCACGCTCAAGTCGCCGTTGCCTTCTGTAAATACCTGACGCGCCACAGCTTCCAGCGCGATGCTCTGCGCAAATACAGCTTCTTGGTTAGCACGGAAGGTCGCGTTGAAAGCGATAGTCGTCAGAACGAGCGCCATAAGAACTGCGGCCCCCATGACGAACACCAGAAGACGCAGACGCCTGATGGCCTGCTGCTCAAGCTGTTCCTCGCGTTCTTGGCGCGCCTGCTCTTCCTGTATGCGACGGCGGTCTTCTTCGATACTGGCCGTTAGGTAATTGTTCTCCGCGGCGGTGAGCTGCAAGTTGGTGATTTGCGTCCACTGCTCAAACTGATTCAGACGAATGCCACGCAGCAAGTAGCTTACGTCATGCGCGGAATTTTCCCATTCTTGCGCCAAGCTCGATAAACTGCGCTGCATACGCACGTCATTGCGGCTCTCGTCCAGCCAATCACGCAGCTTGCCCCACTCGCGGATAATCGCCTCATGCGTGACTTCCACTGTGGGACTGCGCGTGTCCGGATCACGGTCAAAGGTCAGCAAGCGTGACTTGCCCAGCTTGTCAATAACACGCTGCATGATCGCTGAACCATCCGTGCTGGAGACACGGTCGGTCAGGCTGCTGACTTCACTGAGCAGCACACGACGACGGGTGTCTTCGGTACCCTCACCCAGGGTAATCAGGCGCAGGAAAAGCTGACGTGTGGATTCACGCTCGGCGTTGTCCATTGACTCGACGAGTAGGTCAGCCTGGCGGGCGAGTGCGCCACGCACCCCGCCCAGATCACGGTAAGCCTGAAGGGTGATATGCACTCCCTCGCGGCGATCATACAACGCGCTCAGCGTGTATTGCAGCAGCGGCAGCGCCCCCAACTGTTCTCTCACTTCGGCGACAATGGCAGCCACCAGTGCACTGTCAATCGTTAGACCCGCACGCCGTGCAGGTTCCAAAACCACACGTTCCAGCTCAGTAGACGTCAGAGGAACGACAACTTCCGTGCGCTCGCGCACCAAGTCACTCAAGTAAGGTTGAAGCAGTGGACGATCATAGAAGTCCGCGCGAATAGTGATGACAACCCGTAGGCGAGTCTGTGGATCGGTGACAGCGGTGAAGAGGCTCTGTAGAAACTGAGCCACCTCTTCTTCGTCGCTGACTTGGGTGAAGACCTCCTCAAACTGGTCGATGAACAACACGAAGTCCGCCCCATCATCGGGCAGCACTTCGTTGATAACGTCCAACAAACCCTGTGAAGAAGCGCGCAAACGTTCTTCAAGGTTGGCAGGTGGTGTAGAGGCCAGGCTCAGCAGCGAAGAGGCCACTTCTTTGAAAGGGTGTGTACCGGGCACAATCTCGTCATAGTACCAATGCTCGGAGTTAGGCAGCGCACCGCGTCGCAGTGCTGGGATCAAGCCCGCTTTCACAACGCTGGATTTGCCGCTGCCACTAGGACCAACCACCGCCAGAAAGCGCGCATAAGGCGTGGTTTCGCGCAGGCGGTTGGCTAAACGCTGCACCAAAGCCTCGCGCCCGAAAAAGTTGGCCTCGTCACTCTCTTGAAAAGCGCGCAGCCCGATGTAAGGATTAACGATCACATCATCACTGGAAACAATCGTCAAGAACGTGCTGCTGGCGTCACCATCAAACAAAGTGGTACGCTGAAACTCGCGCATCATGGTCAGCGCGTCATCATAGCGTTCAGACACATCCAGGTGGGTCGCTGTTTGAATCACACGGTCCAGGTCAGCGGGCAAGTCCTTAAGATGCCGCCGCAGCGGCGGTACGCGGCTCGTCGCACGGAAGTCGCTCAACTCGGTCATTGACATCTCAACTAGTTCAGGGAAAGGGTGATGACCGGTCAAAAGCTCATAAGCGATGATGCCCAAGCTGTAAATATCCGACTTGACCGAGGGCAGATGGCCTTCGACCTGTTCCGGTGCAGCGTAAGCCGGGGACCCCATCGCTGAGAAAATATCGCTGCTGTCCTGCGCTGCACTGACGATCTGGGCAATGCCAAAATCCGCCAGATAGGCGTTGTTTTCCTCGTCCAGCATGATGTTGGCTGGCTTGATGTCCCGGTGCACGACATCATGTCGGTGGGCCAAAGCAAGCGCTGCGGTGACCTGACTCATCAAGCGCCCCACCGCATCGACCGACCATGGTGTGTTATTCAGCCGCTCGCGCAGCGAGCCACCACGCAGCAGACGCATCACGATGTAGGCCCCGTTAGGATCGCGCCAGTAGTCATACAGCGGCACGATATGTGGATGCTCTAGGCTGGCAACTAAACGCGCCTCCGCCTCAAAGCGACGGATGAAGTTGGCGTGGTTGGCAAAGGCAGGCCAGATCACCTTGATGGCAACCTCACGATTGACCACATCCTGCCGGGCACGGTATACCGCACCGAAACCACCTGAACCGATCAACTCTTCAACTGCATAGCTCTTGATGACCTTGCCAAGGGCATTTTCCATCATGGGCGTAACTCACGGTTTCTTTCGTCTGACGGACGGTTTCAGGAAAAGGAATGCTGGTGCAGTGCGGCTGTCAGCGATTATCGCTGCCTTCGTTGGCTGAGCTATCGGGCTGGTCGCGCTGACGGCGCAGCGCGCGCATCTCGGTGGTGTCGCGAAGCTCACCACGCAGCCACTTGAAGGACTTGGGCAGGTTATAAAAAGTGCGATAACGTACCGAGGGATGCATCTCACTGAGGGGGTTCATCAGCGCACGGTTAGTCTGACCGGAAAGGGAGAGGTTGAAGTTAATCGCTACGCGAGCGATAAAGGCTTCGTGTTGATCGAAAACCTTCTCAGCAGGCGCGCGACCATTGACAGTCACACCAACGTTCATCATGTCAAAATTGACCAACGCAGCGTATTGCAGCGACACACCCGACTGAGACAAGTCATGTACTGCCAGGTAAGGCTTATCTTTGGGCCAAGCCTCCAGCACCGTCAAAACGTAGCTAGCCCAATTGTCTAGAACCTCGTAAGACACTGCCTGCAAGCGATACAATACAATGGTACTGTTGTTGTACCAACTCACTTCCAGCCCATCGAACGCTGTTTCAGTCTTTTCTGGAAGATCACTGTCGTTGGAGTCCATCACACCCTGCACGGCCTTTTCCTTCTGCGCACTTTAGATCTGCGAACTGATGATGACAATCGATAAACACAATATGCACCGGCATGTTATCAGTTAATCATAGTCAGGTTAACTAGCATTCAAGGCGCATTTAATTCTCAGTTAACCATTGCGCAAACCTACCCCACAATCAGACAGTAGAGCATTCGCGGACCATGCGCACCTAACACCAATTCCATGCCAATATCCGCTGTGCGGCTGGCACCCGTGATAATAACGCAGTTATCCACCGAAAAGTGCACATGACCAACAGCCGCCTGCGCACCCACCCATTGTTCTAGGTTAGTATAAACGTCGTCAGGACGCAGCACTGCAATGTGAACTTCTGGAAGCAGCGAGACGGTCCGCGCTTTGCCCGTACCACTTGCCAGTACCAAACTGCCCGTAGAGGCTAAGGCCGCATCCACACCGGTGATGCCCACCCGCACCGATGAATCACGCACTGAAGCCCGACTAATGCCTTGCGCGCTCAGCACTTCATCCAGGCCAGGCAGTGGCACATGGGCGGCATCCCAGGCTAACACCTGACGATCTTCAGCGATGATATCGAATAACGCCTGGATGCCGCGTGCCGCATCGGGCACATACAGCACTTCTGCTGATAGCGCCTGCGCCTGCTGCGTAAAATGCGCCACCAAGTCCGGCATAGTCGTCATCGGCACCACGTCTAAACGCTCATGAACAGGCGGAATGTCCGCAAAGGGCGGCACACTTTGCCGCAGCTTGGTCAGGATTCGATCACGGCTGCTCATGCACTCGCCGTCCCTTCTCCAGATTGCTGTACGCGCTCCCGCCAGCGCTGGCGGAATGGTTTAGGTGCAAAATCGGGAAAATCGCGTTGCTGTTTCCAGGCCCCCAACGGCGATGATACCAGCCGGTCTGCACCGGTTTGCAGCCCCATACGGGCAATGCGCCCACCCAGCTCGAACATTCGGGGCGAATGCATCGCCATCGCCCAGGACCGCATCCCCAAGTCCCAACTACGTGGAGTCAGCCCCTGCTGCACAATGTCGTCGCGCAAATCAAGCAGCATCCGAGGCAGGTCAATATCAACCGGACAAGCCGCCTTGCAAGCACCACACAGACTGCTAGCCTGGGGCAGCGGTGCTGCCTGGTCCAGCCCAACCAGCAGAGGCGTCAGTACCGCACCAATCGGCCCGCCATAGACCCAGCCATAAGCATGACCGCCCGTCACACGATATACCGGGCAGGCGTTTTGGCACGCGCCACAGCGAATACAGGACAGCACTTCGGTGTATTTCTCTTGGGCGTAGATATCACTGCGGCCATTGTCCAGCAGGATGACGTAAACGTGCTCAGGGCCGTCAGCCTCATCACCGCGATTCGGGCCGCTGATGATGTTGGTGTAGACGCTCATCTGCTGACCCGTGCCGCTGCGGGGCAGCATCTGGATCAAGGTAGACCAATCCTCCAGATTTTCTATCACCTTCTCAATGCCTACTATCGCGACGTGCACGCGCGGCAGAGTCGTGACCATACGCCCGTTGCCCTCGTTCATCACCAGCACCAGACTGCCCGTCTCGGCGATGATAAAGTTCCCCCCAGTGATGCCCATATCGGCGCTAATGAACACCTCGCGCAGGCGGTTGCGCGCAAAGGCGACCATTGCCGCCGCGTCGTCGGTCAGTTCCATGTGCAGTTGTTCGACGAAGAGATCACGCACTGAGTCTTTGGTTTTGTGGATCACAGGGGCGATGATGTGGCTGGGAGTTGATCCTTCGAGCTGAATGATATATTCGCCCAAGTCAGTTTCTACCACGTCAATCCCAGCGGCTTGCAGTACGGCGTTGAGACTGATTTCCTCGCTGACCATGCTCTTGCCCTTGGCCGCACGCTGGACGTGATGGCGCACCGCGATATCCAGAACATGTTGATTAGCTTCAGCGGCGTCTTGCGCCCACAGGACCTGGATACCGTTGGCCTGCATCTGCTGCTCGGCTTTTTCCAGCAGATCGGGCAGGTTACGCAAGGCACGCCGCTTGGCCTCAGCGGCTTGATGGCGCAGTGCATCTCCATGCGCCTGCCCTTGAGCATATACTGCGTTCAAGCGGTTCTGATACGCCGTCTGTGTCCCTTTAGCCACTGCCTGCTGCAAGGGTGCATCGTTGATTGCAATGTCTGCCAACTGAATGAAGGCATTAGAACGGATTTTAACCGTCATGCCGTTGGCCCTCCTATACACACTCAGACTGGGTGGAGTGTAACCATTCTGTGCAGATCACACCACTACCGCCCTACGCCGCAGCCCGAAGGGTATACAGGTAAATGCATGATCTGGTAAACTGTAATGGCGAATGACGCAGAAGCAAGCGGCTGATGCATCTGGGAGAGCGCAACATGGCACGGGTTGTCCTGCTCAACGTAGAGAACGATTACGAACTAGCGCGCAAGATTCGCCTCACACTTAACGAGCGTGGACACAATGTCAATGCACATGGTCCGGCGGTAGTGCGCAGCCGTGGCACGATGCGCCGTGCCATGCAAAACGCAGATGTTATGCTGTACTTGCTCAGCCCTGCTGCTGTGGGTGACTCGCGCTTTATGATTGCGCTAGAAGTTGCCCAACAGCAGACGCTTCCTTCAATCCCTGTGTTAGCCGCCTTAGTTCCCGATATACAGCAATACGGCGATAACCTCATTGATGCGACCACGCACAGCCATCGTGCCCTCTATCAGATCGCAGAGGCGGTAACGGCTCATGGCGCAGAGCGGCGTCGCATAGCCCTCCTGTGGTTCAACAGCATTGACCGCCGGGTCGCAGCCGCGGCTTTGATGATTGTCTTTATGCTGGGTGTTGGTTTAGTGCTGCTGGTGGCCAACCAGGACAGGCCGCAAGTCGAGACCGCAGCCCTGCCAACAGACAGCAGAGCGCAGGTAATCATCGGCGACTCACCCGTTCCCGAAAGCACAGAAGATGCGCAGACTCAGCACACCGACACGTACCCAGCCCGCACCGCAACCAACATCACGCAGCGCATACCAACAGACACACTACGGGGCACTGAGCAAACGGGGGATGACAGTGCGTTGAACGCACGATTTACCGCTTCTACGCGCAGCGGCACCGCTCCACTGCGCGTACAATTCAACGATCAGAGCACCGGCCCGATCAGCAACTACGCTTGGGACTTTGACGGCGATGGCAGCCAAGACAGCAGCGTCGGCAGCCCCGCGGTCTTCAGCTATACCGAACCTGGCAGCTACAACGCCACACTGACCGTTTTCAGCGCGTCAGGTGCACAATCAACTTACATCCAGTCCATCCTGGTCGCCGCTTCGGGGGATGGCAGTACGACAGCGCCCACAGCACGGTTCAGCGCAGCCCCCAACAGCGGCAGTGCGCCGCTGACCGTCAACTTCGCCGATGCATCCAGCGGAGACATCGATACCTATGCCTGGGATTTCGATGGGGATGGGGTTTTTGACAGCGCTGCGCGCAACCCATCCAGCTATCGCTATAACACCCCAGGCAGCTACAGCGCTCAGCTTCTAGTGGGCGGCCCAGGCGGTATCAGCGACCCCTTTGTTCAGGTCATTCAGGTAGGTAGCCCAGCAGAAGAAACACCCGATGAAGGCATTATCGCGAACTTCAGCATCATGCCCTCACAGGGTTCAGCCCCGCTGATGGTGGAATTTCTCAACCAATCACGTGGGGAAATCAGCAACTACAGTTGGGACTTTGATGGGGACGGGCAGATCGACTCGAACCTGCAATCCCCCCAACCCTATACCTATCAAAACGCTGGGACTTACACCGTCATCTTGACAGTGCTTGGGACCACTCCAGATGGTGAACGCATTGAACGCAGTGCTCAACGCACGGTATCCGTGACCAGCAGCCAGGATAACGCCCTAAAAGCGGAGTTTTCCGTCAATACTGCGGAAGGGGTAGCGCCGCTTACTGTCACCTTCAGTGACCGTTCATCAGGTAACGTCACATCCTATGAGTGGGACTTCAACGATGACGGCGTCATCGACAGTACAGAGGCCAATCCCGCTCCACACACGTACCAACAAACCGGCGCGTATCGCGCGCGTCTGACCGTGAGCAACGGCTCAGACATCGACTCACGCGCGGTCATCATTCGTGTGCGGGCAAACGATGATGACGACGATTCCCTAGTGGTAAGCCTCAACGCAGCCCCCACCAGCGGCATCGCCCCACTGCGGGTCTTCTTCACACCGACGATCAGCGGGTCCGTCTTGGGCATGGAATGGGACTTTACCTCAGATGGCCGCGTGGACAGCACCGCCAGCCGCCCGGCACATGTATATCTGTATCCAGGCGTTTACACCGTCACGCTGCTAGTAGAGGGTGCTGAAAACGTCTCCCGTGTCGCCACGGTTCAGATCACAGTCAACGAGCGTGGGCAAAGCACGGCGACCCGGACCCCGCTGCCCGGCTTCACGACCACATCACAAATCACGCGCACGTCAATCTTTGATTGGCCCACAGCAACGGCCTCATTCACACCGTCTTTCGTCTGGCCCACAGCGACGCCTATCGTCACAGCAACGAACACGCCAGTAGTGACACCATCCATTACCCCGACACCCTCCGGATCGGAGACTGCGACCCCCACGCCGTCGGGATCAGAGACCGCCACGCCCACGCCCACCGCTAACGTGGTGATCTTGCCCTCCGCCACACCACAAGTGACCAATACGCCCGACGTCACGCTGACGGCAACACCAACGGCAACCCCTGAAATCAGCCTCACCCCGACCTTTACCGAGACCTTAGCGGTCAGTCTCACGCCGAGCGAAACGCTGGCGGTCAGCCTCACACCAAGCTTTACCCCGACTTTTACCGACGTCTTTACGCCGACCCTGACACTTACGCCAACCATCACGCCAACCATGACTCACAGCGCAACACCCAGTCTCACGCCGACTTTTACACCCGTCACTCCTTCAGCGACCTTTACGCCAGCGCCGCCGCAGGCAAAATTCCGTGCTTTCCCAGTCAGTGGTGATGCGCCTTTACCCGTGAGTTTCAGCGATCAATCGACCGGCATCATTACCGAATGGCGGTGGGACTTCGATGGGGACGGCATCACAGACTTGAAGCTGCCTCCCGGCGGCGGCACCCCCCCCCCCTTGTTGATCCAATACATCTACAACGCCACCGGCAGTTACCAAGCCTCACTGGTTGTAAAAGGCCCACACGGTGAAAGCGCTCCTTACATCGTGGAGATCGTGGCAGGCGGTGACTTTGTGGACTGAGCCACCCCATTGCAATCAAGTTAGCGCGGTACTATGATGAGTGTGCAATGTGAAATGCAGCATCATCGCACGCCCATCGTCCGCACATAGCACATGCAAAGGCTTATGTCCCCAAACGACGATACATCATCGGGTCCTTTCGAAGCACTCCGTTGGTCCGCCCTCAGGCAGCGTATTACCACCTATGTCGCGCAATCCCCGATGGCGGAGGACATGCTGCCGCTGATGATGGCGGTCGTCGTCGGCCTAGCAACTGGCCTGGGCGCATACATCTTCATCGTCCTACTGGAACAAATCGGCGAACTGACCCACCTACTTAATACGCGTTTAGGTGCAGTGGGCACACTCAGCATTATGGCAGCCTCCGGCCTGATCGTCGGCTTGATAATCAGCACCTTTGCCAGCGAAGCCAAAGGTCACGGGGTGCCAGAAGTGATGGAAGCCATCGCGCTCAAACGCGGACGCATCCGGCCCCGCGTGGCCGTTGCCAAAGTGATTGCATCGGCCTTGACGATCGGCACGGGCGGGTCGGCTGGACGTGAAGGCCCGATTGTACAAGTGGGTTCAGCGTTGGGGTCCACCGCGGGGCAAGTCATGCGCCTGTCCGATGAACAAGTCGGGATGCTGGTCGCCAGTGGTGCGGCGGCAGGTATCGCGGCAGCCTTCAACGCCCCAATCGCCGGCACCATGTTCGCTGTAGAAGTCATCCTGGGACGCCTGAGCAACCGCTACCTGGGCATCGTCATGATTTCAGCCGTTGCAGCCAATGTCGTCTCGCGTGCCCTCATCGGTGAACACGCTGCCTTTCAGATCCCGTCATACGGTTTGCAAAGCGCTAGAGAGCTGGTGATGTACGTGCTGCTGGCAATCCTGGCGGCTTTAGCAGCAATTGTGTTTATCCGTGTGCTGTACGGTGCGGAGCATTTCTTTGACCGCTGGCAGGTGCCTCTGGCAGTAAAAACTACAGTAGGGATGCTGCTCACCGGCGTAATCGGATTGAGCGCGCCGCAGGTACTTGGGTCTGGCTTGGCGTTCATCGGGGAGACAGTGGCACAGGACATGTCACTGACGGTACCGGCAATGCTGGCTTTCTTCGTGCTCAAACTGCTGGCAACGACTATGACCTTAGGTACGGGTAACAGCGGGGGTGTCTTTGCCCCTGCTCTCTTCATGGGGGCCATGATCGGGGGAATTGTGGGGCAGTTCAGCGCACTCGTTTTCCCTCAGCTTGCGATCACGCCAGGCGCGTATGCCCTGGTTGGAATGGCTGCTATGTTCGCAGGTGCGGCGCGTGCCCCAATTGCGTCCATCATCATCGTGCTGGAAATGTCTAACGATTACCGGTTGATCCTGCCGCTGCTGATGACCGTGATCCTCAGCACGCTGATTGCTGACTTCCTACACCCGGACTCGATCTACACACGCAAGCTGACTCTGCGCGGAATCCGCTTACAGCGCGGCCAAGACATTGACCTGCTGCAAAGCGTGACCGCGGAAGAAGTCATGGACCGGGAATACACCACCATACGGCCGGATGAAACTTTGGGTGATCTAATGCCGCGCTTCCGGCTGACACACCATCACGGCTTCCCCATTGTCGGCGAAAATGGTCACTTAGTCGGCATGGTGACACTGACAGACATCGAGCGCGCATCCGCTGAACACATTGACCCCCAAACGCCTATCACTCAAATTGGGACAACCAGCAACCTGATTACAGTCGCGCCAGACGATCCGATCTATGTGGCGCTGCGGCGTTTGAACATTCACGGCATCGGACGCCTGCCGGTGGTCTCGCGCAGTGAACCCAATAAATACTTGGGCATGGTGCGGCGGTCCAACATCCTGCGCGCGTATGAGCTGGCTCTGGTGCGGCGGTCCACAGCGCAGCGCCGCCTGGAACAGCTCAAGCTGCGCAACGTCGATGGCACCAGCTTCATCGAGGTGGAAGTGACCCCCGATGCGCCAATGGTAAACCACCAGCTGCGCAGCTTCCCCCATTCGCAGGACTGCCTGCTGGTGTCAGTACGACGCAAGGGAAAGACCCTGATTGCGCACGGGGATACTGTCATCAAACCAGGCGATCACATCACCGTTTTTGCAGAAAATGACAAACATCACCTCGTAAAAGAGCAATTCTGCACCTCATATAGTCGTAAGAAACAGGGTACAGTGGAGTTGCCAACATCGGATGAAACGGGTCGTCGTACCCTCAAAGATGTTGAGCAGTATCGGTAGATGTGGCAGTGCCGACCTGCATTGTTAAGTCCTGGTTAAATCCAGGTGTAGAGCGGTGCAAAAGGATGCTAATCAGGGACTTATGTGCTAATGTATCCTTCATTTGGGCATGGACTGCCTTCGCAACAAATACCTGATGTGCTGTATCAACTGCGTGAGACAACCTTGTCGCATACGCAGCGGATCAATACACGACCCGAACTAGGAGGACATACACCAACATGACCACCGGACAAAATGAAGTTGAACACGTTCACAGCAGTGTCGGTCTCGATGCCGTCGGTCTGACCAATCTGGACCCCGAAACCCGTGTGCACTGGAACCTCACGCCTGCTGAATGCTACGAGCACGCCGTGCGCAACGGCGAAGGGCGCATCACCGACAAGGGTGCCCTGCGCGTGCTCACCGGCCAGTACACGGGCCGCAGCCCCAAGGACAAGTTCTTCGTGGAGCAAGACAGCTCCAAGGGCAAAATCTGGTGGGGTGACATCAACCAGCCTGTCGGCCAGGATGTGTTCGACCACATGTACGAAAAGGTGCTGGAGCACCTGCGCCACCGTCAACACCTGTATGTGACGGACGCCTACGCCGGCTGGGATGAGCGCTATCACCTGCCCCTGCGCGTCATCAGCGAGAACGCCTACCACGCCATCTTCTCCTGGAACATGTTCGTGCGCCCCACTGAAGCACAGCGTGCTGCTCACAGGCCGGAGTTTACCGTGTTAGCCGCGACTTCGCTGGTTGCCAAGCCCGACGAAGACGGCACCCGCACCGGTACCTTCATCGGCGCAGACCTGGATAAGAAGGTTATCATCATCGTCGCCTCGATGTACTCCGGTGAGGTGAAGAAAGGTATCTTCACCATCATGAACTACCTGCTGCCGGAAAAGGGCGTGATGCCCATGCACTGCTCGGCCAACCAGGGCAGCGACGGCAGCACGGCCATCTTCTTCGGCCTCAGCGGCACCGGCAAGACCACCCTTTCCGCCGACGCCTCGCGCACCCTGATCGGTGACGACGAGCACGGCTGGAGCGACGACGGTATCTTCAACTTCGAGGGCGGCTGCTACGCCAAGACGATCAACCTGAGCGCTGAAAACGAACCGGAAATCTACGCCACCACCCAGATGTTCGGCTCCATCCTGGAGAACGTACCACTGGACCCGGAAACCCGTGCGCCGGACTTCAATGACACCCGCTACACGCAGAACACCCGCGTATCCTACCCGCTGCACTACATCCCGAACGCCACCACCACTGGCATCGGCGATCACCCCAAGAACGTCATCTTCCTAACCGCGGACGCCTTCGGTGTGCTGCCACCCGTTAGCAAGCTGACCCCTGAGCAGGCGATGTACCACTTCATCAGCGGCTACACCGCCAAGGTCGCCGGTACCGAGCGCGGCGTTACCGAGCCGCAGGCCACCTTCAGCGCCTGCTTCGGCGCGCCCTTCATGCCGCTGCACCCCACTGTCTACGCGGAGCTGCTGGCTGAGAAGATCAAGCAGCACAATTCGACCGTATGGCTCATCAACACTGGCTGGACCGGTGGCCCGCACGGTGTCGGCTCCCGCATGAGCCTGCCCCACACGCGCCGCATTGTTAACGCTGTGCTGGACGGTGAGCTGGACAACGTGGCATTCGAGACCGAGCCGTTCTTCGGTTTCGCCATCCCAACCTCCGTGCCGGATGTGCCGGACAACATCCTCAACCCGCGCAACACCTGGACGGACAAGGACGCCTACGACGAGAAGGCCAAACACCTGGCCCAGCTCTTCAGCGAGAACTTCGAGCAGTTCAAAGAGCGTGCGTCCGAGGGCATCATCAACGCTGGCCCGAAGGTCAAATAGACCGACCAGGCAGCGGCTGAAAAACATCACACATAAAGCAGCACAAAGGGGTGAGCGTAAAGGCTCACCCCTTTCCTACCGAATCCGTACCACACAAAGGACCCACTGCGATGAACGACCTCTGGCTGATCCGTCATGGTGAAACTGATTGGAACATCGAGCGCCGCTTCCAAGGCAGCAGCGACCGCCGATTGAATGCAACTGGACAGGCCCAAGCACGCACACTGGTAGCACGGCTGCGTGCAGAACGCTTCGACGCCATCTACGCCAGCGACTTAGCCCGTGTCAAAGAAACAGCAGCATTAGCCCTAGCAGAGCATCCTCAACAGACCAGCATCCAGGAAGATGCACGGCTGCGCGAAATTGACTTTGGCATCTTTGAGGGGCTAACCTTCGACGAGATTCGCGCCCAGTACCCTGAAGAGCTTGCCACCTGGGAAAAAGACCGCGACAAGAGTCCACATGGCGGGGATACCCTGTCCGCTGTAATTGCCCGCGTTGATGCCTTTCTGCAAGACGTGCTGGTGAGTCACCCTGATGGGCGCGTGCTGGTCTTCGGACATGGCGGTGTGCTGGGAATCTTGCTATCGCTTATCCTAGGCCTGGACCCGGAACGCTGGTGGCAGCTGCGCCTGATTAACTGTACAATTAGCCAAATACAACTGTATGACGAGGGTGCTGTGCTGCTGCGTTTCAATGACGCCTGCCACATCAACACCCCCACTGCCCCCGCTACGATGCGTTCTCAGTCGACGTAGGCACCACAGGCACCTGCACAGTGCGCCGTGCGTTAATCTTCTTGGGCGACATGAACAAGGGTGCATCTAAAGGTTCACCAGGGAAGGGATCGCGCTGCCCGATTTTCGCAACAAGGTAAAGCACAAAGATGCGAATCGTGCTGACGACCGGGGCCACTAAAAAAGCCCCCAGCACCCCACCAACAGCCGCCCCAACGAATACACCGACAATAATCACTGGCAGCGGCAGGTCCAACACATCACCCAGAATAACGGGTGCAACAACATTCCAGATCACCTGAGAAATGACCAGGTTGATCACAATCACGAGCAGCGCCAAGGTCAAAGGGCTAAGTTCGACCAACACAGTGGACCCCGTTAGCAGTGGCACACTGAAGAGAGGAACCAGGGCGATAATGCCACCAATGGTCGGTATCAGCGAAATCAAGCCGACAATGATGGACAGCACCACAGCCCCCGGCACGCCCATCAACACCAACTGCACCCAGGTCAACAGCCCGATCACCAGGCCAATGAGTACCTGTCCACGAAAGAAACCGTTCCAGACATGCGTAATCTCACGGATCAGCAACCCATACTCACGATGATAAGCCTGCGGCAGGTTGTTTCCCAATGCACGCTTCGTATTCGGTAAATCGACCAAGACAAGAAACGATACGAACAGCGCTAGCAAAAGACCAGACACAAAACCCGCCACGCTTGACAGCAGCGAGGTAAAGACACCCGTAACTGTCCCTGCAATGTTAACTGCATTCTCCAAAACAGCACGTAAATCGATGCTTTCCACTTGAATGCTTGAAAGCACAGGGGGCGGATACGGGGCTATATTCATCGGCACAATACTCGGCGGGGTACGCAAGAAATTCATCAGCGGCTCCAGCACGAAATTGAAATCTACCGGCACATCAAAAATCACAACCACGCCATACTGTGGGCGATAGTTTCCCGCGCTTTCCTGAAACTGTGCATAGGCTGTTTCCAGATCAGCGGATAAACGCTGCAACTCAGAAGCCACGTTCGGCAGCAGCGTCACCAGCAGATACACCACCAGGATGATGACCAGCACGTAGACAAAAGCCACCGATATGCCCCACGAAAAGCGCGTGTGCTTAAAGACATAAGCCGCCGGTTTACTCATCGCAAAAGCCAGTATGAAAGCGACCACCAGCATGACAATCACCGGTGCCAGCAGGGTCATCATATACAGGCCACCAATGATCAAAAACACTGTGGCAATAAGGCGCAGCGGGCGATCCCACTGCGGCTCATAGTCGCTGCCTTCGTTGATGTCCACGGTTTGGCGAATTTCGTCATCACCTGGCATAGCGTCCCTCCTGAGAAGCGCGCTGACATAATACGTGTCGACTAAAACTATACATGCATTCAGCCATTTCAGCGTGAAGTCGGGAACGCCTCGGTCAGATGAGGGTAGCTGTCTCTAAGCTGTGCCACAAAAGCGCGGCCAATGGGTCCCATGGGTAAACAGCCGTTCCAGATGAGCTTGAGCTGACGTTTCAAGGTTGCATCAGCAATGCGTACCTGCCGCAGCAGCTTACTTTCCGACTCGCGCTCGACGGCAAAATTCGGCAATAAGGTCAAGCCCATGCCAGAAAGTGCCGCGTTTTTGATGGCGTCGGGGCTGTCGAATTCCGCCACGACATCCGGCTGCACCCCATGTAACTTGAACAGCTCATCCAGCCAAATGCGAGTCTGCGAGTCGCGCTGACGCGTGATGAAAGGCTGCCCGTGCAGTTCGCTGATGCTGACCGACTCGCGCTCGCACCAAGGATGCCCCTTGCCGACCACCAAATACATGTCGATGTCCTGAAGGACAAGGTGTTCTAAACAGGCCGACGTTACGACCACATCCAGTTCACCTTCCACCAGCCCCAGGTCAAGGCGGCGGCTGGCAACAGCTTCCGCAATCACACCCGTGGTGTCCGTTTGCAGGGAAATTGACAAACGGGGGTAGCTGCTGCGAAATCGATTGATCCACTGCGGCAGCATGTACACCGCTGCACCCGCTGTTGCCCCCACGTTGATCTGCCCTTCCAGCAGGTTCTCAACGTTGGTCAGTGCGCACTCCGCTTCAGCTAAAAGGGACAAAATTTGTGTGGTGTATTCGTAGAGCTTGTGCCCAGCATCCGTTGGGTAAGTCCCTTTGGCACCGCCCCGTTCAAAGAGACGAGTCCCCAAGGCGCGCTCAAGGTCCTGAATATGCTTACTCACCGCTGGCTGACTCATATATAGGTGCGCAGCCGCCGCGCTGAAACTGCCCTCCTGTACCACAATGGCAAAGATTTCCAGCTTATGCAGACTCAACAAAGTATAACCCTCCAGTTATGATAGTTATAAGGGAGTGGCCCGAACGGGGCTAAGCTCCTGTGCGGTATAGTACACCCACAACGAATTTGGACACAGCACTTTATCGCTAGGCTGATCTGTGAGGAGACGTAAACCATGCTGTTGAAGTATTTCTACGACAAGAAACTAGCCCAGGCCTCTTACCTGGTAGGTTGTGCCGCAACTGGCGAAGCGATGGTCGTGGACGCTGCCCGCGACATCGGCACCTACATGCAGGCTGCGGAAGATGAGGGCCTGCACATCACCCATGTGACCGAGACCCACATCCACGCCGACTACGTGAGCGGCAGCCGTGAGCTGGCCCGCGCGACCGGTGCCAACCTCTATCTAAGCGACATGGGCGACGAGAATTGGAAGTATCAGTTTGAAGGTGATACTTTCATCCCAGTGCGTGACGGCGATTCCTGGAAAGTCGGCAACATCAAGGTCGATGTGCTGCACACCCCCGGCCACACGCCGGAGCACATTTCTTTCATGATTACCGACACTGCTGCTACGCAAACGCCTATCGGTGTGTTCACGGGTGACTTTCTCTTCGTGGGTGACGTGGGCCGCCCCGACCTGCTGGAAGAGGCGGCGGATATGGTCGGCACAGCGGACGTCGGTGCGCATCAGCAATTCCACACGATCCAGAAGTTCAAGGGCCTGCCGGACCACCTGCAAATTTGGCCGGCGCACGGCGCGGGCAGTGCCTGTGGCAAGGCCCTAGGTGCCATCCCCTCGTCCACGCTGGGCTATGAAAAAATGGTCAACCCCGCCTTCCAGTTCGACGGCGAGGATGCGTTTGTGAAATGGCTGCTGGACGGTCAGCCGGAAGCACCACGCTACTTCGCCCAGATGAAAGTGGTTAACAAGGTCGGTCCTGCTTTGCTGCACACCCTGCCCCAACCCCAACACATGAACGCTAACGACCTGAAGCGGCTGCTGGATGAAGGGGCCTTCGTGCTGGACATGCGCTCCCGCGAGGACTTCGCTTACGGGCACATCCCCGGCACCATTAACATCCCAGAAATCAGCGGCGGCTGTGTGAACTACATCGGCTGGTTTGTCGATTACAACCAACACGCCTACATCATCGCTGAAGCTGAAAAGATCGACACGATCCTGCGTGAGATCAAAGCCATCGGCGTGGATAACGTAGCCGGTTACTTCACACCTGAGGTGATTGCGGGCGAGCTTCAGACCCTGCCAGAAATCGACGCCTTAAAGCTGGCCCAATCCCTGAAGGCCAACGAAGTCATGGTAGTGGACGTGCGCGGCAAGAGCGAATACGAAGAAGAGCACATCAGCGGTGCCACCAACATCCCGCTGGGCTTCCTGCCGCGCCACTTCGAGGAACTGCCCAAGGACAAGCCCATCGTGACGCAGTGCGCCAGTGGCTACCGTTCACAGGTAGCAGCCAGCCTGCTGCAAAAGGCCGGCTTCCAAGTGCTGAACCTGAATGACCCACGCGAGACTTGGTCCAAGATGCTACCGGTCGAGCAGAACTAAGCGCCCACCTGCAAGCATCGGCGTGTAACGCCCAACGCGGCTGAGCACGCCGTTGTCTCTTCAATCCTCTTTTCTCCGGCGGAGGCGGCTTTCAGGCTGCCTCTGTCCGTAGTCACAGCGGCCAACCGCTCGACCGTGCAATCAGGATAGGATACGCCATGAACACTCAACCGGTGAGACTTTCTGACGGTAAGCCGCGCTTCAGTCTGCGGCAGTATCTCCCGTTTATGGACTGGATGTTCAACTACAAGCGCGCCGACCTCAGTGGTGATCTCGTCGCGGGCATCATCGTCGCGGTGATGCTGGTACCGCAAAGCATGGCCTATGCAATGCTGGCCGGCCTGCCGCCCAAGATCGGCCTCTATGCCAGCATCGTGCCGCTCTTGATCTACGCATTGCTGGGTACCAGTCGCGCGCTGGCCGTTGGGCCTGTAGCGATGGTCTCGCTGCTAGTCGCTACCGGCATCGCAGAGATGAACCCAGCGAACCTAGAAGAAACCCTGCTGATTGCGCTTACACTGGCACTGCTCATCGGCGTGATTCAGTTAGCAATGGGTCTACTCCGTGTGGGCTTCCTGGTGAACTTTCTCAGTCATCCGGTACTGGCTGGATTCACCAGCGCCGCTGCTATCGTGATAGGCACTAGTCAGCTCAAGCACGTATTCGGCGTCAGCATCCCGCGCGCAGAACATTTTTATGAACAGATCATCGCCATTGCAGAGCGCGTCAATGAGTTCAACCCAGCAGCTATTGCCATCAGCCTCATTAGCATTATCATTCTGTTCTTCTTCAAGCTGCACATGGCAGACGTTCTGAAAAGACTTAATGTACCCGAAAAGCTGCGGCTGCCGTTGACCAAGGTCGGGCCGCTGGTGGTGGTGGTGCTGGGCGTGTTAGTCACAATGCTGCTAAATCTTCACGAGACCGCTAACCTGTCCATCGTGCGGGAGGTGCCGGCTGGCCTACCTGCGCTAACCATGCCATCCTTTGATCCTGACATGCTGCTGGCCCTACTGCCGACGGCCCTGGCTATCAGTATTGTCAGCTTCATGGAGAGCATCTCGGTAGCGAAGTCACTGGCAAGCAAACGCCGCCAGAAGGTCGATGCCAACCAAGAACTCGTTGCACTGGGGGCAGCTAACGTCGGTGCAGCATTTACGGGTGCGTACCCGGTGACGGGGGGACTCAGCCGCTCAGTGGTCAACTTCACTGCCGGGGCCAACACGGGCCTCGCGTCCATGATTACTGCTGGGATCATCGCGCTGACGGTGCTCTTCCTGACACCGCTGTTCTTCTACCTGCCCAATGCCGTCCTGGCTGCGATCATTCTGGTTGCCGTCACCAGCCTGCTGGACTGGAAGACCTTTGCCCATACCTGGCATTACAACAAGGCCGATGCAATCTCCCTGATCGTGACCTTTTTCAGTGTGTTGTTTATCGGCATTGAGCAGGGCATTTTGGTCGGTGCCGCCACCGCCATGGCACTGTATCTGTGGAAGACCAGCCGCCCCCATGTCGCGGTTGTTGGGCGCATCGAAGACACCGAGCACTTCCGTAACGTACTACGCCATGACGTAAGCACGGACCCAGACATCCTGCTGGTGCGCATTGACGAGAGCCTGTACTTCCCCAACGCCCAGTACCTAGAATCGCTGATGTTGGGCGCTATCGCAGACAACCCACAGATTGACCACTTGGTGCTCATCTTCAGCGCTGTCAATGAAGTGGACACCAGCGCGCTTGAAGTCCTAGAATCGCTGCACACAGAGCTGCACGACGCTGGCGTCACCCTGTCCCTTGCCGAGGTCAAAGGCCCGGTGATGGACAAACTCACCCGCATCGGCTTCATTGAGCGCCTAGGCGACGACCGCGTTTTCCTGAGCACACACCAGGCCTGCGAAACGATCAAGGCGCGACGCGCTGTGCCCACCACAGCCATAGACACAACAGCCGAACCTGTCCATGCCTGACGTAGGACATCCACAATCAGGTCCATCAACACCCGCCCGCACGCGGGTGTTTTTGTTTGCCCTGTGAACCTTTTGGCTGCACAGTCGTAACGGGCACAGACGACAGCATCACCTGGAGACAGCAGCGTGCAGCAGCCCACCGACGAAAGCCTGGCCTTTGCCACACAGCGCGGTGATTCGCAGGCCCTAGCGGAACTCATTGCGCGGCATCACGGCCCATTGATCGGGTACCTGTACCGCATGTGCGGCGGAGACCGCGCCTTGGCCGAGGACCTCACCCAAGAAGCACTGCTGCGCGTCATGCGCGGAATCGATCGCTACACTTATCCGCGGCCTTTCAAACCCTGGCTGTATCGCATCGCCACCAATTTAACGCGCGACCACTTCAAACGCGCCGAAACCCGTCTAACCGAGTCCGTGGTCACACCAGCGCACGAAATACAAAGCAGCGATACGGACGTAGAAACCCAGCTCATCGCAGCCGCCGACCGCGATTCTGTGATTGCAGCGGTGATGACTCTGCCCGAAACACACCGAGCGATCATTGTGATGCGCTACTACCAGAACATGCCCCATGCCGACATTGCGGCAGCACTGGACATACCCGTCGGCACGGTTAAATCACGCCTGCACAGCGCCCACAAACGCCTGCGTCACGCTTTAGAAGACGACATGAGGGAAGGACAACACGCGCCGTGAACACATCCCCTACCCCTGAAACAAGTGATGACCCACAGATCGCAGCGTGGCTGTCAACCTGGGATGCACCATCCGACCTGGACACGCCCCAGCAGCGACAGGCACTCATGGCTGCATTACACGCCGCACAGCCTCAGCCGATGCCACGTCGTCATCTGGATCATCTGCGGTCGTGGCGGCCTTTTCTGCTGGTGAGAACCCAACTGCGCATCGTCGGCGGCGCACTGTGGATCGCATCGGCAATGGTGATGCTGTTGGGCATGATCGTTACGCTGCTAAGTTATCAACCTGGCCAGAGCTATGCCCTGCTGCCCTTCACCTGGATCATGCCAATGGTCGCCGCACTGGGGGTCGCAGTCGTCACAGCAGGGGATACGCCGGGTATGATGGAGCTGGAACTGAGCACCGCCACCGACGTGCGCACGCTGCTCACAGTACGCATGGCGTTAGTCTTTAGCTTTAACCTGCTGCTGGGCATACTGCTCAGCACATCACTGAGCCTCACACATACCACCCTCACACTATGGCCGATGGTAATGGCATGGCTGGCCCCCATGAGCCTGCTATCGGCAGTGGCTCTGCTGTTAGGGCTGTACACCGGGCCGCAGACCGGCGCACTGCTGGCTTTCGGGCTGTGGACCCTGTATGCCACCGCTTTCGCATTGAGCCAGAACGGCGGCCTGGACCTCATACTGCCGGACTTCACCACACCAACCATACAACCCTGGCTGTTCGTCCTAGCCGCCGCGCTGACTGCGTATGCACTGGGGATCAGTCGCCGACGCACCTTGCACTTCTCCACACAACACCGGGAGCACCACGCATGAGCACCCTCACCATTACCCTGCTGACTGTGTTCGGCGCACTGACCCTGCTGGCCGCCGTCACTTTGACGGCCGGGCGGCTCATCCACACGCAGATGCTGCGCCGTTATCGGCTGGCAACGCGGGCTAGTCTGCGGCTCACACCGCGTGTGATCGTGCCGCTGGCCGGACTGGGACTGTGCGCGCTGCTGCTCATAGACCTGGAACACCCCCTCACATTCAGCCGAGAGCACGCCGCAGCGCTCGCGCTCAGCTTAGCCGCCGGCATCAGTGGCGCGCTGGCCTTCACGACTGACGATGCGCTGCCGCTGGAGCTGCTATTCAGCGCACCACGCCCGGCCCCATGGCTGGTGTTGGAGCGTCTGCTTATACTGACCGCGCCGCTGCTTGTCATGGGGCTGACATTCAGTGCAGCACTGGTCGTGAGTGGTGAGACATCGCAAAACCTGGCCGAGTCGGTGGCGGGTTGGCTGACTCCCTTACTGCTGCTAATGGGCATCGGCGTGTCCATCACGCTGGCAACTGGGCAGACGACGCTGGGCGTGGTCAGCACAGCACTGCTGTGGTTTTTGACGGCCTACATGGGCGATTACATCACGCTGCTGTACCCGCAGCTCTGGCCGCTGCACCCATTTCTCAAGCCGATGTTCAGCACGAATGAGAGCGTCTTCTGGCTCAACCGCCTGCTGCTGAGCATGGTCGGCCTCAGCCTGATCCTAAGTGCCGCACAGCGCTTGCAAACGCCCTGGCGGCTGTTGGGGTCCACGACTGCCAACCGTTGATTGAGTGCTTAGCCAAAGGAACATTTACATGTCCACAGCACCTCACATCTTCCATCAAATCCTGGCGGTAGCGCGTACCGAGCTGCGCCTACATCAGCGTCAGCGCGGCCTGCTGGTCATCACCCTGGGCATCCTGGTCGTATTCGTCTTGATGGCATTCGGCCTGCGCGATCAGCTCAGCATCAACATGCAGAACGTCCCCGTGGGAGACAGCGAAGAAGAACGGGCTGTTCTGGCAAGTACTGTGATGATGATTTCTGTCATTTGGACCATCGTCTATGCGTCGTCAATCATGATCTTACCCATCACCCTGGCGATCACTTTTGCCCGCGACCGCCGTTTTCGCGTCAAGCCACTGCTGGACAGTACACCGCTTCCAATCGCAGCTTACCTCAGCGGCAAGTTGTTGGGGATGTGGGCAGCCATCGCGCTGATGCTGGGGTTCATGGCGGTCTTCACCACGCTGACATGGTGGATTGTCGTTGCGCCGGTTGATGCGCGCGAGGTACTCAGCATGTGGCTGTTGGGTGCACTGCCCATGGCGGTCAGCCACACCGGGATTATTGTGATGCTGGTAGCATGGGCACGGGGCTACCGCAGCGCCATTATCGCGGCGGCAGCAGCGGTCATCGCGTTGATTCTGCTGGGGGCACAGCGCTGGGTCGTTTTCACCGAGTTCGTTGCGCTGGGCCTGCCAGATTATGTCAACCCGATGCGCCCGGTGTTGTTCGCGTATTTCACGATGGGGGGTGGGACCACGGCGGTAGACCTGGCAGAAGGCGGCTACCTGAGTTCGGTCATCACCTCGCTTGACCTGTTCTGGACGCTGACAGCCTTATGCGTGCAAGTGCTGCTGCTGACCGGCCTTACCTGGACCTGGATGCGACTCAGCAATGCACGCCATTGATTCGATTACGGAGACCACAGCTCATGAACGCCAATACAATCTATATCGAAAACCTGACCCATCGTTTCAGCCGCAGCAAAACCGCCCTGGACTCCATCACACTCGACATCGGCCCCGGCATGTTCGGACTGATTGGCCCCAACGGCGCGGGCAAGACGACCCTCATGCGCATACTCACCGGTTTGCTCAAGCCCACTGCGGGGCTAGTCACGGTGTTCGGTCACAACATGCACACCCACAACGGACGCCAAGCGGCTAAAGCGCTGCTGGGCTATCTGCCACAGGAAGTGGGCTTTTACCCACAGCTCACCGCGCGCGAATTCCTGGACTACATGGCGATTCTGAAAGGCATCAACGACATCGCTGAACGCCGAGCGCAGGTCAATGCCGCGCTGGACGATGTGCGCTTGCAAGAGACCGCCAATCAACGCCTGAAGACCTACTCTGGCGGGATGAAGCGGCGCGTCGGCATCGCGCAGGCCCTGCTCGGTCAGCCGCGCTTTCTGGTCGTCGATGAACCTACCGTCGGCCTGGACCCAGAAGAGCGCGTGCGTTTTCGCAGCCTGCTGTCGCGCTTGGCTCAGGACCGTACCGTGCTTCTGTCCACACACATCATCGCCGACATCGGGCAGTCCTGCGGTGATCTGGCAGTGTTGAACCAAGGGCGCGTCATCTATCGCGGTTCCCCAGTTGATCTCATCACACAGGCCGCCGACCAAGCCTGGCTGGTGCCCGCCGATGGTATCCCCCCGCTGGACAGTCACACCCTGGTCGCAACACTGCAAAACGGCACAGAAACACATTACCGGCTTATCGGCCACGGTGCCCCCACAGCAAATGCACAACCGACCGCACCAGACCTGGAAGACGCCTACATCGCGCTGATGCGACGTGAGCGCGCAGATGCTGCAATCAAATAAAGAATGAAAACATTTGCAAAGCGCTTAGCAATGCGTTAACTTATCCATCATCTGTAGTTAAAAACACACCGTGCCACAACAAGAACAAAGGAGCATTGCCGATGTCTGCTAAGCGTTTTGCCGTTTTCGCACTCGTTTTGACCCTGGGCCTACTCAGCATTGCCGCCGCGGCGGCCCCGGCTGAAGACGGCTTCATCCGCTACCCCATCACCGCCGACCCGGAGCATCTGAACCCCTTCATCTCCGACACCATCACCATCGGTACGGTGAACCGCAACATCTACGAAGGGCTGACCCGCTACAACGCCGAGACGGGTGAAGTGGAACCTGCCATCGCCGAGTCCTGGACTATTGTAACAAACGACGAAGGCCAGCAGGTCTTCACTTTCAACCTGCGTCAGGGGGTGCTGTTCCATGAGGTGGAAGGCGTGGCACTCAGTGACCGCGAAGTGACCGCCGATGACGTGCTGTGGAACTACATGGTGGCGCTGCACGCTGATGAAGACATCTCCATTCAGGCGGGCGGTTTGGACTTTATCCTAGGCGCACCGGAATACACTGCCGCCATGGACGAAATGATTGAGGCAGGCGAAGAGGTCGGCCTGATGATCGACATGGAAGTCCCCGGCCTGGAAGTGGTGGACGACTACACCTTCCGCATCACCCTCTCCGAACCGGACCGCCTGTTTATCATCAATGGCATGGTGAGCCTCACTTCGCCGGAAGCCTACGAAGCCCTGGGAGACGACTTCAACGACACCCCAGTAGGCACTGGCCCCTATCGCTTCGTCGAGTGGCTGCGTGATGACCGCCTCATCATCGAAGCCAACCCCGACTACTACGTCGAAGGCCTGCCTGCGAATGCTGGCATCCGCTTCATCAACTACGGTGATCCCAACACCGCTCTGCTGGACTACCGTGAAGGCAACCTGGACTTCCTGTTCTCCTTCCCGTCTGGGCAGCGCAGTGCCATTATTAGCGAATTCGGCGACGACTTCAACGAAAAGCCTGGCCTGCACGTCCGTTACTGGGGCTTCAACATGGAAACCGGCTTCCTAGCCGAGAACCCGTTAGTGCGCCAGGCCTTCTCGCACGCGCTGGATCGTGCCACTGCCTGGGACATTTTCGAAGAAGGCGCGCGCTTCCCGGCCAACCTGGGCTTCCTGCCGCCTTCAATGTCGGCTGCGACTCCCGCCACGGTCTACGAGTATGACTTGGACAAAGCCGCTACCCTGCTCGAGGAAGCAGGTTTCCCCGGCGGTGAGGGCCTGCCTGTGATTAAGATTCATCTGCTGGAGGTCATCAGCAGCGAAGCGCAGGTCGTGGTGTGGCAAGAAGCTCTGGAAAGCCTGGGCGTTGAGGTGGAGTTCATCATCGAAGACGGCAGCACCTACTGGGACAGCATCGTGGAAGACGACGCGATGATCTTCCAGAACGGCTGGGCGGCTGGCCTGGTGGACCCGTCGGACGTGTTCGACTTCCTCATCTTGGACGGGCGTGGCTCCATGCGCTACGACAACCCGGACGTTAACGCACTGCTGCGTGAGGCGCGCTCTGAGCTGGACCCGTCGGCCCGCGCCGACTTGTATCAGCAGGCACACGACATCATCATGGCCGACGCCGTAGTGATCCCCTCTGCCTACAGCAAGGTAAGCTGGCTGCAAAAGCCCTGGGTCAGCGACTTCCTGCCGGGCGGTGGCGGCACCTACACGGCCCCGATGTGGGAAGTCAGCTTTAGCGAATAGCCCACCTGCCTTTCAGGTATCTCAGGTATCACCCATGCAGGGGAGGCCAAGTGTCTCCCCTGTTGTTTCCTGCGCGCAGCGAGTCAAGGAACAACAGACATCATGTCGAAATATCTAATGCGGCGGCTGCTGCAAATTATCCCGACTCTGTTCATCATCTTTACGATTCTCTTTATGCTGTCCTACCTAATGCCAGGCGATCCGCTTAGTGCCGTGCTGGGTGAGGAATACAGCCGCATCAGCGAGGAAGAACGTCAAGCGGTCATCGAAGAGCTTGGCCTCAACCGGCCCTTTCTAGTGCAATACACTGATTTTCTAGGGCAAATGCTGCGGCTGGACCTGGGTACGTCCTTCGTACACCGTGAGCCGGTCATTGACATCATCGGCTACCGACTGCCGCGCACGCTTCAGCTCATGGCTGGGGGCATGATCGTCTCGCTCTTAATCGGACTGCCTGCCGGGATCATCGCAGCGCTGAAGCAGTATTCCTGGATGGACCATGCCCTCATGATCTTCGCACTCATCGGCATCTCAATGCCGGTATTCTGGCAGGCCTTGATCGCACAGCTTCTGCTGGCGCAGTCCGCTACGGGCATCGCTATCTTCCCTGTTGCCGGATACGGTGATGGTGACCTATGGTACATGGTCTTGCCTTCGCTGGTGCTGGGCACGAACCTGTCGGCTGTGGTCGCCCGTGTGACACGCTCATCCATGCTGGAGATCACCAGCATGGATTACCTACAAACGGCGCGCGCTAAGGGCCTGCCGGGCCGCCGTGTGCTCTTTCAACATCACCTGCGCAATGCACTCATCCCTGTCGTTACCGTCATCGGCTTACAGATTGCCGCACTGATGACCGGCTCACTCGTCACCGAGACGATCTTCAATTGGCCCGGATTAGGGCGCGCTATCGTGCCAGCGATTCAAACGCGCGACACACCGGTGATTATGGGCATTCTCGTCTTCGGTGCCTTGATTTATATCGTTGTAAACCTGATCACGGACTTCGTGTATGCGTGGCTGGACCCACGCATCCGCTACAATTGAGCCGCCAAGCATTAAACACGCAAGAAGGACAGCCATCATGAGCGTTTCATCCCAGGACAGCGGCGTGGTTTCACTCTCAGAGCGCCAGCCGCTTCCATCTACACAGCGGCGTTTTGTGCGCGCGTTCTTCCGCAACCGGATCGCACTGGTCGGGCTGATTATTGTTGTGACAATGATCTTGGGTGCGATCTTCGCGCCTTACATTGCCCCACACGAGCCAAATAAAATCAGTGCCATGAACCGGCTATCCCCGCCTAGTGGAGAGTTCCTGCTGGGCACAGACAACTTCGGGCGCGACATCTTCAGCCGCCTGCTCTACGGCGCGCAGATTTCGCTGGTAATCGCCTTCGTCGCGCAGACAGTGGCGATTAGCATCGGGCTGACGCTGGGCATGGTCGCGGGCTGGTTCGGCGGCTGGGTCGATGATCTCATTATGCGCCTGACGGACGCAACTTTTGCCATTCCGGGCCTGATGTTCTTAATCGTGTGGGTGAACGTCATTGACCCGACTAACATCCCCTTTTTCAGTGTGTTTACCGCGCTGGGCTTGTCGCCACTGCAAATCAGCATCTTCTTCGCGTTGGGCTTGATTGGCTGGCCCGCCGATGCGCGCATGATGCGCAGCCAGGTCCTGACTTACAAAGAGCGCGAATTTATCGCAGCAGCACGGTCGATTGGGGCCTCGAACATCCGAATTATGGTACGACACCTGCTGCCCAACTGCATCGCGCCGTCCATCGTGTTGGCGTCACTGGGGATCGCAGGTGCTATCCTGACCGAATCGACCTTGAGCTTCCTAGGTCTGGGCGTGCAAATCCCTAACCCAAGCTGGGGCACCATGATCGATGAGGGACGCAACTTCTTCACGAACGCTTGGTGGTATGCCACCTTCCCTGGCTTAACAATCATGCTGACGGTACTGGGCTTCAATTTTGTCGGGGATGGACTGCGTGATGCCCTGGACCCTAAGCTTTACGAGTAATTGTGACAAAAATCACCCGGAAAGGGGTTCAATGGCTTTTGACAAGCACTTAACCTGCGCTTAAAATTCAGTCAGATTGTCTGCACTGTATCAAGTCAAGACAAAAAGGCCCTTTTCTTTTTGACGGAGGTCATTTCGCATGAACGAGTATACTTCGGAGCAGATTCGCAACGTCGCCCTAGTGGGCCACCAGGGATCAGGCAAGACATCCCTGGTGGAGGCCCTGGCATTCAACACCGGCGCAACGACCCGCATAGGCCGCGTCGAAGACGGTAACACCGTCTCAGACTGGACAGACGAAGAAAAAGAGCGTGGGCTTTCCCTCTCCACCTCTCTCATTTCCCTGGAACATGATGGCAAGAAGATCAACATCCTCGACACGCCCGGCTACACCGATTTTCAGGGTGAAGTCAAAAACGCCATTCGCGTGGCGGATGCGGTCATCGTAGTCGTTGACGCGGTATCTGGCGTAGAGGTGGGCACTGAGATGGCCTGGGAATACGCCAAAGTATACCAGCAGCCTATTATCGTCGTCATCAACAAGATGGACCGCGAAAACGCCGATTTCAACGGCGCATTAGATCAACTGCGCGAGACCTTCGACGATCACAAATTCATCCCCGTGATGATCCCAATCGGTAAAGAGGCAAACTTCAGCGGTGTCATTAATCTGCTGACGATGAAGGCTTATTACGACGCGGGTGGTGAACGTTCAGAGATACCAGATGGTGAAGTAGGCGCTGCTGAAGAAGCACACCTCGTGCTGGTGGAAGCCGCCGCCGAAGCCGATGACACGCTCATGGAGAAATACTTCGCGGAAGAAGAGCTGACGCGCGACGAAATCCGTGATGGAATGCGCAAAGCTGCCCGTGACCATGACCTCAACACCGTGCCTGTATTCGTGACCTCCGGCACTAAAAACATCGGCACCCTGCCCCTGCTGGAAGCCTTGAGCGTCTATGTGTCCGCCCCAGACCAGCGCCGCGTGGGTGTACACCGTGGTGACAGCGAAGAGGTCGAATTCATCACGGCACCGCAAAGCGACGACAAGCCGCTGGCAGCCTATGTCTTCAAGACAATCAACGATAAATACGTAGGCACACTGACTTTCTTCCGCATCTTCAGCGGGCACATTCGGTCCGACAGCCGCAACTACAACACCAATCGCGGCATCGAAGAGCGCTTCGGCACCCTGATGACCCTACGCGGCAAAGAACAGAGCAACGTCAGCGTGCTGTACGCAGGTGACATTGGTGTCGTTGCTAAGCTAACCCACACCAACACCGGGGATACCCTGGGGGACAAAGACCGTGACTTCATCATTGTCCAGCCTACCTTCCCCGATCCGCTTTACAGTGTGGCGCTGACACCTCGCACGCAGTCCGACAGCGCCAAGATGGGCAGCATCCTCACCAGCCTGTGTGATGCCGATCCCACCCTGCGCTGGCGTCAAGACGCCGACACACGACAGATCATCATGGAAGGCATGGGCGAAGCACACGTTAACCTCGCTATCAGCCGTGCGGAAAAGCTGGGCGTGGGCATTGATACCCACATGCCCAAAGTGCCCTACCGTGAGACGATTACACAGAGCGGCGAAGCCACCTATCGCCACAAGAAGCAGACCGGCGGCGCAGGACAATTTGCAGAAGTCAGCCTGCGCGTGGAACCGAACGTAGGCGAAGGCTATGCTTTCGAGACCAAGATTTTCGGCGGTGCCATCTCTCAGCAGTTTCAACCCAGTATCGACAAAGGCATTCAGCAGGTGTTGCCGACCGGCGTTGTGGCTGGCTTTCCCGTCGTGGACGTAAAGGTCGTGGTGTTTGACGGCAAAGAACACCCGGTAGACTCCAAGGACATCGCCTTCCAGATTGCCGGGCGTGAGGGTTTCAAAGAAGCCTTCGTGAACGCGGGTGCAGTGCTGATGGAACCGATCATGAACGTGAAGATCACCGTGCCAGAACCAATGATGGGCGACATCATGGGCGATCTGAACACCCGGCGCGGGCGCGTCCAGGGCATGGACACTGTCGGCAGCAAAAGCGTAATTACCGCACAGGTGCCCATGGCAGAGATGATGCGCTATGGTAACGACCTGCGCTCCATGACCGGTGGGCGCGGCATCTATGAGATGAGCTTCCTGCAATACGAGCGTGTGCCCAGTCACCTGATGGATGAGGTGATCGCCGCACATAAGCGCGAGCTGGAAGAAGCCGAGAGCTAGTACCTTACAACGAGGGAGGACTGCGGGCACAGCCCTCCCTCTATTCCGGAAACTGCGACTTAATCGCTGACTTCACCGCGCATCTGCACTGCGAAAAGCTCTCCATAATGGAAGTTCAGCAGCCAGTGCCGGTAAGTATGACGAGTAGGTTCGCTGCCCGGTGACCAGATCATGCAGCGTGGCACGGTACCCCGCATCGCCTCCCCACCACTCCACCCGTTAGATTCAGTGGCAAGGTAGCGCACGTGGTCTAAGCGACCGTTATTCCACATGACAACCGGCGGCTGTGCCTGATGACTGTAGGCAAAGCGTGTGCAGCCTGCGCCAGTCAGCACCTCCAACAACGCACGCTGCTGCACATCATCCAGCAGGGACATGATCTCGTCAGCGTCTTCAAAATCGCTCAACATGCGCGCCATCATCTCGTGCAGCAGCAGACGGGTACGGCTGTCCACAGTGATATTGCGCGCCAGCTTTTCCAACATCGCCACACGCCGGTCCAACAGACGCAGCAGCGGATCGCCAGTGATTGTGAACACGAGAGTCTGTGAAGAGGCCATGACAATCCCAGACAGCACCCAGGTGACCGTGTGCTCCTCATACACCCGCGTCACATCCAGCGGCTGACCATCGAGTGCAGCCTCAATTTCCAGGTCATCGGCCAAGCTATGCGCATACAGGGTATAGCTGCGCTGCACAGGGACATGTGTCAATGCCCCCTGTACCGCGCCAATGGTGAAACGCATCTGCTGCGCCTGCCAGTCTAGGATGAAAGGTGTCATGCCACCCGGACTCGATACGGACACTCCGTCATCTTCATAAAGCGTGAAGGTGCCATCCGCACCGGGGAAAAGGTGTAGGTCCAGATGAACCGGGTTTGCCACACCGCCCCAGCCCTGCTTGGGTGCGAGGGGCACGATAGCGCCGGCCTTTGCAAAAACTGGCACATCGCTCAATTCACCGTAGACGGCCTCCCAAGTATCCGCTTCATAGTGCGTGCCGTCAAAGAAATGATACCAGCCACCCGGCACATCCGGCAGCCATACCACCTGGCGGCTGAGGTTCAATGACTCGCTGGCAGGATCAACGAAAGGTGCGGCGATTAGCTCACTGCCAAAGCTGTATTGATTCGAGCAGGCGTAGGCAGACTCTGCATCCGGGTACAAGTGGTACATCGGCACCAGGGGCTGACGGTTCTGCGTTGTGGTGCGCCAAGACATGCTGTACAGATACGGGATCAGGGCGTGCCGAAGCTGCATGAAATCGCGCAGGATGTGCTGTGTCTCGGCTTGATACTGCCAGGGACGACGGTCAATGAAGGGGTTCTTTGTGGCGTGGATGCGCATCACGGGGCTAAAAACGCCAAACTGTATCCAGCGCACAAACAGTTCATCGCTTTCTGGCCCGCGATAATGACCGCCGATGTCATGGCTCCACCAGCCGTAGCCGACGTTTGCTGACGTCGAGGTAAAATAAGGCTGAAAAGCCAACGACGTCCAAGTCGCCACGGTATCGCCAGAAAAGCCAATAGGATAACGGTGATTGCCCAGCCCACCCCACCGTGAAAAGATAAAGGGGCGCTTATTCCCATCACGGCCCAGGTCGAAGAAATGCAGGTGATTAAGCCACCACAGCGGGTCCAAGTCAGTTACGCCGCTATCGATACCCTGCTGCCAGTCCAGCCACCAGAAGTCCACACCCATCGCCTCATAAGCATGATGCAGCAAACGGAAGTAAGCCTCAGTGAACGTTGGATCGCCAATCTTGAACGCTATCGGCTGACCGTTGTCCACACCGAGCGCGGCGGCCATCGCTGCGTATTGTTCCTCATGGGGATGCACGCCATCTGCCGGGTGCAGGTTAAGTGCGGTACGCAGCCCGTCAGCGTGCAAAGAGTCGAGCAGCGCTTGCGGGTCCGGGAATAGTTCCCGGTTCCAGGTATAGCCAGTCCATCCACGCGACGCATTGCCCGTGTCGGTGATGTGCCAATCCATGTCAATGATGCACACTGACAGCGGAAAATCCTGCGCTTTGAAGTCCGCGACAAGAGCCAGCAGTTCATCCTGCGTGTACTCCCAATAGCGGCTCCACCAGTTGCCCAAGGCCCAGCGGGGCAGCATCGGCACTTCGCCGGCGACTGCGAAGTAATCATCCAGAGCTGCCTGATAATGCTCACCGTAAGCAAAGAAATACCAGTCTGTGGCGGTTCCATCGCGTGGCACCAGCCACCCCTGCGCATTGAAAACAAGCGAACGGGAATCATCCACTAAGGCCCACCCCGCGCGGGAAAGCAGACCAGGCGTCAATGGCACAGCCCCTTCGACATGATCCAAGGTACGTGCCGTGCCTTTAAGGTTATGCACAACGGCTTCACCCGGGCTCCAGTGTGCACCACTATGGCGAAGCTGTACCTGAAGCGACTCCGGCGTGAAGCCTTCCTGTTCGCCAATGCGTGTGTCGTAGCGCAGCAGCATAAACTCCGTGGTGAGAGTCAGCACATCGTCCTCGTCATGCTGTGCGCTGAATTGCGGGATCGGCTGCTGGCGATACCACATCACCTGACTGGCGCGGTCTTCAAAACGCGCGGTTGGGCTGTACTCCATGCGGATCAAACGCGGCGTCAGCACGGTAAAACGTGCGTTTCCGGCTAAGATCACCGTGTCGAAGTTTGCCATGGGTTCAAACGCGATGTTGAAATGCTCCATCCTACATCCTTCTCTTATGACGCATTCAGCACAATGCGTGAACTAAGCAAACGCCGCCATGAGGTCTACGTCCACCAGCGACACCGTTTCAAAGTCCGCAAACGTGAGATTTCGCATGGCGAGACCGTGATGTTCACGCAGGCGCTGGAAGAGCAACGTATAACTCAGCGTTACGCGCGGGTACGCGGTCCAGCCCAGACTCTGAACCAGTGCGTTGATTTTGTCCACCGGACCTTCGATCTCGACAAAATTCCCGTAGGGCAGTTCATCCAGCACGATCTCGGCACCGTCCAGCATGTAGGTTGTGCGGTATTTCTCGTAGATCATCTGCTGTGTGTAGCCCAGCTTGCGCAGAATAAGATCAAGCGTGTCAAAATCGCTGACTTCGACTTCGGCCTCAAAGCGCTTGAGCACGTCGTCGATGACCTCATGCGATTCCTTATAAGTCAGGCGCACACGTGTGTCCTGGCGCAGACGCAGCACAACGCCGCGTTCGCCAAAACTGCCCGCCGGGTCTTCGTAGCACAGATTACGCTCAAAGACGCGCGGTACCATCAGCGCCGCGCCCTGGGTTTCCAACTCGGCGGCGGCTTGGGCTAAATCGGGGACGTAGAGCTTCACTTCAATCTCGGTCATGTCGCTGTCAGATGCAGTCATCGTGGGACCTCACGCAGGCTTTCAGGCAGATGTTCACGGATAAGGGCAGCGAGTGCAGCATGAGCAGCTTGGGCGTGATCTGGTGCCAAGACCACACCATGGTAAAACCCACCTGCTGCGCGCTCCACCAGCCACAAATTCGCGGACACAATGGGCATCTTCAGTGAGTCAGGCAGGGTATCAAAGTGCAGGCTGTGCAGCCCAGTGTAAAAAGCCGTGGCGCGAGTACTGGAGACATTTCGCAGGAGTGGCCGGTGGTTAAACAAGCCAACATATACCAATGACAGCGCCGCATTTTCCTGCCCTACCCGCTGGGTCAGCGTCGCCACTGAGTCAGCCAAAGCAGCATTTACGTAATGAAAAGTAATGCGAAACAATGCTTTAACATCAGGCTGGTTGGCTGCATCACGCAGATGAGGCAGACCTACCCGTTCGGCGATGCCTCGCAGGAGTGCAGCTGTAGGGTCCATGGCCTGCCCTTTCGTGTGAATACGCTAAATCTGGATCACGACCTTGCCGAAGAGCGGTCCTTCTTCAAGCAGGCGGTGCCCTTCTTGAACCGCATCCAAAGGCAGTGTCGCACCGATGACAGGCTTAAGTTTACCATCGAATACCTTGTGCATCGCGTCCACATAATCCTTATGCGGCCCCATGGTGCTGCCAATGATACTGATATGCTTGCTGAAGATATAGCGCAAGTCCAGATCGAATTGTGGGCCGCTGGTATTACCAACGACCAAAATCCGCCCACCGATGCGCACGCTGCGCATACTGCGAAACATGGTTGCCTGGCCCACGTTATCAATCACGACGTCCACGCCGCGCTTGTTGGTCAGTTGGTACACTGCCTTGGACCAATCTTCCGCAGAGCGGTCGATGGTGAAATCCGCGCCCAGTTCGCGTGCACGGGCACATTTTTCGGCATTGCTGCCTACCACATAGACTGTCGCCCCCGCCAGTTTCGCGATCTGGATGCTGGCGGTATTCACGCCGCCGCCCGCACCCACGATAAGCACGGTTTCACCAGGGCGCAGCCCACCGCGCGTAATCAGCGAGTGCCAAGCGGTCACGAAGACTAGGCCCGCCGCCGCCGCTGCTTCAAAGCTGACGTGATCGGGCATTTTCAGCAGATTTTCCGCCGGGACAGTGACGTATTCCGCAGCGAAGCCGGATGCGTGCTCGCCCATGATGGCGATACGATCCTGATTTTCCAAGCCGGTATAGCGCATCGGGCCATTCTTCGGGTAAATGCTGGGATTCACGCTGACTCGATCGCCTGACACGAAACCCTGTACCTCTGGCCCCACCGCATCCACAATACCCGCCCCGTCCGAGCCGCCGATATGCGGCATGTGCAGCGCCAGGCCTTTCCAGCCCTCGCGCACAAACAAGTCGAGTCGGTTGAGTGCAGCCGCTTTCATCCGCAGCCGGACCTCGCCCGCCCCCGGTTCAGGGACGGGCAGATCATCGGCAGTCTGAATGACATGACGGTCACCGTGCGCGTAGAAAACGCTGGCACGCATAGCTTAGCGCAGTCCCAGTTCGCTGCGCGCGATCACCATACGCTGCACTTCGCTGGTGCCCTCGTAGATGCGCGTGATGCGGGCGTCACGATAGTAGCGCTCCACCGGCATTTCCTTACTGTAGCCCATGCCGCCGTGAATCTGCACCGCTTCGTCGGTGACAAAGGCCGCCGTCTCACTGGCGAAGAGCTTAGCCATGCTCGCTTCCAGGGTATAGCGCGCGCCGGTCTGCGCGACACGCTGCTTAGCCTGTACCGCCAGGTAGATGAGTTGGCGGCTGGCCTCGATACGGGTCCGCATATCAGCGATTTTTTGCTGGATCATCTGGAACTGGCCGATGGGGCCACCGAAGGCTTGACGATTGCGGGCGTACTCCAGGCTGGCTTCGTAGGCCGCCTCGGCGATACCCTGAGCCTGGGCCGCGATCCCGATGCGCCCTGCATCCAGCACAGCCATAGCAATCTTGAAGCCATGCCCCACCTCACCCAGCACGTTGGCAACTGGCACTTCGTAGTTGTCGTACATGATCTCGCTGGTGGCGCTGGCACGAATGCCGAGCTTCGGTTCTTTCTTGCCACGGATGAAACCGGGCTTGTCGGCATCAATGAGGAAAGCGGTAATGCCCTTATTGCCCTTTTCGGGATCGGTCATGGTGAAGAGGATCACGTAATCCGCCACTGGACCGCTGGTGACCCAACTCTTGGTGCCGTTGATGACGTAGTGTGTCCCGGCATCATTGAGCACCGCACGGCTCGCCATGGTCGCGGCGTCGCTGCCGGACATCGGCTCAGTCAGGCTGTACGCGCCGATGGCTTCACCGCTGGCAACTGGCTGAAGATACTTCTGCTTCTGTTCCTCAGTGCCGAACTTTGTCAGGGCATTGCAGTACAGCGAGTTGTTCACGCTGAGGATAGTGCTGTGACTGGCGTCCGCCTTGGCAACCTCGATCATCGTCAGCACGTAGGCCAGAGTATCCATGCCCGCACCGCCGTATTCCTCTGGGACTTCGATGCCCATCAGCCCCATCTCGCCCATACCACGGATGGTCTCCAGCGGGAAGTCACCGCTCTCGTCGAATTCCTCAGCAATTGGGGCTATCTTTTCCTGTGCGTACTTACGCACCAAGCGCACTAGATCGTGATGATCTTCGGTCATCGTTAGGGTCAGCGCCTGATGCTCAGGGTTGGCAACAACCATCTCGTAAATCCTCCATAACAAGCCATTATTGGTCGGTAAGGCGATTATAGCATTGTCTCTGCCAGTTAACAGGAACTCAGTGCGACTCTACACTGCGCTTAATCCCATATGAGTGCGCCCTCACAAGGGTTTGCGCGTAGGGATACCTGCACTGCGTGGATATTCCGGTGGTGTGCGGCGGAATTTTTCGATCACAACTAAGTTGTGCGCCTGCACTACGCCAGGCAGCGTCACCGCTCGGATGTCCACGACGCGCCCCCCCAGGATGCGCAGCGCGTCCGCCGCATCGTCCACTTCCTGGTGCGCTGTCACCCCCTTGAGCGCCACACACCGCCCGTCGACCTGCGCCAGAGGCAGTACATACTCCAGCAATGCAGGCAGTCGTGCGACAGCACGCGCCAACACCAGGTCATAGCGTTCACGGTAAACCTCAGCGCGTCCCAGGTCTTCCGCCCGTGACTGCACCGCTTGTACCCCGGTCAAGCCCAGCGTCTCGATCATGTGCTGAAGAAAACGCACCTTTTTGCCCGTCGAATCGTTGAGCGTGGTATGTAGCCCCTCAAAGGCGATATGCAGTGGCAGGCCCGGAAAGCCTGCCCCAGTACCCACGTCAATGACGCGCATCCTTGGCTGGAACTGGATCACCTGTGCGACTGACAGCGAATCGAGAAAATGCCGCACCCATACCTCAGCCGGATCGGTGATCGCCGTCAAATTCATCTGCGCGTTCCAGGCCAGTAGTTCGTCCAGATACTGGCTGTAGTGGCCGAGCTGAGCCTGGTCAAGATGAAGACCAAAAAGATCAAGCGCCTGTTGTTGAATGCTCATAGACGATTATCACCTGCGGCAGTCCACTTTAGAGCGGACAGCCACCTTTTCTTTAATCGGTTATCCCTTCGCATGACCTGCTCCTGCTGATGAATGCAAGCATATCGATCATAGCGCAATTCTAAGCAAAACTCAGCACTGAAACCGGGAGCACAAATCGCCCAAAACTCGCTGTTGACATCATCGTAAAGCGTGCTAAAATTTCTTTCATCAACACCAGCCGAAGTGGCGGAATAGGCAGACGCGCTACGTTCAGGGCGTAGTTCCCTCACGGGAGTGTGGGTTCGACTCCCACCTTCGGCACACAGTAGCCCGGATCATTCTATGATCCGGGTTTTGCTTTGCAGTTCTTGTTTGCACGCTTAGCGCAAACAAGTATAATCCCGTTTCATGCAATTAATTGAAAAAGTGGGTAATGATGCGTTTGTTGATCCTAGGTGGTACAGTATTTGTCGGGCGGGTTATCGCGGAACAGGCCTTGGCACGCGGGTGGGAATTAACTTTGTTCAATCGGGGACAGTCCAACCCTGATTTGTTCCCCAACGTAGAAAAGCTGCGCGGCGACCGTGACGGCGGTCTGGACGCGCTCAAGAACCGCCAGTGGGATGCAGTCGTCGATCCATCCGGCTATGTGCCACGCCTCGTCGGGGACTCCGCACAGCTCCTGGCCGACACCGTAGCACACTACACCTTCATTTCGTCGATCTCCGTCTATAAGGACTTCGCTACGCCCGGCATCGATGAAAGCTATCCGCTGGGTACGCTGGAAGACGAGTCCGTCGAAGAGATCAATGGTGACACGTATGGACCGCTCAAGGCATTGTGCGAACAGGCCGCCGAAACCGCCATGCCAGGCCGCGTGTTGAACGTCCGCGCCGGGTTTATCGTCGGACGTTATGACCGCACGGACCGCTTCACCTACTGGCCGCTGCGGGTACAACGCGGTGGACGGATGATCGCCCCGCTGCCGACAAACAGCCCGCTGCAATTCATCGACGTGCGTGATCTAGCCGATTGGACACTAGACCGAATCACAGAGAAAGCGGTCGGCTCGTACAATCTCACTGGCATCCCCAACAGTATCACCGTGGAACAGCTCATCACAATCAGTCATCAGGTCAGCAGCAGCGACGCTGAACCGGTATGGATGGACGCCGATTTTCTCAGTGCGCAGGGAGTGCAGCCCTTCGCTGACCTGCCCTTCTGGCTGGCGAACTCGCCCGACTATGCCGACATGATGTACGTTAATGTGGACAAAGCATTGGCTACCGGACTGAGCTTCCGCAGCCTGGACGACACGCTGCGCGATACGCTGGCATGGGCCAACAGCCGCCCAGCCGATTATGCGCTGCGCACCGGCATCAATGCTGAACGTGAAGCAGCGGTTTTGGCCGCCTGGGATGCCAAATAGTCACTCCGTAAGCAAAGCCGCCTCATCCTGAAGCAGCCCATTGACGCCATCTAGGGTGAGGCGTGTTGCCATCTTCACCATGATATCAACGCTGTAGGGCATGTCGTTTTCCAGCCACCAGATCACCAGGTTCAGTTTGACGGCAGCCTCGTAATTGGCGATCAAGTCTACCGGAAGCGCGCCGCCAGCCTTCGTCATATAGTCTTTGCTGTAGCGCACGAGTACGCTGTCCACGAGATATGCGCTGATGTAGCGAACAATCACCGCTGAACCATGCCCATTGAGGATCGCACGATACAACTGGGCGTGCTGGGCGGCATGTTGAAAGATGATGCGGTGGAACGTATCTTCGGCCTCTCCGGTGAATGGCACCAGAGTATGCGCATCCAATTGAACTACCAACGCATCAAAGGTTGCACGCAGCATAGTGAAGAGCAGTTCTTCTTTGTCTTTGTAATGTAGATAAAAGGTGGCACGACGCAGACCCGCTTCTGTTGTAATGTCTTTGATAGTGATACTGTCGTAACCACGTTCCAGAATAAGCGTCACTAGTGCATCGGCCAGCGCACGGCGCGTGCGAATTACGCGCGGATCGGTCTTGGGCATAAATCGTACAAGTCCTTTCCCATCATGAGATGTTCTCATTAGAATGAAAAGCTAGACGCTTGTCAACTATAGTACAAGCGTATTCATTCAAATCCTATATTGCTGCCTCGATCGCTCAGCCTTTCACCGCACCTTCAGTACTGTTCTGCAAGAAGCGTCGCTGCATAAGCGCAATAATCACCACCAGCGGTACACTTAACAACACAGCCGCAGCCATCAACTGCGGTGGGTTGAGCCGTGCCCCCAAGAACTTGATCGCCACGGTCACCGTCCAACTTGACGGGTTGGCCGATGTGAACGCCAGCGCCAACAAGTACTCGCTCCATACGCCGACGAAAGTAATCAACCCTGATGCGAAGAGCACTGGCAGACTCAGCGGCAGCAGAATACGGGTAAAGAGCTGAAAGGTGTTGGCTCCGTCGATGTATGCGGCCTGCTCAATGTCTTTTGGAAGTCCCCTAAAGAAGGTAATCGCAGGCAGCGTGGTAATGGGCAGGGTGAACATCGGGTAGGTAAGGATTAGGGATAACTGTGAACCATTCAGCCCTAAGTCAGTGATGATGCTAAACAGTGACGGCAGCACCGCAACAGTGGGAAAGAGACTCATGAGCAAAATAACGTAGCGCATCAGCCGACGCCCCCGAAAATCGAAGCGTCCCAGCGCATAGGCAGCTAACCCACCGATAACCAAAGCGATGGCCGTAGCGCTGAGTGCGACCAAAGCGCTGTTAAAAACGCTGGTCACAAACAGCTCGTTATCCAACACAGCGCTGTAATGTTCTAAAGTGGGCTGCTCCGGCAGCAGTTCAGTCGGCACACGCTCTAGCTCAGACTCAGGCTTCAGCGAAGTGTTCACCGCCCAATAAAAGGGAGACACCGAATACACCACGAAGAATACCACTACCAACACGAAGGCGGCATTTCCCATGAGACCACGCAGCATCCGGCTCATGTTTCGTCGATCCTCAGCGTGCGCATGTAGATGACAGTAAAGATCAGCACGATCAAAAAGATCGCCACGCTGATTGTGGAGGAATAACCCAAGCGCTGTCCCGGTGTAAGCTCCTGATAGGCATAGGTCGCCATGGAATAGGTTGGCGGGCCGAGCAGCACGTCGAACACGTCGAAGACACGCAGCGTGACCATCGTCCGCAGCACCAAGGCGACGCCAATCGTTGGACGCAGGATTGGCAGCGTAATCCGCAAGAAGCGCTGCACCCGATTGGCCCCATCGACATCGGCAGCTTGGTAAATCTCACGCGGGATACTCAGCAAACCTGGCAGCAGCAGCAGCGCCATAGTGGGGGTTTCCTTCCACACGATGAAAAGCACCACCGAGGGAATTTGCAGTTCCGGTTTCAACAACCACGCCTGTGGTGCGTCGATCAAATCCAGGCTCAGCAGCAGGCTGTTAGCCGCAGCACTGCGGCTCTCCGCTAGGATGATCTCCCAGAACTGCGTGGCGATCAACGTAGGGATTGCCAAAGGCACCAGCATAGCAATGCGCAGCAGCCCTACCCCACGCAGCTTTGAGGCCAATACCATCGCGATCATCAGACCCAAGACCAACTGCAAACTGATAGCGAAGAAGGTGTACACGACGGAGTTCCAGAGCGCGTTGATAAACACTGGGTCGCGCGCGCTGAACAGGATCAGCGACTCGCCGACTTGCCATGAGGTAACTTCGCGGTAACGCAGCTCACGATAGGACTCATCGAGCACGTCGCGGGGGCGTGGGAACACCGTTTCCGCAGCAGCAGTGCGGCGGTTGAGCTGTGTAGCACATGCTCCTGTGGCGGCATCGCGTTCACAGGTAAGCATGTCAAGGCGGATGCCTAAAAGTTTAGTATAGTTATCCAGACCGACAAAGGTAGCCGATTCATCTGAAGTCGTGGCAAAGCGCGCATCAGTCAGACTAGTGAGCACGACCCGTTCTAGGGGTGTCGCGGCCAGCACGATAAAGAGCGCGATGGCAGGCGTCAACAAGGACCAAGCAAAGCGTGTCTCGCGGTCTGGCCGTTCTTCTAAATCGCGGTAGAAATCGACGCTGTTGTTGAGCAACAGCAGTGTTGCCACGATAAACGGAATGGCGACTCCCCAGGGAAGCGCGGCTAGGATGCCATCAGCCAGGCGGTCTTCCGGAATAGGCGCGGCATTGTAGGCCACAGCATATGCCTGCACCGTCATGATGACCGACGTCAGCAGCAGCCAGTACAAAGTGACACGCGCCCAGCGCGCCGCCCCAACCCGGCGTTGATGCAGCCGACGCCCCAGCGTCAGCAACCAGGCACCTGCTGCCAGTATGAACAAGGGACGCAGCAGGCCAAACTGATCGATCATTTGCCAAGCTAAGGGTGGGGCTTCAGTCGTGAAGTCTGCCGCCAGGGCAGACAATGCCACTAATAAGCTGACGATCAACGCCGTGACTAGCCCGGCTCCCAGCAACACCAGGGCCAAAGCGATCGCCTCAAGCTGAATCGTTTCCAAAATGCTGAGTTGTCGTTGTGACCCGCGGCTAAAACGCAGCGTCGTTGTGGTATCAGTGGGCGTCATGCGGGTTCTCTAAGGTTGTGTTGTTGCACATTAAAGCGTGGGCCGCTGCCATGGTGTGACTAGGGCAGCAGCCCCAGGTAAGCCAGCTACTCAATGTCGATCATCAGGTCTTCGAGATCGTATTCTAAATCTTCCATGGCGGTACGGGCATCGATTTGCCCACTGAGCACCGCATACACAGCTTCGCTGTACATACTTGAGACTTGCTCATAGGCATTGCCGACTACCAAAGAAGGACGTGACACCGTGGAGAGGAAAACAGGCAGCAGGCGGTTAAACAGTGGGCTGGCTTCCAGCACTTCTGGGTCTTCGTAAAGCGCGTCAATAGTGGGGTTGTAACCCCCATCAATGGCGCGCACACGCTGGGCCTCAGCAGAGGTGAGATAGGTCACCACAGACACCGCCGCCGCCGGAAACTCAGAATACCGCGACACAGCCAACTGCCAGCCCCCTAGGACTGAAGCGCTTTCCCCTGAGTCCCCTGCGGGCAGCACACCCACATCGAAGCGATCCGCCACAGTGCTGTCCGAATCGTTGACGGCGGCAGTGTACGCGAAGGGCCAGTTGCGCATAAAGGCCGTGTTGCCTGCCTTGAAGATCGCCAAAGAGTCGACTGGGCGGTGACCCAAAACGGTATCCGGGCTGATTACACCGATCCAGTTGGCGGCACGTTCGATAGCGTCGATTGTCGCGTCATTGTTGACTTCAATCACTCCGCTTGGGCTGATGATCTGACCACCACCGTTGGACGCCTGCCACTCCAGCGCATTGATCGTGGCTGCCTCACCAATGTTCCCCTGCCACACGTAGCCCCAAAAATCTGCATTGCCCTCAGCGCGTTCACCATCTTGGATGATTTGCGCAGCAATTTCCAGCTCATCCCAATTAGCGGGCACCTCCAGATCGTATTTCTCCAAGAGGTCAGTACGGTAGAAGAAGAGGCCGGCATCTGTAAACCAGGGCATTCCAATCAGCCGATCGTTGACGGTGTTATTCTCGATGATGTGATCAAAATGCGCCTGGATCACCTCAGAGTCGGGATCGACAAACTCATACAGGTCCACCATATGCTCGGCGACAATACGCGGCCAGATCACATCAATCTGATAGATGTCCACCGCAGCGCTGCGCCCTCCCAGAAATTGCAGATAGAGTTGAAGGCGCTCAGTCGCTAGATCGGGACTTTCCAGCGCATTGATCGTGATATTCGGGCACAACGCCATGTATTCATCAAGCTGACGGTTGAGCAGGTCCAACTCCGGGCCAACGGTACCGGCAGCAATGACGAGCGTCGCCTCCCCTTCTGGGCAGGTGATGGTTGTTTCTGACTCCTCCTGGGCAGCGATGGGTAAAGGTGCCACAAGGATCAATACGGTGAGCAGCAGTGTAAGGCGGGCCAGAGATGCATACATGCAACAAGTCCTTTCGGATATTAAGTCAATTCGTTGGACTCCGACATGGGTCGGGGTGGGGCCCCATCAATACGCATGTCGAAGCCTAGTTTACGCGAAACTTGGAGAATTTCATCGGTCGTCACCAGCGCCACGTCATCCGGGCTGAGGTCAGCGCGTGTGAGTGGCGGACGGTGGTCCTCACCCCCGTCGTTTTCACCCGGACGGTCAGTGTAGAGCTTCACCTTGAAGACGTTGTAGTCAAAGTCTGCTGGGTCCAAACCCAACCAGTGAGTCAATCGCTGTGTAGTAGCCTGTGTATCGCCGACCAGTTCCTCATATTTCAGCGAGAACACCCAATCCGCCGCTTGCAGGGCGGGGTTCTCCACAAAGCTGCGGTTCACTTCCGTCCAGCAGCGGATAAAGCCCTTGGTACGATCTCGGTTCCACACCTCCTCAATCGGCAGATAGGGCTGCTGAATACCGAAGTTCTCTTCGTGAATCAGCGAAATGAAGCACTCAAAGATATTGCGAGTCAGGTGGATCAGTTTGGCGTTAGGGAACAGCTCCTTCAGACGCAGGGCAAAGCGCGAATCATAGAGGACTTCTTTGAACCCCCAAATGTGGCGGTCCATCGCCAAAGCAGGATCACGCCACATGTTCAGCATCAGGTTGATTTGTGCCTGACGGATCACGGCCTTAGGCGGGTTCATATTGGGAATGAAGTTGTTCACGCCGTTATCCACAAAGACGCGAAACATATGACCGAACATCGTTTCCCAATCGTTGAAACGGTCAAACTGCTCGAAAATCGTCTCCAGGATGCCATCGTGTTCCCCCCATATCATCACGTCCGGATGTGAGGTTAAGAAGCGCTGAAGTAGCGTGCTACCGCAACGCTGGCCGCTGGCAAAGATAAACACCGGCCCGATCTCAGCTTGGCTCATAAACGCGGTCCCTCTCGGTCCAACTGCGGTCTGATGGTCATGCGACATCTTCTTCATTGTAGTGGATAATCCCCACAGAGAGGATTAAGCTGTGTAAAAATCGGCAATGCTACCTTGCCATCACACCCCCTGCAACACGAAAAACGCAGGAACTCCTCAAGAGTCCCTGCGCTTTGTACGGCTTAGCATAGCGATTCGGCAGCAGCTATTCCAGTGGATAACGATGCATCATCCACACCATGGTGCCGCCTTTGAGGTTGTAAACGGTATCATAACCCGCCTGGGCGATCAAGCTGGAACCGGTGCGGCTGCGATTGCCGGACGCGCAGACAACGACTACCGGCTTCCCTTTGGGAATTTGCCCCACATTGACCGGCAGGCTGTCCAGTGGGATGTTGATCGCACCAGGTAAATGCCCCTGCGTGTACTCGGACTGTGTGCGCACATCCACCAGAACGTGATCGGCTTCACCATCAAAGAAGCGCTCGCGGTATTCGGGCACAGTCAGGTTGTCGAACGAGGCCTTATCCTGACTGCGGTTGAACATAAAGGACATCGGTTCTTCTCCATGTGGTCAATCGATACATCGACGAACGCGAAAACGCGGGAAATTGCAAGATGCCAGGCGGCCCTCAGCGGGTCAGCGCATAACCAGACGAGGTCCAGTTATTGGTCCCGCCTGCGATGTCATACACGGACGTAAAGCCGTTTTCCTCAAGAACACGGGCAGCGCTGATGCTGCGGTTGCCACTGCGACAATAAAGCACAATAGGCACATCGCGCGGCAGCTCACTGATGCGCTGCGCCAGCTCGTAATCGGCGATATTTGTCGCGCCGTCAATATGCCCCGCCGCAAACTCACCCGGTGTGCGTACGTCCAACAGGAAATGCTCAGTTTCGGCAAGCTGCTGGCTGTAGGCCACAGGGCTAATCAACTGCACACCAACGGTCTCAGCGGCTGTATCACCAGGCAGCACAACTTCGTCATCAGCCACGGGCGAGGCTGTGTTGCCCAGCAGCACAGCACCAACCGTCACCAAAGCAACGACGATTGCTACAATCGGCACGAGATAATTTACGGATTTAGTGTTGGCCTTTGTGTTGGCCTGTTTCTGCTTTGTCTTATTTTTACTTGCCACGGTATCTCTCCCAGCTAACATCACGGCAGCGAAGTCTCACACTTTCATCTCAAGAAGTATACCCCAGGCCACCTTCAAACCGTCTGGTCCATGCGTTATAGCTACCATAACCTGAAGGTTATATATCACTGTTGATAACATCCATGCCACTCATCACGATCACCTTCTGACCCGCCCGCGGACGCGGCGACTCATCATCCGACCAAATGTGCAGATAGCCGTCTGCGGTCGCGAGGAAAAGCGGCACCACGTCCAGCGCCGAAAGTTGGTCCATTTCGGCGGAGTCATGCAAAGGCAGCACCTTAAAGTGTGATCCGCTGACGTAAGCCTCAGCAATCTTACGGTACGTCAAGCCGGGCCGAAAGACATAACGCCCGGAGGCCCGCGGGCGCGGGCGCTGAGCGCTGAAAGTCCCTAATTCCGGCGTCGGCTGCGTCTTCACAACCTGATCCGGCACGACTTCGGTATCCGTATGGGGTGTCAGTTGGTAGACCCCCAGCCGCCCGAAGGTGTCGCGGTAACTGACACTTGCTAAAGTGTTCACTTCATCATTAGGGGTCAGCGCCATCAAGCGCCCCACCCCACTGAGGTCTAACATCTCCTCAGCAGTGTCTGACAAGATATTGCAGTGGTGTGCCTCTAATCCCATCGACAGGGCCATGCAGACGTTATAGGGATTAGTATCCGTCAACAGCACCCGGAAGCCCGTCTGCTGCACCGCCTGCGCCAAATCACGGCCCCAAGCATGCGCCCCAACTATTAACAAACCCTGAGGGTTCTGTTGCACGATCCCTAAGCGCCGAGCCAGCCACCCTGACGTCAAGCTGTAGATCAACACTGTACCGATGATGACCGAAAAGGTGATCGGCACCAGTAGTTCCGCACCGGGAAAATCATACTCGGCCAACTCCAGTGCAAAGATAGACGCTACCAAAGCCGCCACGATTCCCCGCGGTGCCATCCACGCGATGAAAAGCCGTTCACGCCAGTTCAGCTCCGACCCCCATGTCGAAATGAAGACCGCCGCCGGGCGTTCTACAAGCACCATAAATGCGACGAAAGCAATCGTCGATGGCCCAATATAAGCCAGGTCAGCAGGTGTGATGCGCGCTGCCAACAGCACGAACACCGCCGATAACAGCAGCACTTGCAAAATCTCTTTGAACTCTACAATGTCCTGGACATCCACACGGTTCTGGTTTGCCATGATGATGCCCATCACAGTCACCGTCAGCAAACCAGCATCGGTTTGAATCAAGTTAGACACCGTAAAAGCGCCGATCACGATCATCAGCGTAAAGGGATTGCGTAACGAGTCAGGTACTAGGTAGCGGCTGTAGAGGTAGATCATGAGCCGCGCGCTGAAGCCACCAATAATCCCACCTATGAAGAGTGTCTGCACCAAGATGACCACAGCCAGCACCACCCCTTGACCCGGGTCCGCACCGGCCAACAGCACTTCTTCAAAGACCAGCAGCGCCAGGATCGCCCCTACCGGGTCAATGATGATGCCCTCCCAACGCAGTATGGAGCTGACTCGATGCGTAGGTCGTATCTGTTTCAACAATGGGATGATAACAGTAGGACCAGTGACCACCAGTGTCGCGCCCAGGATCAGAGACAGCTCCAAACTGAGGCCCAGCAGCACAAGAGCCGCACCCGCCGTCAGCAGCCAAGTCATTACCACACCAACGCTGATGAGGTTGCGCACGACCCAACGGTTCCCCTCAATATCGCGCAGTCGTAGGCTCAAACCGCCTTCAAAGAGGATTACCGCCACCGAGAGCGACACTACCGGGAAGAGCAGGTCGCCCAGCAGCGCATCCACATCGAGCAGGCCGGTGATCGGCCCCACAGCCAGCCCAACCAGCAGCAGCAGCAGGATCGACGGAATCTTAGTGCGCCATGCCAGCCACTGCGCACCAATCCCCAGCACAGTCACCAGTGCGATACCAGCCAAGAGGTCATGATGCATGATGAGGTCCCCCTGTTTTCGTCGTGTCAATCGGCGTCAAGCACCGCCGATGCCTCTGCGCTGAGAATGCCGTATTGCCGCTGCTGCTCTGGTGTCAAGGATGGCACATAACGATTTGCACGCACCCACTCGATCAAGCCCACAAGCGACGGCGCGTGCACGCGCAGCAGCTCTCCCGTGCGCGTGCTGAATACCAGGCTGGGTAATGTCGCATCAGAAACGAAGCTCAAGCTGGTGGCTATCGAGTTGCTCACCTCGAAACGACGTACCGGCTGCCCACGCGCAGGGTCCCACAGTGTAACTGCACCGCTTTCTTCCGCAGAAGCGGCCAGCGCACCGTCAGGGCTGAAGGCCACTGTAGTCACGGCGGTCGGCTCACCGGCACTACGCACATCAAAGCGGCGAACTTCGAGGCTGGACTCCAAGTCCCACAGAATGATGTCGGCATCATCGGACCCTGACAGGCCCAACCGCCCATCAGGGCTGAAGGCCACACTCAACACACGGCGAGCGTGCCCTTCAAAGCGATGCAGCACCTCACCGGACTCCAGGTCCCACAGCACCATCAAACGGTCCGCCCCGCCGCTGAGTGCCCGCGCACCATCTGCACTGACCGCAGCACTGAGCACACGCCGGTCATGGCCGCCGCTGAGCGTGCGCAGTGCTTCACCGGTCTCCAGGTCCCACATGATGAGCGTCGTGTCATCCGAGGCGCTCAGTGCACGGCGGCCATCCGGCATGAATACCACAGCGCGCACTTCGTCCGTATGGCCGTCCAGAACACGCAGCACGGCGCCAGTCTCCAGGTCCCACAAGAGCACGCGCCCTTGGTCATCACCACTGAGCGCTCTGGTTCCCTCCGGGCTGATGACAGCGCTACGCAGCCGAACGCCGTCAGCGATGTCGGTTTCAGGCAGGGGCAGCGGCACAGGGTTGGCACAGGATTCCGTATTGCAGACGAGTAAACCCTCTTCCTCCATGGCTGCCAACAAACGTGTACTGTCTGCGGAGGCAGCCACCTGAACCACAGCACTCTCAGCGCCCACCGCGGCTGCCGTCTGCTGCCAGATCACCGCACTGTCGCGTAAAGCCCACAGCAGCACACTCCCATCTTCCACGCCAACTGCCGCAACCCCACCACTTGGATGCAGTGCCACATCATTCACCGGCCCTGCGTGTTCCCCCTCTAAGCCCAAAGTACGCAGCGGCACACGCAAGCTCAAGTCCCACAGAATGGCCGTTTCGTCATCAGAAACCGTCACGGCGTAGCGGCCATCGGGTGTGAAGCGCAGTGCGTTAATCACCAGGCTGTGCCCCATCCCATCAACTGATTCCAAGCGCCCAGCCAGGCGGCCCTCAGTCAGGTCCCACAACAACACAGCGCCATCACGTGATGCACTCAACGCCTGCTTGCCATCCCGACTAAAAGCCACAGCCCGCACTGATGCCAAGTGCCCTGCAAAGTCGCCTAAAGGCTGCCCGGTGTTCAGGTCCCACAAGGTGACATTATTGTCTTCTGTGCCTACAAGCGCCTGCTGTCCATCCGGACTAATGTCTAACGCCTCCACGGCACCCGCTTGCGGGATGCGCCGCAGCAGTTCGCCTGCCATTAGGTCCCAGACGATCAAGCCATCGGTCGAACCAGACACTGCCCGCACCCCATCTGTACTCACGCGCACCGCGCTCACGCGGCCCCGATGCCCGGCATCGCTGCCAAGACCACCAAAGGTCTGTATGGGTTCACCAGCTTGCAAGTCCCAAAGGATCACACTTTGATCCCAGGACCCGGACAGTGCACCCTGACCATCTGGCGTAAAAACTACGCTGGTCACAGGCAGGATGTGAGCTTGCAGTAGCAGCAGCGGTTGTGCAGTTTCGGCATCCCACAAAATGAGGCCGCCATCGGTCGAAGCGGACAGCAAGCGTGTACCATCAGGACTGAAGGCAACGCTCTCAACCGGTGCCTCATGTCCTAATGCCACCCCATCATCCAGACGACGAATAAGACCTGGCGCGTAGGCGATACGCCCTAACACACGCTGCGCTTGGTCGGGTGGTGAGGCCAGGCCAAGATTAGCTTCCAGCGCCAAAGCAAGCGCTAAGCTCGTGCTGCCCGTGGCCTCCAGTTGGCTGGCATTAGACGCCAGCGCCAGGCTGCGCGAGGTCAAGGCTTCGAACTCGGCAATGTCACGCTGTGTATCGGCTTCTTTGACGGCTGTTTCAGCAATTGCCACCTGGGTCAAGGAACGGTTCGCCTCGTTTTGTGCTTGCCCTTGGGCAACCGTAGCGGTTATAGCCGCCACGCGCGCGTTATCACGTTCCACAGCGGCAATCTGCTGCTGGTTGAAAGCTACGGCGCTGAGGATCAACGCCCCAACAAAGGCCAGCGACATTACAACAACCAGGATGCGCAGCCGCACCTGTGACTGCCGCTCTAGCTCACGCTCGCGGGCCGCACGTTCGGCTTCCTGGGCACGCAGCACCTCACGCTGCGCCAAGCTGGCCTTGAAATACCCTTTTTCCGCCGCGGACAAGGCGAGGTCAGTCTGCGGGACCCACTCCTCATATTGCGCTAGGCGATTGCCACGCAGCAAAAAACTGGAATCCTGCCCGGAGTTTTCCCATTCTGCCGCTGCTGCCGACAGGGTACGCTGCATCCGCACATCAGCGCGGCTTTCATCCAGCCAGGTACGCAACTGCTGCCACTCACGGATGAGGGCTTCATGTGCAACTTCAATGGTCGGCTCGCGAGTCTGCGCGTCACGATCAAAGCTCAACAAGCGAAAACGCCCGAAGCGCTCCAACACACCTTGCAGCACCTCAGCATCCGGCGTAATAGCGTGCAGCTCCGCCCAGGCGACACGGCGGCGGGTGTCCTCCGCGCCTTCACCCAAGGTTACCAGACGCAGGAATAACTGCCGGGTCACGGCACGCTGCTGTTGGCCCATCACGTTGTAGAGATCATCGGCACGGCGTGCCAAAGCCCCCAACGCACCACCGCTCGCCTCATAGGCTGCCAGTGTCAGTCGGCTGCCTTCCCGCCGTTCGAAGACTTCAGTGAGCACGTATTGCAGCAACGGCAGCGCGCCAGGCTCTTCGCGCACATCAGCGATCAGCGCCGCTACCAGGTCCGAATCAACCTCCAAGCCGACGCGCTGTGCCGGCCCAGTGATCGCGCGCTCCAACTCCCCCGCGCTGAGCGGCAGCACCACCTCGGTTCGGCTGCGCATCATGGTACCGAAGCCTTCATAGAGCAGCGGGCGGTCATAGAAGTCGGCGCGCAGCGTAACAATGATACGAATACGGCTCTCAGGGTCGATGATTGCGTAACGCAGCAAATCCAAGAAACGAACGCGCTCAGCTTCTTCTTTCACCAGGGTAAAAGCTTCTTCAAACTGGTCAATCACCAGCAGCATCTCGGTGTCAGGCGGTAGAATGCCGTTCACAGCGTGCACCAAGCCGCGTTCATTCGCCCGTAGTTGTTGATCCAATGCGCGCGGGGCATAGTAAGCCACGCCGATCAAGGCCGCCTCAAGCTGTTGGATCGGGTCAATACCAGGTACCATCTCCGCGATAAACCAGCTCTCAGAGCCGGGGACTTCTCCCCAGCGCAGAGCGGGCAGCATCCCGGCCTTCACTGCGCTGGATTTACCGCTGCCGCTAGGACCAACCACGGCCAGAAAACGTCCGTACTCGTGTGCCTCATACATTCGCCCCACAAGCTGGGCCACCAATGCCTCGCGCCCGAAGAAATCGGCAGCATCCGATTCTTCAAAAGCACGCAGGCCCTTGTACGGGTTAACCAGCGCCGATAAGTCCACCATGACCATTTCAGACGTATCCACGCTGACGTCACTGTGTTGAATGGCTGCACGCAAATCCACAGTGAGGGCCAGTACATCGGGATACCGATCCTCCGGCAGTTTGGATGTCGCGCGTTGGACGACCGCATTCAGTGCCTCCGGCAGCGACTCATCATGCAGATACAGTCCGGGCAAAGGCTCTTGCAAGTGCTTGACAATCAGCTCGCTGACATTCGCCTGCTCGAAGGGATGCTGACCAGTCAACAGCTCATAGAGGATGATGCCAAAGCTGTAGATGTCCGTCTGTGGAGTGACTGGCTCCTGCGTGATCTGTTCTGGAGACATGTAGCCCGGTGACCCCGTCAAGCCGCCCTCGTCACCTTCATCGTCGTTATCGTCATCGTTGCCCCGTTTGACTTTGGCAATCCCAAAGTCCGTCAGGAAGGCGTTGCCCTCTTCATCAAGTAGTACGTTTTCCGGCTTGAGATCACGATGAACCACACTGTTGCGGTGCGCCACGGCCAACGCCCCCCCCACCTGTTCAGCGAGACGCAGCACGTCATCTGGTGTGAAACGGCGGGTATCCATCGCTTGGCGCAGGCTGCCGCCACGCAGCAGGCGCATGACGATATAGGCACCTTCTGGCTCGCGCCAGTAGTCGAACAGCGGCACCATGAAGGGATGCTCTAAATGCGCCACGAGCTGTGCTTCCGTCTCAAAGCGGCGGATGAAATCCGGTTGATTGGCGTAAGCGGGCAAGATCACTTTCACCGCAACTTCACGGTTCACTGAGGTCTGAAACGCCCGATACACCGCGCCGAAACCACCTTTGCCAATTTGTTCTTTTAGCTCGTAGCCCCGAATACTGTGCCCCGTCAAATTATCCATGCCGTGTTCCGTTTCTGTCTATGCAAAGCGCGATGTTGTCTCTCATCATAACCCGACTCGCGCTGGGAAAAAATGGACGCTGAGGTAACTGCCAACCTCAGCGCCGTAACTAATCTGATTGGTTTACATTTTTATGGCATCACAAATGGATCAGCCAGTGGGGTCTGCTGTCGGTTCAGGCTCCACATCCACGGCGTCTGTTTGCGGCGTCAACACAATCTCCGCCTCAGCAGAGACAGCAGTATCGTCCGTATCAAGATTGGCACGCAGATCATCACACTCATCGGACTGCATCCGCAGCCGGGTTTGCTCGGTACAGCTCAGCTCCAGCACATGCCGATTATTTTGCGTCCACTCCAGCAGAGTATCCAAAGAGGGCATGTCCCACATCAGCGCCAGGTTATCGCGGCCTGCACTGATGACTTTGCGGCCATCGGGCGTAAAGCGCACACTGAGCACCGCGGCTGTGTGCTCTTGAAATGAGCGCAGCGCCTCACCACTGTCCACATTCCACAAACTGATGGTACCATCCCCTTCACCAGAAACGATTTGATGCCCGTCCGGGTGATAGTCCAGCGACCACACCGACACGCCAAGGGTCTCGAAGAGCACGGTGGAGCCGACCTGCTGGTCAGCGTCGGGCTGTGTGTCGTCCGAAGTGAGCTGCCAGCGAATGATGTTGCCGTCCAATGCACCAGAGACCACACTGTCACCCGTCGGGCTGTAGGCCACACTCAGCACACGAGTACGCGCACCGCTGCGATAGAGATGTCCCAGTCGAAAGATCGGCTCACTTTGATCCAAACGCCAAACCAGCACCAGACTGTCGGCACCACCGCTGACGAAATGCTCACCGTCCAGGCTCATGTCCAACGTGAGCGGACGGCGCTCATGCCCGATAAACTCGCGCAGCATCTCACCAGTTTCCAGGTCCCACAACGCCAACACTTCGTTATCTTGTGCAGTGACCATGCGGCTGCCATCTACAGTGAAGGCCAAGTCAGTCACTTCTACGCTGTCAGCACTGACGGACATGCGGTGCAGTTCGTCACCGCTCTCTGCATCCCACAGAATGACCAGGCCATCGTTGCCACCGGAAGCGATAATGCTGCCGTCTGGGCTGTACGCCACCGACGTCACCTGCCCAACGTGTCCAGCCAAAGTATGCAGGATTTCGCTGGTTTGGGCGTCCCAGATCATGACATCAAAATCATGGGAAGCCGTAACGATTTCTTCACCATCCGGGCGCATAACGGCGTCTGTCACCGAGTCCATGTGCCCTTCGAAGTACAGTTCAATGGCCTCGTTGGTGATGTCCCAGATCGTCAGACGTCCGTCCGCAGCCCCCCCCAATACACGCCGCCCATCAAAGGTCACAGCCAGGGTTTGCAAGCCGCTGAGGTCAGCGGCTTGCAACAGGCTGGTGTCAAGGCTGGCAGACAGATAGCGCAGCGGCTCACCCGTCTCGGCATCCCATACGATGATGCTGCCGTCATCGCTGGCCGAAAGTACGGTGCGGCTGTCCGAGGTATAGGCGATATCTTGCACTGGGCCACTGTGGCCCAAGTATGCAAGGGAATCGGCGAAATAGGTCAGCATTCCGCCGTGAGCCACGCTCCACATTGCCATGCTGCCATCTTTGCTGCCAGTCAGCACGGTATCACCTGTCGGGCTGAAACCGATCGACAAGACACTATCTTCATGACCCATAAATTCCTGTAGAATCTCGCCACTGTCCAAGTCCCAAAGCAGCGCAGTCCCGTCATTAGAAGCGCTGGCGGCTTGCGTTGCAGTGCTGTTGAAAGCGACGCTGGTAATGCCTGCGCTGTGGCCGCCGTTGAGACCGTACTGCTGAATGATATCGCCGTTGGCCAAGTCCCATAAGATCATCGTACCATCTTCACTGCCGGTTAGCAGCAGGTCCTGCCCCTCACGTTGGCTGACGGTCACACCATTGATGGCCCCACGATGACCATAACCGCTGCGGATTCCTCCCAAGCGCAGGACTTCCTCACCTGTGGTCACATCCCACAACACCACACTCCAATCCATCAAGCCGACAATAGCAATGTTGGGGTCAGATGGATGAAAAGCGACACTGAACACGGGCATCATAGATGGATTGGTATACCGTGTCAGCTCGCGGCCTGTGTTCATATCCCAATAGACACTGCTGCCATCGCGCGAGCCGGTGAGGGCGGTTTGGTCATCACGGCTAATCGTCACGCTGTTGACTTGATCGCTGTGGCCGGCGAAGGTCTCACGAACACCAGGAGAATAGGCCAGCTCCGACAGAATGCGCTGTGACTGTGCCGGGGGGTCACCGATGCGGGCTGCTTGCAACGCCAGCGTCACCGCCAAGGCGTCTTGATAGCTCTGATACGCCCGCTCAGCATTATCTGCCAGATACACGCTGCGTGCATTCGCCTCTTCACGCATCGCCTCAGCGCTGGCGAGCTGTGCAGCACGATTAGCGGCGTTGGCAGCATTAGTCTGCACAGCAGCCAGCACCGTCAAGGCCAACGACACGACCAGCCCCGCACCGAGGATCAAAACCTGGATGCGCCGCCGGTTCTCGCTGGCTTTGCGGCTGGCTTGAATGTATTCACCTTGGAGTGCTGTGGGGGTAGGCTCTTTGTTGATGCCGTTAAGCCACCATTGATAGTAGGCCTCTAGCTCATCCCCGCGCAGCAGCAAGCTTTTACTGCGCCCACGCTTCTCCCAGTCCAATGATTTCGTGAGCAGCCGCGTATGGGCGCGTGCATGGCCTAGGTCAGTGTCTAGGGCTTCCAGCAGTTTACTAAAGGTTGTGTCGAAGTCCGCATCTTTGAAGATGACCCAGTTGTGAGATTGCAGCTTTGGATGAATGTCGTCGTAGTTGTCAACGTCACGCCACAGCAGTGGGATGAGGCGTTTATTGCGTTCAATGGCGTGGGCCAATTCTTCACCACAGACTTCCGATGCCACCGAGTCTGGGCTGATGACGAACACGAAATCGTCGGCGTTGTCGATACCATCCCAGATTTCGCTGCGCCAGTCTGCGGTTGGCGGGATGTCTTCCCAGTCGATCCAAACATCACGACCACGGGCATTGAAGTTATCTACTAATCGACGGACAAACTCTTTATCGCGCCGAGAGTAGGAAATGAAGACACTGTTCTTGCTATGCTGTTCAGCCATAAGGTGTTTCACTCATCTCTAAAGCAATGATCCACGATGTCGACATACCTCAGCGTGAGCACAAGCGCACTGAACTGTTTGCACGCCGCATCCGCACCACATTGTAACACGCATCACGGATTAGAACCTTGAGGCTTCACTCAACACGAAAATATGCACCCTCGGCCTGTGTGAGATCAACCCAAACCTCACGCCCCCCAAAGCCGTTGATGATGTCATGCGCGCGGACACGGACTCGAGTCACCCCAGCAGGGATGGCGATACCGCTTTGACTGCGGGTAAAGGGCTGCTCGTCAACGTGAGGATGCAGCAGCAGGCGCGTAAACGGTGACTCAGGGTCCGGCTTCAGGACTGTCTCACCGGGTGTCACTACATCCCAGCCATCCACGTAATCGTCCCAGCCGGTATCAGGATGCGCCACAGTCACATGGAATGTCCACAAACCGTCAGCGCCGTGCACTGCCCGGACAAACGTGACGTCGGCGTTGGCCGTGGGTGTTACCAGCGAGTTTACGGCTGCGGTCTGAGCGGCAGGCGAAAGCACGTCGCAAGCTGTAAGGCTTAGCAGCGCCCAGCTCAGTACAAACGTGAGAGAAAACATTGTGCGTTTCATGCATAACATCCTACACGATTTCTTTGCTGCTGTTGGTTTCTCTAAGCGATTTTTGATGTGTGCCACGCTGGTGACAGCGCATCACCAAGCAGTTTCTGTGCTACAATTCAAGCGCTTTACAATCGCTTAATGTACGCATGGGGGACACGATGCCACTGGCACGCCTTTTCGTCGGAGACAAGATACGCCTGACGGAATTCAAAAAAGATGACCTCCCTATCATGACGCACTGGTACCGCTACAGTGACCTCATCCGCATGTACGACGGTACCCCGGCCTACCCGCGCACGCAGGAATATTGGGAGGCCTGGTTCGGCGAGTTGCCCAACCAAAAGGACGGCTACACCTTCGCCATCCGCCCCAACGATGACGATAAGCTCATCGGTATCATCACCCTGGACGGCATCCTGTGGAACCTAGGCGTCGGCAGCATTGGCATCGCTATCGGGGACCCCGGCAATCAGGGCAAAGGCTACGGTTCAGAAGCTATGCAGCTCTTGCTCAAATTCGCCTTCCACGAGCTGAACCTGCACCGGGTGCAGCTCACGGTGTTCAGCTACAATGAAAGAGCCATGCGCCTTTACGAGCACCTAGGCTTTGTCAAAGAAGGCGTGCATCGCGAACATCTTTACCGCGACGGTCAGCGCTTCGACATGGTACTTTACGGAATGCTGCGTCGGGAATGGGAAGCCGCGCAGAACACTGCTCCTTAGTGCAGTGCTGACTAGGCGTTAAGCCTGCTGTTAACCAGTACCGCTATGATACACCACGTCTGTTTGGCCTCATCACAGCGCATTGGAGCGACTTTATGGCAGTTGGTTTTGACTACGGTTTGATCGTGATCGGGGGCGGCGCTGCGGGTTTGACCGCTGCGCGCAGCGCAGTGCGCATCGGTATCCGTGTGGCGATGATCGAAAAGGATAAAGTAGGTGGAGATTGCACCTGGATCGGTTGTGTGCCCAGCAAGGCCTTAATCGCCGCAGCACGCGCGGCCCACGAAGCACGTCACAGCACACATTTAGGCATCCACACGGAGGACGTTCGCGTGGATTTCGCGCAGGTAATGCGCCACGTTCATGAAACGATCCACGAGATTTATGCTGAAGAAACACCTGACGTACTGCGAGAAGAAGGCATAGACGTTTTCGAGAGCGCCGCGCGCTTCACCGACTCGCACACAATCGCGTTATCCGATGGCCGCAGCCTGCGCGCTAAGAAGTTCATCATCGCTACAGGGTCTCATCCCTGGGTGCCGGAAGTCTTCCGCGAGGCCCCTTACCTCACGAACGAGTCCCTCTTCAACCTGGAGGCACTGCCCGAGCACCTCATCATTCTAGGTGGCGGGCCAATCGGCACCGAAATGGGCCAGGCTTTCCGGCGGCTGGGGGCAGAGGTCACGATCATCGACATGGCCGACCGCCTACTGCCCCGCGATGACTCCGAAGCGGGTACGCTCATCACCGAAACCCTTGAACAAGAAGGCGTAACACTCAAGTTGGGGACACAGGCCGTTACAGCCAGCGGTACCGCTGGACAGATCACGATCGGTCTTGCAGACGGCAGCAGCGTCAGCGGCACGCACCTCTTGATCGCACTGGGCCGCCGTCCTAGTGTGATGAGCCTAGACCCACAGGCGGCTGGCATCACACGAGACAGTGATGGACGCTTGATGCTTAACACGGCACTGCAAACCAGCCAGCCGCACATCTACGCTGCTGGGGACGTGACTGGCGGGCCACAGTTCACGCATTATGCAGGGTCTCAAGGGTTCGTGGCAATGCGCAACGCCATGCTGCCACTGAATTCTAAGATCACCCGGGAAAACGTTCCCTGGGCCACTTACTGCGACCCAGAAGTAGCGCATGTCGGCCTCACTGAAGACCAGGCCCGCCAACAGTACGGGGACTCCGTTGAAGTCACGCGGCTGCCTATGGCCCGGTCCGACCGTGCGATGACGGAAGGTCGTCCACAGGGGTTCATCAAGGCCGTGCACTTGCGCAGCGGCAAACTGCTGGGGGTGACCATAGTCGGAGTCAATGCCGCTGACCTGCTCACCGAGTGGATCGGGATTCTCGGCGCAGGGGGCAGCGTGCGCAGTGCATCCGGCAAGACACGCGTCTACCCCAGCTTCGACTCCGTGAACGGGGTCATGGGTACGGCCTTCCTCAAGAAATGGATTGGGCGCAGCCTGGCGGGGCGTGCTTTGAGGACCGCCGTGCGTCTGCTCAATTAACCTGTCCGCTGTCCGCACCGGACTCAGCCAGTACGTGCTTGGCTTCTGTGTTAAGGTCAAGTGCTGCACCGCGCTTTACCGCTGCGGACAAGCCATCGTCACCCAGGGTTTCAATGAGCGCAGTGCGCAGCGGTTTGACACGCACATCGCGGACAGCCTCTTCAAGCTGAGGTGAAAGCAGACCGACAAGCTCAGCAGCGCGTGAAGCGTTACCGCGCAGCAGGCACAGCTTGCTATAGGCCACCATAGCCTCCTGTGTCAGCGGCAGTAGACCGCTCTGCTGCGTTAACACTAAAGCCTGCACAATGTAAGGTTGAGCACGGTTGTAGTCAATCATCTCCAGCAGCGTAAACGACAAGTTCACCAGGATAGAGGCCGTGAGGTAGGGGTCCCCAATCTGCTCTGCCAGACTAAGCGCTTGATGGTGGTAAGTCACGGCAGCACTGTAATCCTGTTCTAGGTCACTGATCGACCCTAGGTTACACAGCGCGGCAGCCCGTCCCCACGCACTGCCGACCTGTTCACACAGAACCGCACCTTCTGTATAAGCGGCTTTAGCAAGCGCTGCGTCCGCCATCATTTCACCTACACTGCCCAGGTTCAGCAATGCAAAGGCCGTATGCTGACGATCGCCCACCTGACGAAAAAGGTCTACGGCCCGCTGCATGTAATCACGCGCGGAGTCAAAGTTGCCCAAGACCTTATTCACATTACCCAAATTATTTAGACTGCGCGCAGTGCGCCACGGATCGCCAATTTGCTCAGCGTATTTTAGGCTGTCCGTGTAATGCGCCAGCGCTGTACTGAAATCACCCTGGTCAAAGGCATTGATACCCAAGCCGTTGAGTGCGTTGGCAATGCTGCCAGGGTCATTGATGCGCTGTGCGATCGCCAACGATTCCTGGTGGAATGCATGACCGGCCTCATAGTCACCGAGACTCTCCAACACGGACCCCATACCAAAGCGCAACGCGGCCTCACCAACTGCATCGCCAAAGCGCTGTGCAGCAGCCAAACCATCACGGTAAAGCGCTACCGCTTCCTGGTATTCCGACCGCCGCCAGTGGGCATCACCTAGCAGCGTGTATGCCCGCACACGTCGCGGATCATCCACCTCAAGCAGACTTAAAGCCCACTGACCAAAACGCAGAGTTTCATCATAACTACTGATGACAAAACATTGTTCAGCCGCCATTAAGGCATAAGCAACCTCACGCTGGGTGTCGCCAGCCAGGTGCCAATGTTCAGCCAGCACCGAGGCCCAGGCGTCATCGTGCGGATAAACGGCCTCAATCGCCTCCGCAGCGCGTTGGTGTAGCAGCGGACGCTCTGCGTCATCCAAGCCTAAAAGTACCACTTCCCGCAGCTTGTCATGACTGAACAGCCAAACATCACCACGCGCATCAACAACAGCAGCATTGGCCGCTAGGGTCAGCCAGGCATCCACATCAGACCCAGGGAACCAATGCGCCAGCAGCGTGGTGTCCAACTGACGCCCCAAGACGGCAGCCAGCTTGAGCAGCGGCTGTGCATCACCCGGCAGGCGGGCCAGCCGTTGACGCAGCACTTCCTGTACCCCACCAGCAAAGACATACTCCGGCAGTGTCACGCTGCCCACGCTGTCCAAGCGGCCCGCGTCTTCAGCCAAAGCGCGCACGACTTCCACCAGGAAAAAGGCATTGCCCTCAGTTTCACGTTCCAGCAAAGACAGCACCGGCGCATACTTACCGGATGCCCCCAGCATCGACTCGCTGAGCTGTGCAATGGCAGTACGGTTCAAGCGTTGAAGCTTGATGACCTGTGCATCAGGTAGGCGCGCCGCCACGTCCATCTCTTCATCACGATAGCTGCCCAGGATCAACAGCGGCAGAACATGCGCGTGTTGTACAATCAAATTCAAAAGATCAAGGCTTTCGCGAGTCCAGTGTAGGTCTTCGGCCAACAACGCCACTGGCTGCGCGTAGGCACGCAACAGTTCAATGATGACCGCCGCCAGTCGCTGGTTAACAGCATCCCCCTCCAAGCCGGGTACAGCCTGCACCTGCCACCCCAGCAGCGTATCAATGTCCGGTACCAGGGGTTTGAGGACGCCAGCTTGCATATCTGTGATGGGCGCAGCCGCCAGCACCAAGTGACGCAGCGGCTCGCGCCATATCTGATAAGCAAGGCCGCCATCGGCTGCACCCTGTCCACGCAGCACCTTCACACCCTGTACCAACGCGGTGATGCGTACTTCTTCCAGCAGCCGTGATTTTCCAACGCCGCTCTCACCGGCAACCAACCAGGCACTACCCTGGCCCATCGCAGCGCGCTGCATGGCGTCAATCAAGGACTTGAATTCAGCATCACGCCCGACGAACTGCGCCGCCTGCAAGTAGCTCTCCCGTATGGCAGTGCTCTCTTGGGGAATAGGTAAACGGGCTGCGGCGCTGAGTTCGGTCATCACGCTCCTGGCATCCGGGTAACGATCCGCTGGGGACTTCGCCATCAATCGCCGCAGGATAGCGATCAGCCCGGCACGGACTTCGGGTGGTAGCGCGCCAGTCTCATCGATCAAAAACAGGTCAGAAAAATCAGGCATAATCGCGATTAGATCGTGAATGAGCTGATTCACGTTGTCCACATTGAAAGGATGTGTACCCACCAGCATCTCATACGCAATCACGCCAACCGCGTACAGGTCGGCGGCCTGGCTGGCGGGATAACCACGCAGCACCTCCGGGGCCATGTAAGCCAGGGTACCGGCGGCATCTTGGCGCTGTTCCCCCCGTGGCTGTGCGATGCCAAAGTCCAGCACACGCACGTTGCCATCTACGACTAACACATTATCCGGCTTGAGATCACGGTGGATCACGCCACGCCGATGCAAGTAAGCCAATGCTTGGAGGGTTTGTGTCAGCAGGCCTACTTGTTCGGGCACAGCGCGTCCATGCCCGGCCTGCACAATAGTCTGGCTGCGGCTGAGGTAATCCATCACGAAGAAGGGCTGACCATCCGCATCGAAACCATAGTCCAGCACGCTGATGATATGTGGATGCCTCAAAGAGGCCAAAAGCCGGAACTCCTGCGCTAGAGCTAAACGCACAGCGTCCTGAGCGTTTGTATCGTGGTCTGCGCTTGTCACACTGACACGCTTAACGGCTACAGTTCGGCCTGTCAAATGGTCATGAGCACGAAATACGCTGCCCATAGCGCCTTCGCCGAGGCGCTCATACAGACGATAGCGCTTGTTGATAACGGACTCAATCAGCATGGGTATCGTTTTTCCAGTTTTTTAACACGTGCATTCTAGCATTACCCAACCCGTTGTGCACAGCGCCGTGCCCCCATCGTTCATACCTGATTCGCGTTATAGTTGAGCTTGTGTGTGGTATGGAGTATACTGTCATTCTGTGGCGCGGCGTACACGTCATGAGTTGATTGCGCCGTCCCAGCCTCTCACGGCTGTTTTGCTGTCCATGCAGAGTAAGGCATCTCTGTCCCGGTGAAAAATCGTAAACTCGGCAAGTACGAGATACTCGACCGTCTAGGTCGTGGCGGCATGGCAGAGGTCTACAGGGCCTACCACGCCAGCCTGGACCGCTACGTTGCGATCAAGGTGCTGCACAGCTTCCTTTCCGACGAGGCAGAGTTCAAGCTGCGATTCGAAAAAGAAGCCCAAAACATCGCTAAACTGCGCCACCCCAACATCGTGCAAGTCTACGATTTTGAGTTCGATGAAGAGGGTGGTAGCTATTACATGGTGATGGAGCTGATCGAAGGGCCAACCCTGCGCGACCGACTCTATGTTGACAACGCAGAGCGCGCCCATCCGCTGCCCGTGCGTGAAGCGATTCGCATCATGCGGCAGGCCGCTGACGCCTTGTCCTACGCCCACAGCCGTGGGATGATCCACCGTGATGTAAAGCCAGCCAACTTAATGTTGGACACCAAAGAAAATGACCGCGTAGTGCTCACCGACTTCGGAATCGCCAAACTGCTCAGCGGCAAACAGATGACTATGAGCGGTGGTTTGGTGGGAACCCCGGCTTACATGGCCCCGGAGCAGGGCATGGGTGAAACGGGAGATGAACGCTCCGATTTGTATGCACTGGGAGTCATTCTGTATCAGATGCTTACCGGTGAACTACCCTACGACGCCGACACGCCTGTGATGCTGCTGCTGAGCCACATGAATGATCCCATTCCCTCGGTGCGTTCTGTCAACCCGCATCTATCACCCGCCGCTGACCGTGTGTTGGAAAAGATGTTGGCAAAAGAACCTGACGAGCGCTACCAAACCGCTGAGGAACTGGTGGATGCCCTGGAACTGCTGGAACACAGCCCCAGTAAACTGGACCCAGCCACGCTCATCTTGCCAGCACATGGCTTGAGTATTCACACCGATGCAGAGACCAAAACGGCTACGCTGCCGCCACCGGCAAACAGAAATCAGCGGTGGTGGCTGTGGCCGCTGCTGCTGCTGATCGGGATCGGAGGTATCGGCGGGGGATACCTTGCGGCAGCCAGTGCGGGGCTGGTACCATCATTGCCCTTCATCGCAGCGGCAGCCACGGAAACCGCATCACCGACAGCAACCCTGACCGCAACGGCGAGCTTTACCCCATCGCCCAGTGCCTCACCTACCCTGACACACACCCCCACAACCAGCGCGTCACTGACGGCAAGCGCCAGCTTTACCGCTACGCCAACAGCCACCCTGACCGTCACGCAGCCAACGCCCAACACCCCAACCCTCACGCTGACATCGACACTGACACCCAGTGAGACCCCAGTCGCTGCCACGCCGACGCCCTCCGTGACCGCTAACCTGACACAAACTGCTGCTGCCCAACGTACAGCGACTATTGCAGCCTGCACCTTCGACTATGCCATCGTGGAACAAGTGCCCGATGACGGTGAAAAGGGCGGCTTCTTCCGTGCTGGCGAAGCGTACAACCGCGACATTACCCTGTTGAATACAGGGAGCTGCGCTTGGGAGGTCAACACCTCACTAACTTGGATTAGCGGCGAGAGCTTCGACGCGGGACCCCGTATCTTCATCCGCGAACGTGTGGACCCAGCCGAAGAAGTCACAATCCTTTTTGAAGGCAGTCTGCCACAGCGAGGCAGCACCACCCCATTCTCTGGCGAGTGGGTATTGCGCACACCGGGGCAAATCAGCATCGGCGACACGTTCACAATTAGTATCCTGGTCTTTGAACCAGGCAGCGGTTGATGCATCTGCATTGTAGTAGTCAGTAATCCATCAGAGGAGTCAACGATTATGGACCGTCAGCAAGCCTGGGAAATTGTTTGCGAATTCGTGCAGTCCGACAGCTTGCGCAAGCATATGCTCTCGGTAGAAACAGCGATGCGCGCTTACGCCGAACACTACGGCGAAGATGTCGATTCATGGGGGTTAGTGGGCCTGCTCCATGACTTCGACTGGGAAGTACACCCTACCCTAGAGCAACATCCCATGGACGGTGCCCCGATCCTGCGCGAACGCGGCTTATCAGAAGAAGACATCCGGACCATTCTCAGCCATGGCCCTTTCGGTGAACGCATCACCTTGCGGGATAAAGCCCTTTACGCCGTGGACGAACTGACCGGCTTGATTACGGCTGTCACGCTGGTGCGTCCCAGCAAGGACATCGCTGAGGTTAAGGTCAAATCCATCCGCAAAAAGTGGAAGGATAAGTCCTTCGCCGCTGGGGTAGTCCGCGAAGACGTGGAGCAGGGCTGCGAGGCGCTCGGTGTGGAACTGTGGGACTTCCATGTACCGCTGGTGCTCGCAGCCATGCAAGGGAACGCGGCTCTGCTGGGGTTGGACGGATCCGCAGCGGGGTAGTACACGGCCACACCAGTGCTTGAGACCCTAGTATTGCACGTGCACCGGTGTGCCGATTTCGCCAAACTCGTAGAACCACTGCGCATCCTGGTTAGTTAGGTTGACACAGCCATGGCTCATCGGCTGACCGAAGTTGTCATGCCAATACGCACCATGCAGTGCATAGCCTTGGTAGAAGTACTGCACCCACTGCACGCCAGGTAAATAGTAGCCTGGACCGCTCATCGTCTGCGAAGGCAGGCGGTAATAGACGCTGTATTGTCCTGTGACCGTAGGCGTAGCGGGCAGCCCCATACTGCTGAGCGCCTGATAAACCAGTTGACCATCCTGGAAAGCATAAGTCATCGAGTCGCTGAGGTCCACCATGATGAGCTTGCCGGTGGTAATACTGGGCGCGGGTGGCGTGATTGGGGGATGCTCCGCGAGCAGATCTTGCGCGATATTCGTCGACTCAGCCGCCACGCCGGGGATAGTCAACCGCTGCCCGACCAACACGCGGTCGGGGTTCACAATCCCATTGGCGACCATGATCTGGTTCATAGCAACGTTATAGCGTTGAGCAATGCGGGCTAGAGTTTCCCCGCGCACAACAACGTGCACGTGATTGGGAGTCGTTTGGGGCTGCGTTTCCGGGGCAATGTCCAGCTGTGTGACCACCTGCTCTCCGACCTCCGCCGCAATAATGGCCTGCTCAGCACTGGTCGCCGACCAGATGTTAAGCGTTTGGCCGGGCTTGATGAGGTTCGGATTGGGGATGCTGTTGGCTTCCAGAATCTGCGCGATGGTCACGCCGTAGGTACGCGCAATTGTGTTAAGTGTCTCGCCATACTGAACGCTATGCATGACTGGCGCAGAAGCCACCAACGGGTTTTCGACTTCCTCGCTGGTTACAGGCGCGCTTAGGCCAGGGATCGTCAAGCGCTGGCCGACGTAGACGCGTGTATAGTCGCTGATGTTATTGGCCGCTGCGACCTGTTCCATCGTCAGGCCATATCGTAGGGAAATACGGTAGAGATTTTCACCGGGCTGCACCACATGAACCACGGGTTCAGGGGCCTGGGCGACACCGATCAAGCTAACAGCACTCAGCAGTACGGTGACTGTCAGCAGCAGCAAGCACATAGAAAATCGGGGCATCGATTGCTCCTCAGCAACTTTGTTGACATGTGACGGTAGTATAAACGCAAAAACTGAGGTCCGCATCCAAAACAAAAGCCGTCCACGATTTTGGACGGCCTGTCTGAGCGGGTAACGGGATTCGAACCCGTGACACCCTGCTTGGGAAGCAGGTGCTCTACCACTGAGCTACACCCGCAAATGATTAAATGGATTATAGGCTTCACAGCGCTCCCTTGTCAAGCCACCCTCCCTCACTCTTCAATTCGGGCTGAGGGGCTGTACACAAATTGCAACTGTGTTATGATGAAAATCAACATATGTCTCGCGACAATTGATAGAGGTAGCTATTATGCTCCTGCTGCAACGCATTTTATTCGTTTTGGTGACTATGCTAATCTTAGCCGCATGTACCCCGGCTGACCCGCCACGCGATAATACGCCGCAATTCTTGATGGACAACCTCACCCTACCCCCCCCAACGAGCAGCACCCAAGCATATAGCGCTGAGTTATTCGCAGCATACCCGATTACCGCGACATTGTATGTGGTCGTCACACCTACACTGCCCCCCAGCAAAACGCCTAGTCAGGCAGCAACACAAGCCAGCGGCCCGACGTCCAGCCCAACCCCGACCGCAGATACTGTGACTACACCCACGCCACCCATAGACGAATATCCGACGATCGCGACACGTACCCCTGGCTTCACCGGACCCACTCCAGCACCGGTGGCCTGCACGATGCGCTGGGCTTTCCCTGTCCCTCCGCCAGGCTGCCCGGCTGCGCTATCGACCGTGCAGTGGGCTGCGTATCAATCCTTTGAGAAAAATGGACGAATCAGCTACATGCTGTGGCAGTCTCCTGACATCATCTACGTGCTTTATGCCGATGAGCAGTTCCCACAATGGCGTCAGTTTGAGGACACCTATGTAGAAGGGCTGGACCCTGAATACGAACCCGGCCTAGATTACCCGCCAGAATTCGCACCGGAGCGCCCGTCTATCTACCATTGGCAGGCGCGGCGCGGCTTTGGCAAACTGTGGCGCGATAATGTCACCCCTTTAGATATTCGCGAGCGCATCGGCTGGGCTAACATTCAATATGAGGTGCCCTACACTATGATTACCCAGCGTGGACAGGATGGCGTCTTATACATGTCTGACCCCTACGGACGTTTATTCGGCTTGGTAGACAATGGAGTGCGCTGGACGCATGAGCGCTACGCTCATCAGGATACCGCGCGCACCAGCCCGCCCCCCACACCCCAAACCTTGGTGCCCCTACCGACCCAGCCCTAGACCTGCCGCCCTGGCTGTTGCCGCCCGGTGGCTTTGTCAGTAGAATGTGTCACACCTTTTCGCAATACAATGCGGAGCGAGCAAACGCCTTGATCCTCTCACGCGCCTACCGAGTCACCGACCGCCTGAGTTTGATGCTGCTGAAGTCTGGTGCGGCTGGCATCAGCCTATCCGCGGAGGGCCTGGGCCTGCTGCTGGGTTCCGCGCGACCGGGAGCACGGCGCGGGTTACTAGGTCTGTTGGCACAGATATTCGGCGGACTGTGGGTGGTGCTGGCCTTTGGCGTCAGTCGTTTGCTGCTGCTGCTGGGCCTGATCGGTGCGGCGTTGACCTGGGTACTGCGCAGCGCGGCTTCCCTGGTGACACGGCTGCTGGGTGGTGTGTCATCGCGCGCACGAGACAGTGCGCAGGATGCCATGGCCCGACGTTCCACACGCGGTGAAATTGCCGCTATGGTGGTCGAGGACCCATTGCGCACTCAGAACCGCGTGCTGGGTGGCCTGGTCGTCGTCATGCTCGTGGCGCTCATCGCCGTGATTATCGCGGCCACATCCCCAATCAACACACCAGCAATGACAGGTGCCAGCTCAACAGTCAATGAGTTGACCGTTTTCGGGCCAACACCAGCCCCGGAAAGCGCTGCTGTGAATGATATGGGCGGCGGACAGCCGGCGCTAGGTGCAGCGACCCCCATCCCCACGGCTACGCCACTGCCGGAAGTCTTCCAGGTACTGGGCAGTGTCGCTTTCACCGTCCGTGAGAATGGCCAGAATGACCTATGGGCAGTTAATGTGGGCAGCCGCACGCCCATCCGGATTACCAATGACCTGGCTGACGAACGCGATCCGGCCTGGTCCCCAGACGGCACGCGGCTGGCCTATGCTTCAAACAAGGATGGTAACTGGGAAATCTATATCTACGAGCTGGCAACCGATCAAACCCAGCGCATGACCTTCAACCTGGCCTTTGAAGGCGGCCCTGCCTGGTCCCCAGACGGCAATTGGTTGATCTACGAGACCTACCAAGGGGGCAGTCTGGATGTGTATGTGCTGCCCATTACCGATCAGAACGCCAGCTTGGAACCGATCACGGTCGCATCATCAGCGGATTTCTCACCCGCTTGGTCCCCCAATGGCCGCGACATCGTGTTTGCGTCTTGGCGGGACGGCGCGCAGGACCTTTACGTCGTCTCGCTGGATGACATCAGCCAGGTGACCAAGCTGACGAACACACTCAACCGCCATGAGGACTACCCCGCCTGGCACCCGGACGGTAACCTGATCGCCTACAGTGCCCGCGATGAGGGCATTGATAAGGTGTTCGTCAAGGCGCTCAGCCGCCCAGATGACCCACCAGAACTCATCGGGCGCGGCAGTCAACCGTCATGGTCCCCAGATGGCCGCAGTATCATCGCTGCCGTTGACTCGCTTGAAAGCACGCATCTGACTGTGTATCCCTATGAAGCCGACATGGGCGCACAACAAATTATCGCCGTGCCTTCACAAGCCGCACATCCCACCTGGACTGACCTGCCGCTGCCGGTCAGCCTGGTGAACAGCGGCGGCCTGCCCCTTCAAGCGCCGCGCCTCTACGTGGAACAGGAAACGCCCTTTGCCAACGGCCTATACCCGCTTGGCGCACTGACCAACGGTATCGATGCACCTGAACCCAGCCTCAGCGACCGGGTGAACGACTCCTTTAATGCCTTGCGCGAGACTGTACTGGAACGGAGTGGGCGAGATTTCCTGGCGCGGCTGAGCGACGCTTTCTGGTCCCTGGAGCAGCGCCCGCAGCCCGGCGAAGCACAGCGCAACTGGCACTACACCGGGCGTGCTATCGCCCTAGACCGCAACGCTGCTCTAGTCAGCTTTCCGCCTACTTTGGAAATCGTGCGCGTCGATGATGCAGTGGGCCTACACTGGCAGCTCTTCCTGCGCGTGGACGAAGACGCGCAGTCCGGCCAGCTCGGTGAGCCGCTGCGCCAGATGCCTTGGGACATCAACAGCCGCTTCGGTGACGACGTAGAAGCTTACGACGCCGGTGGACGCCTTAGAGCGGAAATGCCATCAGGGTACTACATTGACTTAACGCAGTTGGCCGCCGACTACGGTTGGGAACCCTTGCCAGCAGGTTCAGATTGGCGGCTCAATTTCAACGCGATGAATTACTGGGCCTTCATCAATTCGGAAGGTCTGGCCTGGTTGGATGCCATGCTGGAGCTGTGGACAGTCGATCAACTGGGTGCCTGGGCACCGACCCCCACGCCACTCCCCCAACCCAACGACGAACAATAGGGTTCAGAGGTAGGCTAAAGTCATGTACATCCGACGCGGCATCATCACCTTCTTTTCCGTGACTCTCGTCCTGGGTGGCTTTGGCGCGCTGCTGTGGCTCAACGCCCAGCCTACTGCGCCACTGCGCCCCGTTATCCCGACGCAAAGCCTGCCTACCGCCGTCGGTGCCTCATGGCAGGACGTGCTGCAAGCGGGCCTCAATGCACAGGGAACGGCAGTCCCCACCATTGCAATACCAGACCAGAACTACATCCCCCCGACCCTACCCAGTGACGCTGAGCCATCCGCCACGCCTGCCGCAGCCGCTGACCTAGCGCTTCGCCCACAGCCGACCTTCGCCAGCGGAGCAACGCCGACACCACCGCCGCCTACTGCCTTCGGAGACGACGACACTGGCGTTGAACCTGTCCCGACGCGCGACGTACAGCCCGACCGCCCGGTGCCGACCAATCCGCCCTCGTTGGATGTCCCGTTAGCGCGTCACCCCTTTGACCATTACTACTTCATCCGCCCTATTGACTCGAACAAGCGCAACTACGGCCTCACGTATTATGAGTACGGCACGAACGGTGCCAATGATGAGTTCAAAATCCACCACGGCATCGACATGCCTAACGACATCGGCACTACGATCCGCGCGGCAGGCAGCGGCATCGTGATCTACGCTTCGGACGAAAGCGGCATATTCCAGAATTCACCGTCCTATGGCGGCGTGGTAGTCATTGAGCATGACTTCAGCTTCCAAGGGCAGCCGCTCTACACACTATACGGTCACATCGAGCAGCCTTTAGTGAGTGTCGGGGAGGTTGTGGCCCAAGGAGACCCTGTCGCGCTGCTGGGCAATACGGGGCGTTCCACCGGGCCACACGTACAGTTTGAGGTGCGCCTAGGCGAAAACAGCTATGGCAGCACCTACAATCCGGTGCTGTGGATGGCCCCTTACGTCAATCATGGCGTGGTGGCCGGCAAGGTGATTGATTCGCGCGGCAACTACATCGATGACGCGGATGTGACGCTTTCACGCGGTGGCTTCATTCGCGATACAACTACGACCTACACCTTTCGCGATGTGGGTTCGCGCGTCAACGTAGACCCCAATTGGGCCGAGAATTTCGTGCTGCCGGATGTACCGTCGGGGACTTACACGGTTGAGGCCAAAATAAATGGTCAACGAGTGTCACAGATCGTTGAGGTGCAGTGGGGAATGACGAATTTTGTAGTGCTCCAGCCCGATGGTCTCACCGAGTTATCCGCGGATACCACCACGCCAGCCCCCGACGCCGCAGACTAAGCCTTGCTCAGCGCTGTGTGAGCGTCATACGGGTGCGCAGGTGGCGATAGAAAAACAAGAAGCGCAGCGGTGGCCCATCGAAAGCCAAGCGGGTCATTAGCCCTTTCAGGCCGGGCCTGTGAGCCAGCGTCACACGGTCAATGAGGGCCACGCCGTCCTCGGTTTCCTCAAAAATATGCTCATGACGCCAATAAGCCATCGGCCCACTGACTTGGCGGTCGGCAAAAGAGTCCGGCGTTGGACCTGGCTCATGGCGCGCTATCCAACGAATCGGAATCGCGGCAAACCACAGCGTAAACTCTAGTTCACCCTCGGTGAGCGAGGTGCGCTCATCGCGGTGCATCTGCATGAAGATAGGCGGCGGTGACAGCTTACCCAACGCTTTCGGGTCCTGATGAAAGGCGGTCATAGCTGCCAGCGTAGTCTTCATCACACTACGCTTCTCGTAGACATGCGCATTGGCGGGGACGTCAGCAACTGTGTTCACAATTATTTTTCCTTACCGGTTATCGGCTAAACCAATATTCAGGGACGATATCGCCCCTGCGCGAGTCCTACCTGACTGAGCCGTAAGCGTCTGATGAGCCACTGTGCTTATTCCAGCACCACCTGCTGCCCCAGCTCCGGTACGGTAGCATCGATTTCCAGGCGGTCCTTGAGCTTGTCCTTGAGCGCGAAAGCAGCGTCTTCCTCGCCGTGAACCAGGAAGACCTGCTCGGGCTTGTTGCGGGTCATGGCCCCTACCCAGAACAGTAGTTCTTCGTAGTCAGCGTGGCCGCTGAAGCCGTTGAGCACCTGGCCCTCGGCCTTGTTCTGATATTCTTCACCGAAGATGCGCACCACCTCATCGCCATCAGCGATACGGCGGCCCAGGGTATGCGGGGCTTGCCATCCGGTAATGAGCACTGTATTGGCCGGGTCTTCGATACGGTTCTTTAGGTGATGCAGCACACGTCCGAATTCTGCCATGCCGCTGGCACTGATGATGATGATCGGCTCACGCTCGAAGTTAAGCTGTTTACTCTCTTCCACCGTGCGTATATAGCGCAGCGGCTCAAAGCCAAAGGGATCACGGTTGCCTGGTTCACGCATGAAGGCGCGAATCTCATCGTCGTAACATTCTGGATGCAAGCGGAAAACCGCCGTGGTGTTGACCGCCAGCGGACTGTCTACGTAGATTGGCATACGGGGAATGTCACCGCGATCCGCCAATTGGTGCAGCGACAACACGAGCTGCTGCGTGCGCCCCACGGCAAAAGCCGGCATGATAATCGAGCCACCGCGTTTATACGTGCGATTGACGATCCCTTCTAGTTTGGCCTCGCTGTCACCGTACTGCTCATGCAGACGATCGCCATATGTGCTCTCCAGGATGAGAAAATCAGCCCCGTCGATCACTTCAGGATCGCGGATGATCGGAATTCCAGTACGGCCAATGTCCCCACTGAAGACCAGACGTCGCTCACGCTTCGTATCGTGATCTTCTATATCCAATACGACGAAGCTGCTGCCCAGCATGTGCCCAGCGTCGTACAGCGTCAAGTATACCCCTGGGGCGATCTGCCGCTGCCGCCCATAGCTTTGAGTCAGAAAGTAGTCGAGGCTGTCATAGGCATCCTGCTGGGTGTAGATAGGGTCCACCGGCGGCTCGCCCTTGCGCTTACGCTTCTTGTTCACAAACTCGGCATCGCGCTCTTGGATGTGGCCGCTGTCGGGCAGCATCATCGCCGCCAGGTCACGCGTAGCAGACGTAGCGATGATGTCCCCTTGAAAACCCTGCTTGATGAGGTTCGGGATGTTACCAGAATGATCAATGTGTGCATGAGACAAAATGAGCAGGTCGACTTCGCGCGGCGAGAAAGGATCACCTTTTGCATCGCGAAAGTTAAAGTTCAGATTAGCCTCGTAGCTGTCCTTACGATGGCCCTGCACCAAGCCGCAGTCCAACAGAATACGGGTGCCGTTGACGTCCAGCAGATGCCTTGAACCGGTTACAGTGCGCGCTGCGCCATAGAAAGAGAGTCGCATGGTGGTTGTTCCTTCGTGAGTATGCCATCGATCACTGATTATGAGCCTAGCACCGCCTGGCTTAACGCGAAAGTCAAGCCCAATAGGATTGAGCCTATACGCTGAGCCGGGTTATGCCATAATGCGAACCATAGACGCTTAACTCCCACACAGCTACAGGATCATCACCCATGCAGTCCACTATGCACAACGTCATCAGCCAGCAACGTCGTTTGGTCGTGCTTGCAGTCGTCTATCTGGTCTTCCTCGGTCTTGGCATCATGACCGCTACAGTCGGGCCGACGATCCCGGAACTAGCGGCCAATACCCGCGCTGCCATTGACGCTGTAGGGGCCATCTTTGCGATGAATTTCGTCGGTGCGATCTTAGGCCAGATTATTACCGGTGCCACTATGGATCGCCTTGGTTTGCGCGGAATGCTCATTGGTGGCCTGGTCATCAGTGGGTCAGGTACTTTAGGCCTAACACTTGCCGACAGCCTATCCTTGTTGTTGGCAGCGGCCCTCATCACAGGCTTCGGCCATGGCATGGTGGATGTCACCGCGCAAATTCTCATCGCTAATGTTTTCGTCAAGAATAACGTGCGCGCGCTGAATAGCATCCACATGTTTTTTGGCGTGGGCGCAGTGATAGGTCCAGCCATTGCCAGCCTAACCCTACGCGGCTTCGGCACCGCGATTCCGGTGCTGTGGCTGGGTGCGGGCCTACTGACCTTCAGTGCACTGTTGATCTTCGTGATCGTGCAGCCCACTATGAGCATTACGCCAGAACATGACGACACCGCCCCTACCCTAAGCCGCCGACTGTATAAGACACCACTACTATGGACCTTTGGCATCCTGCTAGGTCTCTACATTGGCGCAGAAGTTGGCATGGGAGGATGGACTTCACTGTACATGGAGCGCACCACGGACTTCAGTGCAGACACGGCGGCCTTAGTCGTCTCCGGTTTCTGGCTGAGTTTCACGCTGGGACGGCTGGTTTCGACCGTGCTGGGCGGGCGTATGTCGGCGTGGAACCTGTTGGCACTGGCCCTAGGTGGCGCGTTGGGTTCCAGTTTACTGATGGCCCTGAGCGCAGGCAGCCCAACGCTGACCATCATCGCTGTGCTGCTGATCGGCCTCAGCTTCGCACCGACCTACGCTACGGTGATCGCCTTGGTAACCGTACATTTTCGGCGGGCGCAAAGCCACGCGGTGAGCTTTGTCGTGGTGATGGGCAGCGTGGGTGCACTGGGGATCACCTGGATGCAAGGCGTCATCCTGGAACGTGTCAGCCCACAAGCCAGCATATTCTTCGTATCAGTGGTCATCCTGATGATGATCGGGGTCTACAGCGTGGGACGCACCCTGGCCCATAGTAGTGACCAGCTCAGCACCGGGCCAGTCACGGAAACCGTCAGTTCTGGCAGCAACATCACGGCTGGGGATTAACTCGTGCGCGCACACGTCCTACAATCAAGTGATCGGCCAGCCGTTGGCCTTCTGCATCTAAGATAGGCAGGCGTGCCCCTGTGCGCAGATCATACAGCCCCAGCGTCACCAGATAACGACCGGGCGGTGTGTCTCCAGCAATGACAAAATTGTCCTGGATGAAAAACAGTCCTGGTTCAATCTGCCACTGCACGGTCGGCACACTGAGCAGGTCGCGCTGCGCGTGCAGCGTGCTGTCACGGCGGCTCATGTGGACAAAGGCCTGAAGCGGCGCGTCGTAGTCATCGACCAGGGGGCGCAGGTAAAGCTGGATGTTCACGCCATCGCGCTGTGTGGCAATCTCGACACGGGGCAGTTCCACGCCGAGCAGCTCGACCACGTCGGCGAAGTTCACCGGGTAGGCCAGCGGCTGCGCCCACTCCGACGGCTCACCGCGTGGGTAAGCATGTGATTCCAGCGTGTAGACGTAAAGTGGCGTGTTAGCTGACTCCACAAGGACTGCCTCCAGGGCAGGGGCAGTGTCCAGGCGATAGACCGCAAAAGCTGGGCGACCATTCTGATCCAGCAGCGAAGCCAAGCGTTGTGCACCAGAATCCATGCGCAACCAGGGCAGATGCGGCGGCGTAATCGGTGATAGCGGCGACACAAAGACATAAGCATCCGTAGCAGTGCTCAGCGCGAGGCTCGTACTGCCGTCAAAGAAACTGACCGGCACACGCTCCTGGTCATAAAAACCGTAGATGCGCGGGTCTAGATCAGTATCCGGCGTGGAGACCAGCGCTAACCCGATGTCATCGGCATTGGCGTCCAGGTAAGCGGCAAGCTGTTGCAGGTCATCGCGGTAGATGGCGGTGACTTCCGGCGCACGCGGCCAAGTGAAGAAGTACGCGGGTAGATCAGCGAAAGCCGTCGCGCTGACAAGCAGCAGCGCTGCGATCCAGCCCAGACGAGGCCAGCGCACCAAGCTCAGGCTCAACGCGACAAACAGCATCACCGGGGGCATAGCCGCGATGCTGCGCAGATACGATGGTGCTGAAACGGTCAGTAAGCTGGGAATGAGCGCGGCCAGGGTGAGCGCGATCAATGCCGCCCACAATGCCGAGTCGCGGTGGCGCAGCACACGCCAGGCAGCCAGCCCCATCCCTGCATAAACCAGTAGACCAATAGGCAGCAAGAACAATGGACGATCCGCCACGTTGTAGCGCCACTCCGGGTCCCCGGTGAAGGCTGGCATCCCAGCCAGCTTGACGGCATTGTCCAACAGTTCCTGCGGACGCCCAGCAAGCGCGTCAGTCAGCGGGCGACTGATGCTGCTCACGCGGTCTTGGCCGATAGGTTCAGTGAGGCGCACCTGAACCATCGGCAGCGCGATCAAGCACGCCAGACCGCCAATAAGCAGCGCATAACGCCAGTGCGCGCGCAGCATCAACAGGGCGTATGCCCCGAACGCCGCATACAGCGCGAAAGACGCTGTGTAAGTATAGATCGCCAGGCCCAGCACCAGACCAGTCAACCAGGCGGTGCGCCAGCGCGGATGCTGGCTCAGCGCGTGCAGCCCCCAGACTAGCAGCAGCGCGAACACAGGCAGCATCACAGCACGCAGCCCCACTCGACTAGTATACAACCCCCAAAAAGACACAGCAGTCAGCCCCGCACTGACAAAGGCCGCACGCCGTGTGCCGAACAACAACCCGGCCACGCGATAGCTCAGCGCCACGGTCAACAGGCCGAAAAACGCAGCAGGTAGCTTGACCATCAACAGGCCCTGCCCCAGCAGTAGGTAGGACAACCCCAACACCCACACAAAAGCACCTTCGTGCCCTTGATTAGAGGGATAAAACAGGCGGAAGTCACCCTGTTCAACCAAGGCGATGCCTTCCTGCGCCTTGAAGATTTCGTCGTGCTGAAGGCCGGGTGGCACACTGTCGATCAAGGCCAGGCGCAGTCCAAAGGCAATCAACAGCAGCGCGGCCCCCAACCACACCGTACTCGGACGCAGCCTGCGCGCGGGTATCGTGGCGGTGTCGTTCACGCTTACACGTCCCTTAAGGAAGGATGCCTGTTAAGAATGGCAGCACATAGAACAGCGGGCGTGGACGCAGTGACTCGGTGTTTTCACGCTGATAAACGCCGTTCGGGTCCGGGATCAACAGGCTGTAGCCGACCGTCTCATCACGATTGGCTACGGAGAGGTCGTTAGCAAAGTTCAGGTTCCACAAGAACATGACGCCGACGTCCCCGCGCTGCTGGCCGATTTCGAAAGCGCGGACGGTGTAGTTGAGCTGGTCATCTAGGGTGTTGTAGCCGATCCAGAGGTTGTTTTCTTCGGGGTCTGGCAGCGGCCTATCAATGTCTTCCCAGCTCGTCCAGCCGAATTCCGTCACCCAGATGGGCACTGCATGGCCGTTGGCATCCATGATCTGGCGGGTGGCGTTCAGGTTATCCATGAAGAAGAAGTGCGGATTGTCGTCCCAGCCGCGATTATCTTCCAAGTCGCAGCAGGTTTCATCTGGCGCATTGCCCCAACCATACGGGTGTGCACCGACGACGACATCACTGTAAGCAGCCAGGCCCGCATTGTACATCTGCTGGAGGTAATCGCGGTCATCGACGGAAATATTGCCGATGCTGGTAGTCGGTGCTAACCCCGCTGTCACGATGATGGTATTGGGGCTGTGGCGGCGGATCGCATCATACGCGGGCCTGAAGAGCTGCATGTAGCCCGCACCGTCGAAAGGCAGCAGGTCGGTATTCCACTCGCGGCGCAGGTTTGGCTCGTTCCAGATTTCGATAGCATCCAATGCCGGGCCAAGCTTGGTTTGTGTGTAGAGCATGTCGATAAAAGCCGCCAACTGCTGTGGGTCCTCCGGGGGGGCATCTGCGCCGCTGTTGGGACGCGCCCACGGCGGGGCTTTGGCGATGCTCAGGAGAATCTTGAAACCCTGGTTATCCGCCGCCATCAGGTTCTGCTCAAAGAGCTGGAAATTTGGCTCGGAAGGGTTCAGTCCGTCGGGCTGCAAGAAGGACCAATTGGCCTGGACTTTCAACCAACTGACACCAGTTTCTTTGGCGCGGCTGAGGAAGAAATCCCATTCGGGACGGCCTAGATTGGTATAGACCTGTAAGCCCATGCGTTCAGCGTCCAGCACCGGCACAGGGGTCGGTGACGGGGCATCAGTAGGGCGAGGCGGTGCCGTTATCAACGGGGTCACACTGGGTGTCGGTGTGGCGCTAGGCACCGGCGTATTGGACGGCTCCAGGGTGTAATCCGCACCCACGACCGGACCCAGAAACACCGGCTCCAGCGTTGTAGTTGGTGTTACGGAAGGCAGCAGCGGGGTCAAAGTAACCTGCTGGGTGGCCGCTACCGCGACTTCATCCGTGCGCGAATCAGCGCTCAGAGATGGCGTCGCACTGGGCAGAACTACAGCAAGGGTAGGTACTGTAGTCGCGCTAGGCGCGGGAATCGTCGGCGTAATTCCACTGGTGGCGGATGTCGGCGTAATGTAAACCGGAATCGGGTCCTGCGGCATACAACCCACCAAGGACAGGCTCAGCAGCAGGCCGACGCTTAACACAAAGAGCAAGTGAAGAGGGCGTTGAGTCATCATGATGTGTAGTCTACCACAAGGCTGGGTGCATCGGCTACGGTGTGCCGTACAGCGCAGGGCGATCAGTGGATGTGTGTAGGCTATATTTATGCTACAATAAGAACAAAAGTTCGCCCTGGTGTTTGCCCCCCAGACTAAGTTACTCTAAGATGCAGCAAGCATCTTCAGCCCGTGGGCTGGCACCGGCCAAAGCGCCATACCAGCACAACCCTAGCCGAACGCACACGCGGCGGTGTTTAACGCCTGCCGCCTGGATTCAGGACGCCATGGACACGCATTCAGTACAACAAGTTACCATTGAACAGGAAATGCGCGACGCCTATCTTGACTACGCCATGAGCGTGATCGTATCGCGTGCTTTGCCCGATGCCCGCGACGGGCTGAAACCCGTTCATCGCCGTATTCTTTATGCCATGCATGACATGGGCCTGCGCCCAGAAACCGCCTACAAGAAAAGTGCGCGTATCGTAGGTGAGGTATTGGGTAAATATCATCCGCACGGTGACCAAGCCGTTTACGACTCAATGGTGCGCATGGCCCAGGATTTCGCTATGCGCTACATGCTGGTTGATGGACAGGGCAACTACGGCAGCATCGACGGTGACAGTGCCGCGGCCATGCGCTACACTGAAGCGCGCATGGCATCCATGGGCAATGAGCTGTTGGTGGACATCGCCAAAGAAACCGTCGATTTCGTCGAGAACTTCGACGGCAGCCTGAACGAACCGGCTGTCCTACCCGCCAACGTACCCAACCTATTGGTCAACGGTGCATCAGGGATTGCGGTGGGTATGTCCACTAACATCCCACCGCATAATCTGGGCGAGGTGTGCGACGCGCTGCACTACGTGTTGGAACATTGGGACTCCTTAGACGACATTAGTGCCGTGGACCTGATGCAGTTCATCAAAGGGCCAGACTTCCCCACTGGTGGACTGGTCTACCGACATCGCGACGGACGCGGCACCAATGGCGACCCTGACGACGACACCCTGCTCAGCGCTTATGCCACCGGACGTGGCAAAATCACTGTGCGCGCTAAAGTGCATATCGAAGACATGGGGCGCGGTAAATCGCGTATCATCGTCAGCGAACTGCCCTACCAAACCAATAAGACGACCCTCATTGAGCGCATCGCCTATTTGGTGCGCGAGGAACGCATCACAGGCTTGGCCGACCTGCGCGACGAATCCGACCGGCAGGGCCTGCGTCTGGTGATCGAGCTTCAGCGCGGCGCGGACCCGGCCAAGACCTTAGCGGAGCTGTTCCGGCTGACCCCACTGCAAGACACCTTCAGCATCATCATGCTGGCCCTGGTCAAAGGTGAGCCGCGTGTGCTGACGCTTAAACAGGCACTGAAGGTCTACTTGGATCACCGTCTGGAGATCATCCGCCGCCGCAGTGAGTACGACCTGGCCCGCGCCCGCGCCCGCGCACACATTCTCGAAGGGTTGCTAGAAGCGCTCGACCAGCTCGACGAGGTGATCAGCACCATCCGCCGCTCGCGCAATGTTGACACGGCACGCAGCAACCTGATGCGTCTGCTCAAGATCGACGATGTACAGGCCCAGGCCATCCTTGACATGCAGCTCCGCCGCTTGGCAGCCCTGGAACGCCGTAAAATCCAGGAAGAGTACGTCGAAAAGGTGGAGGACATCAAATACCTGGAGACACTACTGGCTGATGCTGGCATGATGCGCGGGGTGATCGCGGAAGAATTGACCGATATACGCGCGCAGTACGCCGACCAGCGCCGCACCGTGATCGTTGACTCCACGGCCAGCACCGCTAGCGTTGAAGACCTCTTCATGCCGGAAGAGTCGGCATGGCTGACCCTAACAACAACTGGTAAGCTGGCCCGCCTGCTGGACGATGCACCGCCGCGGGTGACTGCCGAAACGAAAGAACCGCCGCGCTTTATCCTGGAGGCCACGACCAGTCAGGTGCTGTACCTCATCACGACGGATGGCCGCTGCGCCACGATCCCAGTACAGCAGCTCAGCCAAGTGAACGATCCTGCCGAGGGCAGCACCTTCAGCAGCCTGTGCCCGCTTAATGCAAATGACAGCATTGCAGCAGTACTTAGCTTACCGCCAGGCGTGGATACCGGCTATCTTTTTCTGGTCACGGCGCAGGGCCAGGTCAAGCGACTGCGTTTGGCCGATCTACCTGGCATGAGCACAAATGTCTTCACCGTGATGAAGGTTGCTGAAGATGATGCGCTGGGCTGGGTGTTCCCGACAGATGATGAGCGTGAGGTCTTGTTGACAACCAGCACAGCGCAGGCTATTCGTTTTCCAGAAAACGAAGTACGCTCAACCGGCCTACCCGCTGGCGGAATGCGCGGCATCAAGCTGGCACCCAGCGCACGGATCATCGGTGCGGACCTCGTGGAAGAAGGCGCGTTCGTCTGGACGATCACGGATGACGGCGTCGCCAAAGTCTCGCCGATGGACCAATACCCCACGCAGGGACGTGCGGGTGGCGGCGTCATCACTATGCGCTTGCCCAAGTCCAGCCGGGAAGTGGCAGCCGCAGCCATCGGTCACCCAGACGACAATCTCATCGTGCTCAGCAACCGAGATAAACCGTTGTACATGCGCGTCGGGCGTGCACCAGAAGTCAAGCGCGGACGTGCAGGTGGCGACATCGTAATCTCAATGACGCGCAAAGAGGAAGCAGTTGCAGCGGTGGTGCGCTATCAACCACTATACACACCGGTGATCCATGACAGGGACAACGACGACGTATAGGGCATAAAGGGGTTCTCGGATTAAACAGGACCCCTTTACGTCAAGACGTCAAGCAGCAGCTTCTTCTGCGGCCATGTCCCGGAAGGTGTTGCGCAGCCGGAACAGAGTCACAACAAACAGCACAGTCATGATCGCCTCATGCATCAGGCACCACTGACACCAGGCTTGGATCACCCAGCCCTGAAGATAAACCAGGTACATGGAGTACACCCAGGCGAAGAGAGTCACGCCAAAAATGAGCGACATACCGTACTCGCGCAGAACGGCCATGCGGTTCTGGAAGAGGGTTAATGCGCCCAGCACCAGATAGGTCCCCAAGCCCAGCCACGCAATAGGAATGCCAAACATCATAGAGTATGCGCTGTTTTGCACGGTCTCACAGTCGAAGATGCTGCCCTGCACGCAGGCCATCGGCACCGGGTCCCCAATCACATCACCGAGCTTGACATAGCTCAGGTAGCCGCTGACGGCAACCCCAGCCACGATCAGAAGCAGGCTCAGCGTGCGCAGGCTTAGCCAAGACACACGCGCCGCTGAACCGGACGCGGGCAGTACATCCTCATGTGTTACATCACCTGTCGCCATAAGCGAAAACTCCTGCTGTCCAAATACCCTTGCCTAATGTGCGCAACAGCATAGCACCCTAAAGCGCGTTTGACCATTACACCCTTGGTGCTATTCGCAAACCCAGACAAATTCGTCGCTCAGCGCAGAGAATACAAGGCCAGTATTTCCCCCGCAGGTACTTCGGTCACACCCTCCGGGATGATAAGCAGGCCGTCGGCCAGCACCATAGACATGAGCGCACCAGAACTTTGCGTTCCAGTAGTGTAGGCCCGCTGCTGACCGTTTTCCTCGCGCAGCACCACACGCACATAGGTCCGCCGCCCATCACTGTGCAAAGGTTCTCCAGTCACTACCTGTTGCAGTGGCGGGGCTGTGGGCAGACCCTGCATAGCCCGCAGCACAGGCAGCACCATCACCGCAAAGGTCACCATGGCCGATACCGGGTTACCCGGCAGCCCAAAGAAGGGCACAGACGCGGTGTCATTTTCAACAGATAGCTGCCCGTAAGCCAAAGGCTTACCCGGTCGCAGGTTAATGCGCCAAAAATCAATCTGCCCCAGCTCCTCAAGCACGGTACGTACATAATCCGCTGTGCCGACGGATACTCCTGCCGAACTGACGATCACGTCCGGGTGATGCGCTAGTGCCTCTCGAAAGAGTGCACGCACAGCGTCCAGATCATCCGGCGCAGGGGGCAGGATCACTGGCAGCCCCCCCGCTGCCTGCACCAAACCGGCCAGCGTGAACGAGTTTGAGTCGTGTATTTTTCCTGGCGTCAGCGGTTGATCGGGAGGAAGCAGCTCATCACCGCTGGTGATCAAAGCCACACGCGGCTGACGACGCACCGAGATTGATGCCACACCAATGGAGGCCAACATGCCGATGTCCTGCGGACGCAGCAGTGTGCCAGCGTACAATACCGTCTGGCCGCGGCGGATATTCTCGCCCACTGGGCGCACATTATCACCGGGCTGCACGGCGCTGCGCAGCGTGACCTGAGCAGGCAAAGAATCGGCACCATCGGCACTGAACTGGACATTAGTCAGTTCTACGGGGATCACCGCATCAGCGCCCACAGGCAGCGGGGCACCCGTCATGATGCGAGCCACCTGCCCAGCTTTCAGCGGCGCAGCGGGTGCGTGTCCAGCAGGAATATCCATAACAACGGGCAGTGTCACCGGCACCGAAGCCACGTCCACCGCCCGCAGTGCAAAGCCATCCATAGCGCTATTGGGGAAGGGGGGCAGGTCCAAGGGAGCAGTGATGTCATGGGCTAACACCCGCCCATATGCATTGAGCAGCGAAACATGCTCATCGGATAGGGGCAGCACACCACCCAGCACATCCGCAAGCGCTGCATCCACACTGCGCAAGGGCTGCTGCTTTTTGTTTGGTTTCATTTACACCTCACTGATAGGCTTTTGTGTTAAATCGATGTACAATGAATCATAGGATGTTAAAGTTTTCGCCAGGGGTGCCATGACGACTATTATAAGCAATACCGAAAACGCTGCACTGTCAACCATAAGCGCAAAACTCTCTCTGGAAGCACTGCTCGCCTGCCTACCGGAGCTGACTCCTAACGATCAGGCCTTGATCGAGCGTGCTTATCAACGCGCGCGTGTAGCACATGAAGGACAAACCCGCAAATCTGGGGAACCCTACTTCACGCATTGCGCCTCTGTTGCCATGATTTTAGCAGATATGAAACTAGATGCTGAAGCCATTGCTGCTGGGCTGATGCATGACATCATCGAGGACACCCCCGTTACTGAAGAAGAACTGCGCGCTGAGTTCGGTGACACGATCACCCATATGGTGGTCAGCGTCACCAAACTGGAAAAGCTGCCCATCAGCAGCAGCGAAAGCAAGCACAACGGCCACCTGCGCAGCAGCCGGGTCAATCGCGAAAAAGAATACATGCGCAAGATGCTGCTGACCATCGGTGATGACGTGCGCGTGGTGCTCATCAAGCTGGCCGACCGTCTGCACAATATGCGCACACTGGGCTACATGAAGGCTGACAAACAGCGGCGCATCGCGTGGGAAACACGAGAAATCTTCGCCCCACTTGCTAACCGCCTGGGCATCTGGCAGATCAAGTGGGAACTCGAAGACCTGTGTATGCGCTACTTGGAGCCAGACGACTACAAAGCCATCGCACGCAGCCTGGATGAGCGGCGTGATGACCGCGAGAAATACGTCATGCATTTCGCCCAACGCCTGCGTGAGGGCCTGGCCGAATATCAGCTCGATCACGCCACGATCACCGCCCGCCCCAAACACCTCTACAGCATCTACAAGAAAATGCAGCGCAAAGACGTCGATTTTGAGCATATCTACGATGTGCGCGCAGTCCGGGTCATCGTCAACACCATACCGGAGTGTTACCAAGTCTTGGGCGTCGTTCACAACCTATGGCGACCCATTCCCAGCGAATTCGACGACTACATCGGTGCCCCAAAAGACAACTTCTACCAAAGCCTACACACCGCCATCTACGACGAAAACGGCAAGGTTGTAGAAGTACAGATTCGGACCTGGGACATGCACGAACACGCAGAATATGGTGTGGCAGCACACTGGCGCTACAAAGAAGGCAGCGGGCGGCATGACGAGAACTTCGTCAAACGCCTGAACTATCTGCGCCGCCTGATGGAATTCGGCCCGGAAGTCATGGATGATGCTGAAGACTTCATGGAGGCCATGAAAGCTAACTTCTTCCAGGATCGCGTCTACGTCTTCACCCCACGCGGGGACATCGTAGACCTGCCCGCCGGGGCGACGCCAATCGACTTTGCGTACCACATCCACACCGATGTGGGCCACCGCTGTCGTGGCGCAAAGGTCAACGGCCAGCTCGTCGGCCTGGACTACACCCTGCGTTCTGGCGAACAGGTGGACATTCTCACCTCCAACCGAGGCGGCCCCAGCATGGACTGGCTCAATGATGACCTGGGCTACATCCGCACCCAGCGCGCCAAGTCCAAGATCAGACAGTGGTTCCGCAAGCTGAACCGTGACCGCCACATTGCACTGGGCCGCGAGACGGTCGAGCGCGAGATGAAGAAAATGGGCGTCTATAACACCATGGCGATTGAGTCAGTGGCCCAGCTCTTTTCGTACAGCGACCTGAACGACTTCCTGTCCGTTGTGGGTGCAGGCGACATCAACGGTGCCCAGATCGCCCATCGTGTGCTGGATGAAGAACGCAAACGCAAAGAAGCCCAAGACGAAGGCGGACTGCTCAAAGTTCGACACCGTGCGCCGCTGGTGGTGGACCGTGACAACGGCGTCAAAATTATGGGCACTGGCGGCCTGATGACGAACATGGCAACCTGCTGTAACCCAGCCCCAGGGGACCCGATTGTCGGTTACATCACGCGCGGGCGTGGCGTCACAATTCACCGACGCGACTGCCGCAACGTCGCCACCCTGCGCGAAAAAGAACCGCAGCGCCTCACGGATGTATCCTGGGGCAGCCCCTCAGACGAGCAGCGCTACGCGGTGCCAGTCGAAATCGTAGCTTACGACCGCCCTGGCCTCATCCGCGACGTCAGCACTGTGATTGCCGATCAAAAGGTCAACATGCTCAGCGTCAACGTTCACACTCGCCAAGACATCGCCACCCTGAACCTGACCCTAGAAATCAACAGTAACCAGCAGCTCACTCGCATCTTGGCACGCATCGAGTCTATTCCCAGCGTGACAGAAGCCTTCCGCTGTAACTCCACCTAAGCCTTTGCCTCAGCACAACAGCCACAACATACAGCACGCTGACAACAGCAAAAGTCAGTGGGCTGTTTGTTGGCTTCTTAACGGATTATGCGTGTAAACAAGCGTACAATGGAGTAAAGCTGAATCTGCGGTGCCAAAGTTGCGCTTGCTTATATATCGGACATGTAACATCAAGTTTTAACGAGCTGTAAACATAATATTACAATAGCAGTTCGTTAACGACCAACCATACGGAGTACGTGTATCATGCTGGACCCCATCTATGAACGGGCAGTCGCACAGATCACACATTTAGATGATGACGCTCAACTCATCGTCATTCATCCAAACTACACGCATCAACACGCATTGCTCACGTTGGCTTTGCAGCAACCCGGCACGGTGTACCTGCGCTTTCACGGGGACAAACTCACCCGCGAGCAGCTTGACGAACAGCTCATCAGCGCGTTGTGTGATCAATTAGGCAGCAGCACCTTGGAAAATGCTGCGCAGCTAGTGCTTGATGAGTGCGACCGCGCAAAGCCTAGCGCATTTAACACCTTCATCAAATTCCTGCTGCCTGCACTGGGCACACGCCACGTACTGATCTTCGGGCGCGATCTACCTGATGGGCTGCGGCAGCAGGCTGCTATTCGCGCGAAAGCACGTTTAGTCCCGATGGACCCAGAACTGATGCTGCCCGATTATTTGCACCCAAACAATCACCACCTGCTGGAAATTCGTGCGCTGGGAACCGGCCAAGTTTTCATCGGGGGGCGGCGCATCAACAACTGGGACGGAGTCCTGCCACGCCAACTATTCTTCTACCTTGTAGACCGCGGCATGGCAACCCGTAACGACATCTTCGCCACATTCTGGCCCAAGCTGAGCAGTCGTGAAGCGACTAACGTCTTTCACGTCACGAAACGGAAAATCAACGAGGTTCTGGGGGTAGACTTAACAACCTATTGGTCAGGATTTTATCGTATCTCGCCTGAAATCACGCTGAGTTATGACGTAGTGCGTTTCAACGAACTGTACCAAATGGCCGACATCAGTGAGGGAGCGGAAGCTGAGCGCTACTACGCGCAAGCAGTACAGCTTTACCACGGAGCTTACCTGGCTGACACAGACATGCCGTGGGCCAATCACCGCCGCGAGGAACTCGCCCAAAGCTACGCTGATGTGTTATGCGGTTTGGGTCTCATTAAGGAAAAACAAGGCAAACCACAGCAAGCTCTAGGGCTTTACCTGCGCGCCGCATCGATCAACCGACAGCGCGAAGACATCGCCTTTCGCGTCATGGAGGTGTACGACTCGTTAGGCATGCCAGGCGACGCCCTACAAGCCTATGAGATGCTGCAAAATGAGCTGGTGAACAAGCTCAACATACAGCCCACACCACAGGCCAAGGCAATGGCGAAGTCCTTACGTGCCAAGCTGTTATTGCCCTAAAGACCAGGGACATCGCGTGATGTCCCTGGTTGATGTGCATAGCTGAGTGATGGATTTAGTTCGACTGGTTGCGCAGCGTGCGCGACAGGATGTCGTCCTGTTCATCATGAGTACGGCGCTTTTTGCCACGGCGGCGGCCACGACCTGAGTCCGGCAGCTCATCCCCGGAATCTTCCATGGCACGGCGCAGCGCCACAGCCATAGCCGTGGGCAACTCTTCGACCTCATCTTCGCCGGGATCATACGCCACTTCTGGCTCTTTGAGGCTCAAGTCAATCTGGCGCTTCTTGCGATTGATCTTGATGACACGCGCCTTCACCTTATCGCCTACAGAGACCACATCCCCAGGTGACCGCACGAAGCCGTCGGCCAGCTCGGACACATGGACCATGCCCGGGCGCTCCGCGCCGATGTCCACGAAAGCGCCAAAGTTCTCCACGCGCACGACCTCACCCTCGAGCATATCACCTTCGTTAATGTCGTCCCAGCTCACAGTGGGCGGCTTCATCAAAGACAGGGCCACACGCCCCGCCTCGGCATCCACCTTCAGCACATAAACGGTAATCTCTTGATCGACCTTCACCACATCTTCCACACTACGGACCTTAGCTTGGCCCAACTGTGAGACGTGCAGCAGGGCATCCTTACCCACGCCAATATCTACAAAAGCGCCGTATACTTCAATTTGCTTGACCTTGCCGGTCAGCGCCATACCGGGCGTGAGGTCTTCCATCTTTACCGGGGCCATATGCCCTGCTCCTCTGTTATCTTGCAGCTTGCGATCATTGCGTGCTCACTGAGCACTCTATTCTTCCGTCTCGGTAGCATCGGCATCATTGGTGCCGCCACCGCCCGTATTGACATCGGGATCGGTATCCAGGTAATCCTTGAGCGGTTTATAGCCATCCCAAGTGTACAGCGGCGTGCTCTCTAACACTTCAGCCATATCATCTGCACGAATGTAGAGCGCCGCGAAGATTTCGCTGTCAGCAGAAAGTTCACCCGTCTCGAAGCCTTCGACGAAGGCGTAAACGATCACGTTTAAGTCCGGGTAATACAAAGCTGCCGCGGCCTGCTCCGGTGACACTTCAGTGCCAGTCAAGAATGCGGGGTCGCCATGAGTTTCGATCACTTCACCCAGCTCGATATCAGGGGCAAGCTGAATCAGCATTTGATCCAGCGTATCACCGCTTTCGCTGTAGATCAAACAGCAGGGAATACCGCCTTCTTCCTGGAATGTCGAGGCGATTTCACCCGTTTCCTCATCGACTTCGGGCGGCTGAAGGTCGGAAAGCTGCGTGTCGTCTTCAATGATTGTCAGGGCGTCGTTCCAGTCCGTTTCGCCAGGGGTGATGCCGCGCCAGCACGGTGGACCACAAGGTTCCCCGTCAATCAGGCTGGTATCGCTGAGGTAATCATCGTTGCGCAGCTCTGGCGGCGGGGCACAAGCTGCCACAGCGAGCAGCACTAGTGCAAGAATGGGAAGCAGGCGTGCAGCAGGAAACAGCGTGGTTGCGCGTGTCTTCATCCGATTCACTACTTTCGTTCGTGGTAACCTGGCGGTTGTGAGCAAGAGTTCTATGCAAATGTGGTTGTTTGAACAATGAAATCAGATTGTAGCGCAGGCCGACGCGTCTGTGTAGGTTTGATTATAAAATCGCGCAAGAAAAATGCAGCGGGTACGGTCAACGCCTTCAACGCTGTTAACGCCGACCGTACCCATCACTTTTCAACAGCTATTCCAGAGTCAGCGACAGCTCATAGCTGCCTGTCGTACCACCGTAGATGGTACCGAAATGCGTGGCAATGATAAGGTACTGCCCGCTTTCCGGCAGCACGAACCCATTGATTAATGAATCGGTCGTTTCACCGGGCACAGCATCGTCATTCTCAGCGATCTCAAAGCCAATGGGGCTGATGAGGAAGAGCTTGGTATCCAACGATCCCTGTGAGCGCCGCATGTTGATCGTGACCACCTGGCCCGCATCAGCTTCGAAGGTATAGAGGTCGAACTTATTAGCCGGTGTGATGTTGCCAAACTGCGGTACTCCGCTGGCTACTTGTGGCGCTGCATTGATGTCGGCTTGGGTGTAGAGACCGGCCAAGGTCTCACTACCGCCAATGATACCCGCTTGGCTCAGCACAGCGGTGTTGTCCGTGTTGAGCGTAAAGCTGGTTACAAAACGGTCCCCCTGCTGAATGAACACCGGACGCCCATAGAGCTGTTCACCATTGACCGTGATGTAGAGCGTGAAATTCACTGGGCGGGTGTCTTCACATTCGTTCTGATACCACACCTCGACCTCATAAGTGCCGCCCCGCGCGGTGCCAAAGGGCCAGTAGATATAGCTCACGGGCGCACCATCGCTGACCGTACAACCGATGTTACCGTCCTCAACCAACTGCCCACCGGAGATCACACTACGCACATCGTCATAAACCGAATCACCGGCGGTATCGCGCACCAGAAGCTGAAGGTCGGCGTTAGTTTGCCAGGTCAGCAGCACTTCAATATCGCCATCCGGCAGGGCCAGGGCTTGTAGTTCTTCTGGCAGCGGCACACCAGCTACCGTCCCCCCCGTAGTAACGCGCAGCTCAAAATTGCCTTCGGTGCCGCCTACATCCTTCCCATAACGCGTGGCGATAATGGTGTAACGCCCGTCAATGGCGGTCGTCAATGGCGGGCTGTCAATTGCGGAATTGGTCACTTCGCCCGCGATGATGTCGTCATTGTCACCCACGATCTGGCCGTTAGGGTCCAGCACCAGCAGCAGTGTATCCAGGCTGCCGTCGAGCGCTGTCATGCTAACGCTGTACGTCTCGCCAGCGGCGGCGTCAAAGCTGTAAAGCTGATAATAGGATTCGCTCGTGATGAGGCCCTGCACCGCTGTACCCGGCACAACGGTCTCGGCTGGCTCAGCCAAGAACTCCGCAGCGGGTTTAGGCAGCACGCGCGTATCCTGGTAAAGGCCATCCGGGCGGAAGCTGACCGAAGCATCTGGGCCAACCTTGAAGCTGGCAATGTAAACCGGCACGACATTGTTTACCGGCGCAGCCAGAGTCGCGATGACTGGTTCTTGTGGCACGCCGTCTACCGTCACATTCAAAGAGAAATCAGTCGGGCCGTTGTTCTGGCAGTCCTGGCGGTAATACACCAGCATCTCATAGCTACCTGTGGGGATCGCGCCTGGTGCCCAGGTCGCGGTTTCAGTCGGGTTATCAGCTGTCAACACCTCACACAGCCCGTTGACATCAAAGCCGAAAGCACCGCCATTGTTAGTCGCCGTCGAGTCGAAGAAGAGACGCTGCCCCACCGGATCGCGAATCTCAAGGTTCAGGTCCGAGGTGTTATTCCAGCTCAACGCTACCTGAAGCCCAGCAGTCGTGAGTACCTGGCCGGGGTTGAAACCAGTGGTTAGGTCTTCAGATTCTGTAGAGGTCGCTTCGGATTCCGGCGCAGGCGTAGCAACCACATCCGTCGGGACCAAGGTCGGCTCAACAGTATCAACAGGGGCATCAGTTGCCGCCGCTGTCGGCTGTACTTGCGGTGAAGGCTGCGCGGTTGTGCCCAAGGTCAGCGTAAGGCTGAAGTTACCGGTCGTGACCGTTGCACTGCCCGCCGCTGGGAAAACGGTCAGATAGTGCAGGCCTGCACCTGGCAGCGGCACACCGTCCAGCGACACATTGCCAGAAGCAGCGTTATCCACGACCTGCGCAATGAGGTTCCCGCCGGAGTCGGTCAAGACCAAGGTCAGTGCCAAGCCGGGGTCGGCGGATGCGGTCACACTGACTGGCTGCGGCGCTGTAGCGATGAAGGTGTAGACTTGGGCGGGGTTCGCCGCGTCAATACTGGCCGTCACTGCCACGCCTGGCTGAAGCAGGCGGGACCCCGTGTCCTGAGCGCTCACATTCAGCGTAGTGACAATCAGCAGGGCCAACAGCAGGCCGATACGGCGTAAAGCCATTATTCTCATTTTCGTTTCCATGGGTGCTGTGCTCCGTTCAGGTGCCATCCAACAGCGACCACACTATAGTCGTTGGCATTGCTTTACACAAGATCGATACACACATGACAAACGGTCAGATTGAGTTCATATCGCACTTATGCACTTACCTTATAGTATTATTCATATCATTTTGAACACACTAAACATCGCACAAGAGGTGCATCTTGAACCCGCATACACACATTGTCGTCGTCGGCGCTGGCATCGGTGGATTAACGACCGCCGCACTGCTGGCAAAATCCGGCTATCGAGTCACCGTCCTAGAAGCACAAACCTACCCCGGCGGCTGTGCCAGCACCTGGACACACAAAGGCTATCGCTTCGAGTCCGGTGCGACGGTAGCGGGCGGCTTCCAACCCGGAGGACCACATCACTTGGCTGCTGAGTTACTGGGCATCGACTGGCCGGTACATCAGCATGACCCCGCCTGGGTCGTCCACCTACCCGACCGCAGCGTCGCACTGACACAAGACAACGCCGACGTCCTTGACAAATTCCCGGAAAGCGCGCACTTCTGGCAGCAGCAGGCCCAAGTCGCGGAGCTGGGTTGGCAGATGTCCGCCGCTGGGCTGCCCTGGCCGCCGCGCAGTGCCGCCGAAGCAGCGCAGATCGCCAAGGTCGGGCTGCGCTTCTTCCCACGTGACTTAGCGATCGTTCCTTACGCACTGGGAACAGTTGGTGCGTGGCTCAAGCGGCGCGGCCTTAGCGAAGACCATGCCTTTGTGCGTTTCCTAGACGGTCAGCTCCTCATCTCGGCGCAAACCACCACACAGCATGTCAACGCTATGTACGGGGCCACTGCCCTAGACCTGGCGCGTCAGGGTGTCTATCACGTTGAGGGCGGGATCGGCGGCCTGGCCGACACCTTAGCGGATACGGTGCGTGGCTTCGGCGGGGAGATTCACTATCGCCAACGTGCGACCCGCTTTGAGGTCCGCAACGGGCGTGTCACCGGCGTGTGGACCAAGCAGGGCCGTCGTGCCAAGACAGAAAATTTCTTCCCGGCGGATGCGGTCGTGGGCAATCTGACACCCTGGGACGTAGATGCTCTGCTGGCCGATCACAGCCCTGCACCCCTGCATCGTGAAGCCCAGAATCGCCGCAAAGGATGGGGAGCGTTCGTGCTGCACCTGGGCGTTCGTGCCGATGCCTTCGCGCCTGGCACACCGGATCACCACCAAATTCTCACCAAGCTGGAAGGGCCGCTGGGCGAGGGCCGGAGTTTGTTTATCTCAATGTCGCCAGAATGGGACAACAGCCGCGCGCCTGCGGGTCAGCGCGCCGTAACGATCACCACTCACACGGATCCACAGGCCTGGTGGGACCTACTACGCAGTGACGAAGACGCTTACTATCAACGCAAGGACGCTTATGCCGCACAGATGATCGGCACAGTAGACGACGTGCTGCCCGGCTTCGCGGATGCAGTCACACTGACGCTGCCTGGTACCCCGGTGACGTATCAGTTCTACACCGACCGGCACGAAGGCATGGTGGGCGGCTTCCCACAGACTTCGCTGTTCAACGCACGCGGGCCACGCACTGGTATTCCTAACCTGCGTATCGTCGGGGACTCGATCTTTCCTGGACAGTCCACCGCCGGTGTGACCTTAGGCGCGCTTCGGGTTTGGCGGGACCTGCTGCGCACGCAACCGCTGGGCCAGACGCGCGTCCAGGCTACTGTACCCGCTGCTCCGGCTGAAGTAGAAACTGCATCATGAGCGCGCCTGTCATCGTTTGGTTTCGGCGCGACCTGCGCCTGGGGGATCAGCGGGCGCTTTTTGCTGCGACTCAAAGCGGGAAGCCCATCCTGCCACTTTTCATCTTTGACCCGGCACTGATTCACAGTTCGCGTATTGGAGTGCCGCGCTTAGCGTTTCTGTTAGATGCACTGCGTGTTTTGGATGGGGCGCTGCGTGAATTGGGCGGGTGTCTGTTGATCCGTCATGGCGAAGCGCTGCCTGTGCTGCGCGCGCTCATCATGGAGACTGGCGCGGATCGTCTTTATGTCAACCATGATTACACGCCTTACGCCCACCGCCGCGACGCAGCAATTCATACTGAACTCGGCATCGCGGTGGAGTCTTTCCACGACCGGCTTATCATGCCTCCGGAGTCGTTGTACACGGCCACGGGCAAGCCCTATACCGTTTACACACCTTACAAAAAGCGCTGGCGTGCTGCTGATAAACCGGACGCGGCCCCGCTCAGCTATGCACTGCGGGCAGGTCACCTGTACCCGATAGATACGCAGTCCACCCCGGCAATACCAACGCTGGCGGATCTGGGATTCAGCGGTGACACCATCCCCCTGCCAGAAGCCAGTCCGCAGGCCGCCGAGTCGCTGCTGGCACGGTTTCTCGATGGTCCGGTTTATGACTATGCGACACGCCGTGACCGCCTCGCCGATGCCTTCAGTGACCCGGACAATGGCACCTCATCGCTGTCACCATACATCCGCTTTGGTCTGGTGTCGCTGCGAGGACTGCGTGCAGCTGCCGCTGATGCCTACCGTCGTGCCCAAACCGAATCTGCCCGCGAGTCGGTCAATACCTGGGTCGATGAGTTGATCTGGCACGAATTCTATACGCAGGTACTATGGCATCACCCTCACGCGCTAACGCGAAACTTCAAACCCGCTTACGACGCCGTGCAATGGCGGCACGATCCCGATGGCCTCATGGCATGGCAGGCGGGACAGACCGGCTATCCTGTGGTGGATGCCGCTATGCGCCAGCTCAACGCCACTGGCTGGATGCACAACCGCGCCCGAATGATCGTCGCCAGCTTCCTAACGAAAGACCTGCTCATTGATTGGCGCGAAGGTGAGCGTTACTTTATGCAGCACCTGCTTGACGGCGACTCGGCGGCCAACAATGGCGGCTGGCAATGGGCAGCCAGCACCGGCACCGACGCCCAGCCTTACTTCCGCATCTTTAACCCGGTAAGCCAGTCACAGAAGTTCGACCCCGATGGTAGCTATATCCGGCGCTGGATACCAGAATTGCGCGGAATCACAGGAAAAGCCATCCATGCCCCCTGGACCCTCAATAACCCACCTGTCGCCTATCCGCTGCCCATCGTGGATCACAAAACCGCGCGTGAGCGTACCCTAGCAGCTTACGCGGTGGTAAAATCAAAGTAATCAACGCGCATGACCCAAGCGATGGAGGTAAGTTCTTATGCGCAAAATGTTCGCCCCGCTTCTAGCCGCTCTACTCGCAGGCGTACTGATTCTGCCTGCGTCCGCCCAGGACACGCAGCCCGCCGAAGCCTTAGCCGACGACAACGGTCAGTTCATCACGGTGGACGGCGTGCAGCTCTATCTGCTCACTGAGGGAGACCCCGCAGACCCAGCGGTGTTCTTCCTGCACGGCTTCAACGCTTCATCGCTGACCTTTGCTGAGGTAATGCCCGCCGTCGCTGAAGCTGGATTCTACGCCGTGGCCGTGGACCGTCCGCCACACGGCCTAGCTGATCGCGGCGAAGATGTCAATTACAGCGCGGCCGCTGCCCTGCCTCAGGCCGATTACCGCACCTATCCAGACGTAGGTCACATGCTGCCGGACGAAGCACCGGAACAGTTCCGCGACGATTTGACCGACTTTCTGAGCACTTACTTCAGCACAGAGACCGCCTCAGCCCAGGACGACATCAGCCCAGTGCCTGCCGAACAGCTCGCAGGAGAAAACGGCCAGTTCATCGAGGCGGACGGGGCCAACCTGTACGTCATCGACGTTGGAGAACCTGACGCCCCGGCGGTGCTGCTGCTGCACGGATTCGGTGGCTCTACATTTACCTGGCGCGACAATATTCAGCCCCTAGCCGATGCAGGCTACCGCGTAGTCGCCTTCGACCGTCCGCCCTATGGCCTCGCGGATAAGTCTACTGTTATTGACTACACGAATGCCGCTTACGTCGAGCAGACCGCCGCGTTGATGGACATCCTTGGCACCGAGTCAGCGGCTCTGGTCGGTCACAGCGCAGGTGGCGGCGTGATCGCCAGTTTCGCCCTGACTTATCCGCAGCGCGTCGATACGCTGGTCTTCGTGGCGGGAGCCGTGCCCGTCGGCAATTTAGCGTTGGACCGCGCCCCTACTCAGCAGCAGACGGATGCAGCCGAACAGTCTTCACCTTTTGCAGCTCTCTTCGCCGTCGTGGAACAGCTCGACCCCGACTCGCCAGTAGCTGTGGCACTGGCCCGTCAGCTTGTGACCCCAGGGCTGCTGCAAGACATCGCCCGCAACAACTACTACGACCCCGAAAAAGTATCGGATGAGGTCCTAGAAGGCTACAGTCAGGTGCTGCGTGTGGAAGGCTGGGAAGGCGCACTACTCAAGCTGTTTACGTCCATGAATGACCCCGAAACAATCATGCTGGACTACAACAGCCTAGCAGATTTCGACGCACCGACGCTGATTCAATGGGGACGTCAAGACCCCACTGTCCCGCTGATCGTCGGCGAAACCCTGGCCGACTTCATGCCCAACGCGCAGCTTATCATCTACGAGGAAACCGGCCATCTGCCCATGGAGGAACAGATTGAAGCCTTCAACGCTGATCTGATCGGCTTCCTGGACAGCGTATACACAGAAAGCGAGTAACGGCCCTATGCCCGGCAAGACCACCGCTCGCCCCGTGATGCCCGTCACCATCCTGACCGGGTTCCTAGGTGCGGGCAAGACGACCTTTCTCAACCACATCCTCAACGCCGAGCATGGCCTGCGCGTCGCCGTGCTGGTTAACGACTTTGGATCGATCAACGTGGACGGCCAGCTCGTTGTCAGCGTAGATGAAAGCGAAAGCACCATTGAGTTGTCGAACGGCTGCATCTGCTGCACCATACGCGGGGACCTCATCAATGCCCTAATTGGCTTGATCCGCCGTGAAGACCCACCCGAATACATCTTGATCGAGGCCAGCGGCGTTTCAGACCCTTTGGAGATCGCACTGAGCTTCAAGAACCCGGCGCTTGAGTCGCTCATCCAAGTAGACAGCGTAGTGACGCTCATTGACGCTGAGCAGGTGCTGGACCTGGATCGTCAAGACAAGGTGATGGCTGTGCTTCAGGTCGGCGCGGCGGACATCATCATGCTGAACAAGGTTGATCTGGTGGATGCTGCCCAGCTTGAGAAGGTCCGCGCCTGGATTCGCTCCATCATCGCTGACGCCCGCATCCTGGAGACAACATACGGCCAAGTACCGCTGGCCCTGGTGATTGGCGTCGGGACCTTCGATCCACAGCGGCTGGAAGATCACACTTGGCATGACGTACACGTTCATCAGCCGGGTACTACACACGACGGCCACGACCATCATCACCACGACCACAGTATGATCTACGACACTTGGAGCTGGACTGCCCGCGATCCCTTGTCACTCAAGGAAATGCGGCGGGTCGTTGAAAAACTGCCGGTAGAACTATTCCGGGCCAAGGGCTTGCTGTACCTGGCAGATGACCCGGAACATATGGGACTGCTGCAAGTAGTGGGACGTCGAGCGAGTGTCAGTATCGGGGAGCCATGGGGACCACGAACGCCCGCCTCACAGATCGTCATGATCGGGCAGCAGGGCAGCATTGACCGAGACTCGCTGGCTGCCAGTTTCGAGGGTGCACTGGCGAAAAACGCGCCCAAGTCAGAACTGCACCGCCTCACGGACAGCGTGCTGTCCTGGCTGCGCAAGAGCCGAGAGGGCTAATCCAGTTCATCGAGCTGGTCAATCTTGCGGCGCAGACGCTGCATCCGCCCCCGCTGTGGCCGAATGCGATTCAGGGTATCGCCATAGCGCCGGAAAAAGCGGCGCAGCAATGCCCGCCAGTAAGCCAGCGCGTAGCTGAGCTGGCGGCGCTGTGGGCCAAAGCGTGTCTCAGCATCTGGGCCAGACCACTGCACCACCATAGCCGCCCAGGTCAAGCCGCCGCCGAAGCCAATAAAAGCTACGTAATCCCCAGCTTCAACGCGCCCGGTCTGCACTGCTTCTGCCAGCGCGATGGGGATCGACGCAGCCGAGGTATTACCGTACTTATCGATGTTGAGCATAAACAGCTCCGGCGGCACGTTCAGATAACGCGCCGCTGTCTGTATAATGCGGGTATTGGCCTGATGCGGCACAATCAGCCTGAGGTCCGAGACACGGATACCAGCCTGGGCTGAGGCCTGCCGGATGCTTTCACCGACAACGCGCGTAGCAAAACGGAAGACCTCGCCGCCGTTCATGTGCATCTTGTAGCGGGGATGCTCAGCGTCATTAAGGATAAGGCCGGGCAGATAAGCATCCAGGCTGCCCACCGACGGAATACCTAAGGCTTCATGACCGCTGCCATCAGACCGCAGCACCGCCGACAACACGCCGCCAGGGTCTTCACGCCCACGCAAAACGACGGCCCCTGCCCCATCGCCAAACAGCACGCAGGTTGAACGGTCACGCCAGTTGAGAATGCGGCTCATCGTCTCGGTGCCAATCACCAATGCGTTTTTGATACTCCGAGACCGAATCGCCTGTGCAGCCATCTGCACCCCATAGACAAAACCGGAACAGGCCGCGCTCAAGTCGAAAGCGCCCGCACGGCTGGCACCCAGCATATCTTGGATCAAACTGGCTGTGCTGGGGAAAATATTCTCCGCCGTCGATGTCGCTACAATGATGAGGTCCAGCTCCACAGGCAGGATGTCGGCAACCTCCAGCGCTTTTTGTGCGGCCTTGAGGCCCAACGTAGCCGTCGTCTCGCGTTCATTGGCAATGTAACGCGTCTTGATACCGGTGCGTGCCTGAATCCACTCATCGCTGGTCTCTACAAAAGCAGCTAGGTCTTGGTTGGTCATCAGCGTCTCTGGCACAGCAAGGCCCCAACCGACAACATGCGCGTAAACCGGCGTCAGCGCTTTGGAGGCAGGCAGGCCGCTGGTGCGCCCGTGCTTAGGTGTCACTGTCATCGTCTGGGTACCTACCCAGTATCACAACAGCGTTATGGCCGCCGAAACCAAAGGCGTTACTCATCACGCGGTTAATTGGGTGCTTTACGCCCTTATTGGGCGTATAGTTCAGGTCACAGTGTGGATCAGGATGCTCTAGGTTCACCGTAGGCGGCACAAAATTATCATGGATCGCCTTCACACAGAAGACAGCCTCCACTGAGCCGCCGCCGCCCATCATGTGCCCGGTCACGCCTTTAGTGGAGCTGATCGGAATGTAATAAGCATGGCGGCCAAAAGCACGCTTGATGGCTGTTGTCTCACTGCGGTCATTAAGCGGTGTGCTGGTGCCATGCGCGTTGATATAATCGATGTCTTCAGGTGCTAAGTCGGCGTCTTCTAAGGCGAAACGCATGGCCTCAGCCGCCGGCTCGCCATCCTCCTGAGGCGCAGTGACATGATACGCATCCGAAGTGTGGCCGTAGCCCAACACTTCCGCGTGAATGATGGCACCACGTGCTAGCGCATGGTCAAGGTCCTCTAGGACAAGCATACCGGCCCCCTCAGCCACGACGAAGCCGTCCCGCTGGGCGTCAAAGGGGCGTGAGGCGCGCTCGGGTTCATCGTTGCGGCGTGATATCGCCTGCATGTTGTTGAAGCCCGCGATAGTCACTTCTTCCAGCGCAGCCTCGGTGCTGCCCGCAAGCACCACCGAGGCCTGCCCGCGCCGGATAATCTCGGCGGCCTCGCCAATACAGTTATTGCCTGTCGCGCAGGCCGTACTGATAGAGAAGTTCGGCCCGTTGATACCCAGCTCGATAGAGATTTTGCCTGAGGGCGAGTCCGGCAGCATCATGGGAACAAGCAGCGGACTGACATAGCGCGCGCCCCGTTCCAAGAACTTCTTTACACTGTCTACAATCGTCGCAATGCCACCAATACCGGTACCCACCACAACCGCGATGTCGTAGCGGTTGTCATCGGTGATCTGCAAGCCAGAATCCTGCAAAGCTTGCTTCGCCGCATACACACCTAACTGCGTAACGCGGTCCATACGGCGGGCATCACGGCGGCCAAACAACACCACGGGATCGAAGTCTTTGACCTCGCCACCGAAGTGATTGTCCAACTGGGAGGTATCAATGCGTGTGATGGGCGCAATGCCGGAAAGCCCGCAGGCGGTGTTGTCCCAGGCTTGCGAAACGGTATTTCCTGTTGGGCAAATTACCCCCATCCCGGTGATAACTACTCGCTTACGTACCACACGTCCCTCTCTATACTCGGTTTGTTATATGCCGAATAGGCCCATCATACTGTTTTCCACGCAAAATAGTAAGCGCAGCGGCCATACCTGCCTCAGTCGCTATGATAAACGAAGTCGTGGACGCACAAACTCTTTTGCGCGTTTTCAGAAACTTATAGTACAATCCTTAGAGAGTAGGGTATACTGTCAAAGATCATTAGACCGGTAGCAAGCTGTCCTACCTTGCAAGTGAGGAGAAACTCCTTTGTCCAAGTCACGCACAGAACAACTGGTTGAGCGCCTGCAGGACCTCCAGGCCAGTTCAGGCGACATTGAAGGTGCGGCCATCGTCAGCGTGGATGGCTTGAGCATGGCGTCATCACTACAGGCCGGCATCGAAGAAGACCGTGTGAGCGCGATGTCCGCGGCGATGCTTTCGCTGGGTGAGCGCATTTCTGGCGAACTGGGGCGCGGTGAGCTGGAACAAGTACAGGTCAAAGGTGAGGATGGCTACGTCATCCTGACCGCCGTAGGTGAAGAAGCGGTGCTGACTGTCCTGGCACGTAAAGAAGCCAAACTGGGCTTGATCCTGCTGGATGTCTCGCGCACGGTCAGCGCGCTGTCCGACATCGTTTAACAGTGCGCTGCGACTGCCCCCTGCTCTTGAAGAGAAGTCCTGAACCGTGCTCGAACCCAGCGGACTGTATTATCCCAACCGCATCGCCCGGTATTTCCTGCTGGCGATGGAAGATGTGATCGGGAAAAACGGTCTGACGGCCCTGCTGAGCCTGGCTGAACTGGACTCGCTCAACGCCGCCCCACCGCCCGATGATTTGGCACGCCATTTTGACTTCAGTCATTTGGCCGCACTCAGCCAAGCCTTAGAGGAAATGTATGGCGCGCGTGGTGGACAGGGCATGGCACTGCGTATCGGTCGGGCTTGTTTCGCTAATGGCATGAAGTCTTTCGGCGTTATGAAAGGCATGGCCGATCCGGCGTTTCGCGCGCTGCCACTGGAAACGCGCACCGACATCGGCGTGCGTGCTTTAGCGGCTGTTTTCACCAACTTCAGCGACCAAAGCACCCAAGTCCTTGATGCAGGCACGCACTTTGAGATCAGTACCGAGTTCAGCCCTTATGCGTGGGGACGCAGCGCCGAAAGGCCCGTCTGCAACGCCCTCGTCGGCGTCATCCAAGAAGGCATGCGGTGGGCTTCCGATGGCTATGAGTATCACGTCCATGAAACGCAGTGCCGAGCATTGGGTGACGATCAATGTGTTTTTCGCGTCAACAAGACACCTATAGGGCAGCTCTGAGCCGCCTCACAGCCTTCTGTGGGACGACCAGTACTGCGGGGTACCACCATCTGCTTGATGAGATCATACCGAGGGGATGAGCGTGGACGACAAGCCGCGTTTGCTCATTGTTGAGGACAATACCGACCTCTCCGACATGCTCAGTGCGTATTTTCGCGTGCAGAACTATGAGGTCTTAGTCGCCAATTGGGGTGAAGAAGGCCTACGCCTGAGCCAGGAAAACAGTGTGGACCTGGTCGTGCTGGACATCCGCCTGCCCGACATTGATGGTTATGAGGTCTGCCGCCAACTGCGCCTGCAACGTCGCACTGCCGACATCCCCATCATCTTCTTGACGGAAAAGCGCGACCGCGTAGATAAGCTGCAAGGCTTGGAACTGGGTGTCGTAGACTACATCACCAAACCCTTTGACATTCAAGAGCTGAAGCTGCGTGTGCGCAACGCCATCAACCGTGCCAACCGCCAGGCACTCATCAACCCCGTCACAGACCTTCCCGAAGGAGGTATAGTTGATGAAAAGCTGAGTGCCCTGCTCCTCAGCAGCAGCAAGTGGGCAGCCCTTCAGCTTTCAGTCGCAAACTTGGGCAGCTTCCGCGAGATGTACGGCTTTGTAGCCGCTGATGACGTGCTGCGCGCTGTTACACTGATGGTCAAGAACGCAGTACGTGAATATGGCAGCGAGAACGACTTCATCGGGCACGCCAGCGCCGAAGACATTCTAATCATCACGACAACGACGCATGCCGAACGCATCGTCAGCCGCATCGCGGAACGTATCGAACAATCGAAAGAATACTTCTACCCACTGCGCGACCGTGAGAAGGCACGCCAAGCCATGGCGAAAAACCAACTGAGGCTGCACAGCGTTGCCATCGACTTCAACGAAGGTCCTTTCAACAGCGTTGAGTCCCTCTACGGCGCGTTGAAAGCCAAACAGCAAAACACAGATTGATCCTTCTTACAGTATCAGAATCAAGCAGGCCGACGGTATGTGTCGGCCTGTGACTGCGCCAATGGCTTCAGCAACCTAAACCTGGCTGCGGCGTGCGATACGTCGCAGGCCCTGATACTGCGGATTACCTTGAATCTGTGCCCAGCGCTGACTACCGCCGTCGGTGTGCCACTCGACAACGTGCATCCCCTCAGGGTCTTCGTACTCCAACACCGGCACCAGGTTAAAAAGCATCTGCCGCAGCACACCAATCAGGTCCTTGCGCTTTTCACCAGTGCGCAGGATGAAGTAATCGCCTGGCACCCACTCAAAGGTCACCGGCATCCCGTTCCAACTGCCTTCCATCTTGATTGGCGCGGTGGCCTGTGTACAGCTCATGTACAGACCTTGCAGCCGGTTCTTCCACAAGGTGTGATTCACGCGCTCCTCAATGTAATAAGGGCGCGGTTCAGGGGTCGAATAAAACCACTTCCGCGAATCCGTTGCCATGCGAGCTTAACCTCCGTTGTGCGTAGTAGCGCCTATTGTACTGACTTGCTGCGCCTTGTGCCATCTCGAACTCCGCCGGGAGTGGTGAATTTCATGGATAGACTAAATTGATGAGATGTGCCGGATAACCTGGAAAGCGCTGGCGATA
>CAYWGJ010000003.1:0-15883 GCA_964457835.1 uncultured Anaerolineaceae bacterium
CGGGCACACTGCATGGGTGGGTGTATCCGCGCTCGGCGGCTACGGTAGATGAGGTGTCGGTCAGCCGGGAGGCGGAGATTGCCGAGACACTGATGATGGCGCTGCGGCTGACGCGGGACGGCGTGTCGCGCGCGGGGTTCAAGGCGCGTTTTGGCGCGGACTTGGTGGATGACGTGCACCCGGAGGTAATGGCGCGTTTCGCGGCAGAAGGGCTGCTGGAAATAAATGCTGAGCGGGTGCGGCTGACGGAAAAGGGACGGCTGCTGAGCAATCGGGTGTTTCGCGAGCTGGTGTAGGGGGGGTCGGTTTACGACCCCCGTGCAGTGCATTTAGGTTTGGGTGTAGACCAGGGGTGTTTGCTGCAAGGCGCTGATGCTGGCTGCGCCGCTGGCGAGCATGGCAACACGAACCTGGGCGTAGGTCTCGCGGATGAGGTCCTCAACGGCACTGACGGACTGGTCAGCAGCTTTGAGGAAGGGACCGGCCATGCCGCCCAGCGTGGCCCCCAGCGCGATGCTCTTGGCGATGTCGATGCCGTTTTTTAGGCCGCCGCTGGCGATGATGGGCAGTGTGGGTGCGCCACGCTTGGCATACTGAATGGCGTCAGCGGTGGGAATGCCCCAGTCGGCGAAGGCGGCAGCGACCCGCGCGTGGAATTCAGTGGGTGCGCGATGGTATTCAACCTCGCTCCATGAGGTACCGCCGGACCCGGCCACGTCAATGGCGGCGACGCCGGCTTCGGCGAGCTGGCGGCAGTTGGCTTCCGAAAACCCCCAACCGACTTCTTTGGCGATGACAGGCACACCCAGCGAGGTGGTAACTTCGGCCACTTTGTCCAGCAGCCCGGCAAAATTTGTGTCGCCTTCTGGCTGTACCGCCTCTTGCAGTACGTTGAAATGCAGAATCAGCGCATCGGCTTCGAGCATCTCCACGGCGCGACGGCATTGGTCGATGCCATAGCCGTAGTTGAGCTGTACCGCACCGACGTTGGCAAAGAGCAGGATGTCGGGGGCGATGTCGCGGACGCGGTAGCTGTCGGCGAGGGCCTTGTCTTCGATGGCAGCGCGCTGGCTGCCCACGCCCATGGCGATGTGATGGGCTTGAGCGGCTTCAGCTAGGCTGCGGTTAAGTCGTTTTGCCATGTCCGTGCCGCCAGTCATGGATGAAATGAGGATAGGCGCGCTGAGCGTTTTGCCGAAGAGGGTGACCCGTGGGTCTACGTTGGCTAGGTCAAGTTCGGGCAGGGCTTGATGCATGAAGCGGTAGTGTTCCAGCCCGGTGGTCAGGTTTGGGAACTGCACATCGCGCTCCAGGTTGATCTTGATGTGATCTACCTTGCGGCTTTCGGTGGTGGGGGGGGGTGGGATGGGGTTGCTATCAGTCATTGGGTTTCCGTTCATCACAATCAATTCGCGGATTGTATCCTAAAGGGCAGTAGGGGGCGTGTCAATAACTCTAACTAGCGCACGGCGCGTTTATCAGTATAATGTGTCTCTAATCAACACCTACTCGCAAGTTGCAAAAGACACAGGAAGGTGACCATGGCAAGTGTTGAAGAGCGCGTGACGAACATCGTCGTTGATCTGCTTGGTGTCGATGATGCTCAGGTGACCCCTGATGCGCATTTTCGTGATGACTTGGAAGCCGACTCGTTGGACTTGGTGGAGCTGATTATGGCTTTCGAGACCGAGTTCGGCGGGGAGATCACGGACGATGACGCCCAGAAGATTGAGACGGTGGGGCAGGCGGTCGCATACATCAAGGAGCGCATGAACACCGGTTCATAGCGGTGAACCCTCACTGAGACGTAAGCGCGGGGTGCTGTGAAACGTTTACAGTATCCCGTTTTTGATTCCGTTTTTGAGAGATGATCCGGGCATTGAAAGCGGCCAACAGCGCGAAGGCCAGCCCGGTGCCAATGCCACCAGGGCCGATGGCAACCGGCATCGAAAGCCCGATGAGCAGCCGCTGCGCCTCAGCCAGCGCGATACCGCTAATGCCTAGGCCGAGCAGCGCAAGGTTCAACCGCGCCCACGCGGTGTGCAGAACTGGCAGCCGGAAGAGGCTCAGCGTGCCGAGGGCGAGTGTAGCCGCTGCCAAAGCGAACTGCTGACGGTAGTTAGGGTCGTCGGTATTGCTGATGAATTCCAGGGGGGGCAGCAGGGCTATGCTGGTAATCAGCACGGCTAAAAGCATCAGAATCCAGCGCAGGCGAAAAGGGGTGATGTACTCGTCGCTATGGTGCATCGCCAGCAGGATGATGAGCAGTGCTGAAGGGAGACGTAGGGCCAGCGTGACCAGCAGAGGCGGCTGGGCAAAGCGCAGCTCTGGGTAGAGACTGGTCCATTCGGCCAGGTCGTAACCGCCCATGGACAATGCGGTACCGGGCGCGTTGAGCCAAGGCAGCAGGTAGGCAGCCAGCCCACCCAGGACAAACAGCAGGGCCGCATTGTGCGGCTTAGAAAGGTCAAGAGAGCTTGTCGATGGTCTCACGGATTTGCTCGTCCTCACGCTGTTGATCGTCAAAGAAGCTGACCATGAAGTCACTGCGGCGCTGACGCAGGGCCAGGGCTGCTACAGCACGCAGGTCATCCACGGTAGCAGTGGTGCGGCCATCGGAGGCGGCGTAGGCGCGGGCCGCCTCAAACATCGCATAGTCAGCACGATGCGAATCGATGTCGAGGCGGCGCACCAGCTCAAAGCCAACCTGAAGGGCCTTGTCGTCGATGGCGGTGGTCTTAAGGCGCTCGCGGGCGGCAGTGACTTCTTCCAGGGCTTCGACAGTCTCCCATTCCCACTGCTGAATGAAGTTAGTTGGATTGCGGCGGTAATGGCGCATCCGTTGATAGACTTCACGGCGTTCTTCGGGTTCCATCAAGCCGCGCACGCTGACGCGCAGACCGAAGCGATCCATGATTTGCGGGCGCAGGCGGCCTTCTTCCGGGTTCATGGAGCCGATGAGTACGAATCGCGAGCGGTATGTGCCGACCATGGCCCCGCGGCGCACCGCGTAATGCCCTTGGGCGGCGGCATCCAAGATCGCATCCACGATCTGATCCTCCAACAAGTTGACTTCATCGACATAGAGCAGGTTGTTATCGGCACGCGAGAGGATGCCCCGTTCTAAGCGAATGCGGTTGCGCTGTACGGCGATGCGCTCGTTGATGCCGCCTACTACGTCTTCTAGGCGCGCGTTGAGGGGCAGCTCCACCAGTTTGACTGGTTCGTAATGTGAAATCGCCTCACCCTTCTTGAACTTTTCGTGGCAGTCTGGGTAGAGGTATTCCGCGTCGGGATGGTCGAGGTCTTCTGGCAGCACATCTTCGTCGCAGTCACTGACCTCGACTTCTGGCAAGATGCCCGTCAGACTGCGGACGGCGGTGGTTTTGCCGGTACCGCGCGGCCCAATGAGCAGCACACCGCCAATGTTGGGATTGATAACGGCCAGCATCAGGGCAACGCGCATTTCTGCCTGTCCGACGATGGCGAGAAAGGGGTAGGGGCGGTGTTCCGCCAGGCCCATGTCGATGCTGGGGGCGGCGAGTACAGCTTTCGCGCCGGTTTGATCGAGTAGGTCTAGCAGGGCCGAGCGACGCTTGCCTGTGATGCTGTCGTCGGAGTTGGCGTCGGACATGCAGCTCAGCCTTTCGCGTTGATGCGTTGTTGTTGGTTTTTGCGGTATTGCTGCCGGGCTTCGGCATCGGCGGCGCGCTGACGTTCCGCGTCGGTTTCGTAGCTTAGACCAGGTACTGGGGTGGGGCGGCCATCGGGATTGAGCGCTACGTAGACCAGGAAGGCCTGGTTAGTCATGCTTGAGTCGCCGGTAATAGGGTTTTCGGTACGTACTTCTACGGCAACTTCCATGGAGGTGCGCCCAACGTAGGTGAGTTCGGCGGTACACTCCACAAGATAGCCAACGCGGATAGGTTCCATAAAGGTCATAGAGTCCATGACAATGGTTACGACCGGAGCACGGGCGTGACGCATAGCGGCCAGCGCTCCGACTTCATCGACCATCTTCATGATGACGCCGCCGTGGACGTTGCCGTGTCCGTTGGCGTCCTGGGGACCCATCAGGCTGCTGAGTACGACGCGAGACTGGGTGCAGGTTTTTGTTTCTTTGGTGGGTAACATAGCAAGTCTCCTCGGTAGGGGAGGTTTTGCGGCGCATTATAACACACGGATGTTAGACGCTTCAGATACCCTGTAGCAAGTCAGCATAGACCTGGGCGAGCTGGCGGGCGGCACGCTCCCAAGTGAAGGCGGCAGCGCGCTCGCGGCCACGGGTGACGAGGGTTTGACGCAGCGCGGAGTCGTCCAGAATGCGCTGTACGGCATCGGCGATGGCTTCGACACTGTAGGGGTCCACGCAGAGGGCGGCGTCGTCGGCGACTTCTGGCATGGAGGATACGGTGGAGGTGACGACGGGGGTGTGGCATGCCATAGCTTCGAGGATGGGCAGGCCGAAGCCTTCGTATAGTGATGGAAATACCAGAGCTTCCGCGCCGCTGTAGAGGGCAGGCAGGTCATTTTCGCCTGCGAAGCCGATGAAGTGCACGTGGTCCTGCACGCCGGAGTCGCGGATGGTGTCATAGATCGGGTCTTCGAGCCAGCCCTTGCCGCCTGCAATGACAAGATCGAGGTCAAAGCCGCGATCGATGAGGAGTCGCAGAGCCTGCGCAAGGCGTCCGTAATTTTTGCGGGGCTGCACAGTGCCAATGCTGAAGAGATAAGGACGGCGCGCAATGCCATATTTACTTCGCGTAGTCATTTTAACAGACTCATTAGCAGGCACAAAGCGAACATCAACACCGCTCAAAAGAACAGTCACTTTACCCGCAGGCACACCGTAAAGCACAACAAGGTCGTCCTTCGTAGCCTGCGAATCAGCCAAAATACGATCCGCACGATGCACAGAACGCGGCACAACTGCATTCAAGTATGTACGTAAAGAAGGTGATGCTGCGTCTGGAACGCGCACAAACGAAAGATCGTGGACGGTCAATAGGGTAGCAGTATTCGCACGTGTAGGTGGGAGTACAAAATCCGTAGCGTGATACAAATCAAGCCTACCCGTAAAAAACTCCACAGGCAGCGGAGCACGCGCACGATGCCACAAACGTGCTAAGTCACGCGGAGCCCAACGGGTACCGCACCACAACCAATTCGCAGACGGGATCGAAGGCAGCGGCTTAGCACGTACACCTGACACAAACAAACGCAGCTCAACATCTACCAACGGCGAATCGTCAAGCTGCGACAAAGCACGCATCAGCTCACGGACGTAACGACCAATACCTCCGCCCTGTTCATAAGCTGGAGTGTAGTCAACACCAATGCGCACTAGTTTACTGTACGTCGTTATATGTCCAATAGCGATTAGCGAAAAAGTTCCACAACATCACGACGACCATAGCGATCATCTGCGCAATGATGCTGCCAGCACGCCCCTCAGCCAATACCGTTGGCACATAGCTAGGATCAAAGATCAAGATAATCGGTTCAGCGAAAGGCATCACAAAATGCCCAATCGGAAAGGCCATAACAGCCATCCAGATCAGCCGAAATAGACCACCCATAACACTAACCAGCGTAAACATGGCTAACTGACGGCGCATAGAACGCGATCGCGAATCTGGATAGACCCACAAGCGTGTCCACAAAAAGTTATTGACAACGGCTGTAAAGAAAGCAATCCCACTAGCGAGAGCAATTGCGGATTCATTGATTGGAGGCAGAATAGTGGCTTGCAACAGAAAAAGCAGACCGATGTCAATCACTGCACCTATGGTACCAACAACAGCAAAACGCAAAAAGCGTTCAATCTCTTTACTGCGCTTCTCACCGTCTCCCAGACGTTGGGCGACGTAGTGAATCGATGCATTCAAGGGATTCTGCAAATTAAACCGCGTGCTGCCTTCGACGTGTGGTTTCACTGTTTCACTCTGGGTTGATCCGGCAATTCTCATAAACGTGAGAGACTCCAAGTTTGCTTATGCAACACAGCAGTGATACCGAGCATCACGCCGAGATGCAGGAACATATTATTGACATAGAGTTGATCGGTGAGGCTGTGCATCATCAGATAAGTCCAGGTGCCCAACAAACCGATCGCAGTTAAACGCGCTAAAGGGTCCGGATGCTGTCGGCTGCGCCATGTCAACCAGAGCACTCCAAACCAAAGCGTTAAATAAATGAGTAACCCCATAATGCCAGCCTCACCCAAAACATTCAAGTAGTAGTTATGCGCATGTCCCAAGGGTTCAGGCCAGTTCATCAAGCGAAAAACTGGATATGCCACTTCATAGTTACCAGACCCCACCCCAAGCCATGGGTAGGCACTGCTCATATTCAAGGCTGCCTGCCAATGTGCTAAGCGCTCTACGACGGCATAGTTTTCCGGGGTGATGTCTACACCACGCACATCCGCCGACACAAAAAGCTCTTGAGTCGCGCTGGCTATACGGTCTGCGATGGACTGGGGCACCAAGCCCAACGACCACATGCCAGCCACTCCACTCAGCAGCAGCAGCGCCAGCAGCAGACTGTGCCACCAACGACGAGGCAGCGCAATGACAACGACGAAGAGCGCTGCCGCAAAACCCAGCCAAGCTCCACGGCTCCAGGAGATCATGACACCCAGCGCAGCCAGCGCAGCGACCGCTGCATAATACAAAGCGATGAAAGACGCTGCATCCACGCGACCGCTGCGCTGCCAGCGCTTACATGACAGCCGCGCATAGCCCCCCGAAACGCTGAGCATTAGCGGGGCCAACAAACCCATAAAGCCACCGAAGGGGTTAGGCTGCCCAAAACTGCCAAAAGCGCGAAAAAAACGTTCATTAATCAGCAGGTGAAGCGCGCCACTTCCGCCAAGGAAGGTATACAGACCCAACAGCGCATGACTGAGGCCTGCAATTGACAAGGCAAACAGCAGCCACTGCCAACGTCCCTCGTTCAAGATAAGCAAAACCAGAACGGCCATGACCAGCCACTTTAGCCACTCGGACAGCCATGCCCCCTCAGACCACGCAGAAAATACGGTCAGGGACAGCGTGCCTGTGAACAGCAGCACCAGCAGCAAAACGGGTGACGCATCCCAACGGAGCATCCGCGTATCGCCGGCGATGCGCGGGGCTGCATAGAGTGAAAGCAGCACCGCCACTGTCAATAAACCAATGTCAACAGGCAGCAGGCCGGGCGCTTCTGTGCTGATTAAGGTACGCAATGGTGACAGCGCCAGTACCAAGGTAAAACCTGCCTGTGGCGCAATCAGCAGAGATAGCGTCAACCCCGCAGTGACAATCAGTCCAACCGCCAACTGAACTGGCAGCAGCAGCACAGCACCCATACCGAATGCCGCAGCCGTCCACATCCATTCGAATGGCTGAGCGGCTGCGAAAACGCGGCGAGACGACATACGCATCATGTGATGGAGCCGGTTTACTCTGGGTGTTCACGGAAGAACTCAACCGTGTGGCGCAGCCCATCTTCCAGCGTAACCTGAGGTTCCCAGCCCAGCACTTCACGGGCACGGGTGATGTCTGGCTGACGCACCTGGGGATCGCCTTTGATGCGCAGCTCTGGCTTGAAGACGATGCCGCCGGGGTTGCCCGTAATGCTGTTGACGATCTCAGCAAATTCGATGATAGTCATCTCGCGCGGGTTGCCGATGTTGACCGGATCGTGAAAATCGGACATCAACAGACGCACCAGCCCGTCGATCAGGTCCGACACATACTGGAAACTGCGCGTTTGACTGCCATCACCATACACAGTCAGCGGCTGACCGTGCAGCGACTGGTGAATGAAGTTCGGCACGACGCGGCCATCGTCCAGGCGCATACGCGGGCCGTAAGTGTTGAAGATACGCACAATATGCGTGTCTACGCCGTGGGTACGGTGATAGGCCATGGTGATGGCTTCGGCGTAGCGCTTCGCCTCGTCATAGACCCCGCGCGGGCCGATGGTATCCACGTTACCTACGTAGCTTTCTTTTTGGGGATGTTCCAAAGGATCACCGTAGACCTCGGAGGTGGAAGCCAGCAGAAAGCGCGCGTTCTTCGCCATCGCCAGGCCCAGTGCGTTGTGTGTTCCCATCGCACCCACCTTCAGTGTCTGGATCGGGTACTTGAGATAATCGATGGGGCTGGCAGGAGAGGCGAAGTGCAGCACGGCGTCCAAGGGGCCGTCTACGTCCATGTGCTTGGTGACGTCATGCTGAATGAGTGTGAAGCGAGGGTGGTCATCCAGATGCGCTACGTTTTCCAGCTTGCCCGTAATCAGGTTGTCAACCGCGATCACGTCATGTTCATCCGCTAGGAAACGGTCACAGAGGTGTGACCCCAAAAAACCCGCGCCACCAGTGATTAATACGCGCAACGTGCACACTCCTTGTGAGCATTGCTTGAACTAGTGTGGCGCAGTCTACCACAGGCCGGATGCTGCGTCCAAGGCACTAAACGCGGACCTGGCCTTCACCACTGGCCTGCAAATCGTTGAGCTGGCGGCGCAGCTCGGCACTGAAGACCTGATAAGCTTCGGTGTTTGGGTCGAGGTAAATCACAACCTGTTTGAGTGATTTAGGCTTTTCAAAGCTGAAATCAATGATTTGTTCCAGCATGACTTTAGCACAATTTTCGACCGGGTAGCCCAGCGGACCCACAGAAATAGGCGGGACTGCCAGGGATGTTAAGCCTTCATCTTCTGCGATTTCCAAGCAGCGCCAGGTGAGCTGTGCGAGCTTGCCCTTAGCGCGATATTCCCCCCAGCGTGGTGCTACACCATGGATCAAGCGTTGCGGAACAGCTTGCGATGGCCCATGTGTCACCACGGCATCACCCACATCGGACCAGTTCAACAGACGCAGTTGCTCAGCGACCTGACTGCCGACCCAGTGCGCGACCTGTGGGTCAAGGCTCAGGTTGGGATCGGTTGTCAGCACTAAGCCCTCCGTATCCAGCGTGCGGTAGTCGGCTTGGAGGATGTGCACTGTAAGTTTATTGACCCTGGCTTTCATCATGGTTTACCGATAGCTCTAGCTGCTGTTGTCTTAGATTACACCATTGAATTTTGGTTCACGTCAATAGAACTGGTGTGCGTATGCTTATCATATATTCATTTTCCGGGATAAGGATGAGGCGCTGCCAGCCAACATAAAGGCAAATACGATGCTCAAGTCTATGACAAAGACACTGTTATCAATGCTGCCATGTGCTAAAAGTGCAGCCATTGCTCCACCCAGGCCAATGCTCAGCGCGTGGGCTTCTGGATGAAGCGGCGGCACCTTGAAACGCTGATACAGGCCCCGCCAAAAGACCCACTGCACCGCCATAATCCACAACACGCCGGCCAGGCCTAGACGCAGCCAGAAGTCCAGGACGATGTTGTGTGGGTGCGATAGGTCGGGTTCCTCCCAGGCATCTGGGCGGATATAGGTGCCCCGATAGGCGTACAGGAACTGGTCCAAACCCAGCCCGGTGAGCGGCGCATCTTGAATCATATCTAGGCTGCTTTCCCACACGCGCAGCCGGATAAAATTCGTGCCGCTCTCGAAGTCCAGTGCACGCGCAAAGCGCGCCGAATTAGCGCTCAACAGTGCGAAAGCGGCTAGGCTGATAATCAGCAGGCCCAGCAGCGGAATCAGTGCACGGCGTCGGTAGCGCAGCAGCAGCACGACGGCAACACCGGCTGGCAGCCCCAGGAATAAACCACCTGCGCTGAGTGTCAAGGCCATGGCTGCCAACATCAGCAGTAGGCCGACACCAAGCAGCAGACGCAGCAGACGTCTGAGTGGCAGCACCAGCAGCAAGGCCAGCGCAAAAGGAATCACACGGCCCAGGTACAGCGCCACGTTGTTGGGCGAACCATAGATGCTGGCAAGGCGGCGTGCATCTGCTTCCGCAGTAATCACGGCAACATCGGAGACGTAGAAAACCATGCCTAATCCAGCAACGATCACGCCAGATAGCACGAACGCGCCAATAACATAGCGCAGTTGGCGCGCACTTAGTCGCTGGGTGCGCAACACCAGGTAGAACAAGGTCGGTTCGACGATCATAGTGCGTAGTTCCGTCAGGGCTGGGCCGCGCTCCTGCGCCCACAGCAGACTCAGTACACCCAGAAATACCCACAGCAGCATGAGCCAATCCAGCGGGTGCCAACGCGCATCACTCCGGCTGACCGGTGATTGACCGTGCCGCGCTTCCGCCCAGGTAACAAACATGCGCAGCAGCCAGGCGGCAAAGGTGATGAGAGTCAGCAGTTCGACCATGGGAAAGGCGAAGTTGTAGAGCTGTACCGGAAACAGAAAGAAGGGCGCATACAGCAGGATCAGGGCCAATCCGAGCCAGAGCTGATGGTAAACGAGTAGAAACACGCTCCCCGCCCCGAGCAGAGTCAGCAGGAAGCCGGGATTGACGTACAGCAAGCCCGCACTGAGCAGGGCCAGCCCGATCTGTACCGGCTCGCGACGCAGCACTTCCGTCCAACCGGCTGCGCTGCCCCAGGTCATAAGCATTCCGACCATGAGCAGAAGCGAAGCCAAGCCGCCTAACAGGATACGCCGCAGGTCATTGAGCGGGCGCAGCAGGCGGCTCAAATGAGCACGACTTTTTGTAAAAAGCCAAGGGCCATCGCTGGCGGTTGTGGTGATGAGACCCACCAGTGCCGCCAGCATCGTTAGAAGAAGGGCGGCAATCTGTACTGAATAATGCGCGGTAGGGTCTGACCCGCTGACAGCGAACCCAGCCAAGGCCCAGCGATCAAAGCCCCGGTCGGCGACGATCTCCAGGGTATGCACACCCGGCGGTAAGTCGCGAGCAATGGGCACCAGATTGGTTTCCGGACTGCGCGTACCACTGGTAAGGATGACATAGCTGTTGCCAAGGTTATCGGTGGGCAGCGCGTTAGCCGGCTGGCCGTCCACCTGAACGTAAAGGTAGCCGACGTAATCGTCCTCGCGCAGCAGCAGCGACAGATCAGTACCGTGAAAGGTAAAATTCAAGCGGCTGTCGCGCTGCCAGCCAATATCGGCACCGATGTCGCTAAACGTCCACAGGCCGCTGTAGGCCGTAAAGGGATTGCGTGCTGGAAACAGACCATGCGGTGCGGCATCTATGGCCTGTTGTACATGGCGAGCAATGAGAGCGTCCAGCAGCAGGGTAGGGTGGCTCTGTGCATCCAGCAGCGCAAAGCCCCACACGGGATCATCGAGCGGCGCGCTGGGCTGCCAGTGGTACAAGACCATACCTGCCAGCCACGGCCATTCTGCCTCGGCGCGTTCCAGGGCATTCAAAGTATGGCTTACACGAGTCTCAGCGTCTACCTGGCCCCAGATTGACGGTGTGCCGTCCCAATCCAGCGATAGACTGTTCCAGCCCCAGCGTGACGCCCACAGCGCGGTCTGTACATCACCATGGCGCAGCATAACCTCACGCAGGCCAACGATCCGCGAGAAGTTAAGCCGGTCAGCGTCCACTTGGCGATCCTCCGGCGCGCTGTCAAAACCGAAGGGTTGACCGGCGACGGCATCCATGCAGTCAGCCGCACCCAGGACGTAAATGGCATCCAGGAAATGCCAATCGCTGAGATTGTGCGGACCGGTCTCAGTGGTGGGAGCCAGCGCTGCACTGATGACCTGCGCGCGCGGGTCGTTGGCGTGAATGGCGTCATAGGCAGCGCAGAGCATCGCGACGTAAGCGGCTGGGTTGGCGTCCTGGCCTGCCCAGGACACGGCTAAGTTCGGCTCATGCCATACCTGATAGTGGTCTATACGGTCGGCGTATTCGGCAACGAAAACCGCGATCTGCTGCGCGTAGGCCTCTGGGTCTGTAATGACAGCGGCGGCGGACTGCGGCGTCATGTGGTCGGTCAGGGTAACCACCGGCGCAATGTGTGGGTAGCCCTGGAGTGCGTCCAACCAGGGCAGGGTCGCAGTGCTCAGCGCGGAGGTCTCAAAGCGCAGCCAGCGCACACCTGCCTGTGTCATCAGGTCCAGATGAGTCGGAAGATCGTCCGGCGCGGTGACTGCTGCGTCCACGAAGACGCCCAGACGCGAAGGTGTTGCGTCCCGGTAGGGCAGTGCAGCAGACTCCGCAGCCAGGACGACACCACGCGAATGTTCATGATACTTTAATACCAGTGAAGCTGTCGCCGTCACCGCACCGAAGAGCAGGACCAGCAGGCCGCCAAAGATGAAGAACCGTCGCATGTGGGTATCCATGCTTACTGTGCCCATGCGATATGTGTTACGTTGCCATCTAAGGTAAGCTGGCGAGTAACGCCATTGTCCACACGAATCAGCCACAAATTACCCTGGTAAATCACAACAATCTCGTCGCCCAGAGGACTCCAGGCGTAGGCACGCGAACGAATACCCGGCTGTGAGTCATCGGGGAAGAGGCGGCGAGCGTTGCTACCGTCGCGGTCAGCAACCCACAAGTCGTACTCCGCTGAGTCGGATACGCTGTCCAAGGGACGACGCGCCTGCATATAGGCTATGTAGGCACTGGGGAAAAGGTCAACCTGCGCTTGTGTGTAGGGCGAAAAGCGGGGAAAGGACCACATACCAACTTGACTCTGCAAAACGGCACTGAAACCCTGTTGGGGTGCTTCATCATCGGCGGAGGCAAAGGCGAGGTCAAATACCGGGCTGCGGTCCGGGGGTTCATTGCCTACCGACGGCCCATGCGAGGTAAAGACGATGAGTTCCCCATCAGGCGACCACGACACACTTGTCCGCCATGACCAGTCGCTGAAGGGTGTGAACACCGGGAAGCTGGCAAGTGGGTCTTGAAGCGTACCGGATTCCAAGTCTACCAGACCTACAGCATCGGCATGGATCCAGGCCAAGCGCGTACCGTCCGGGGACCATGCGTAACCACGTCCCCACCACCCGTAAGGTCCGCCACTGCCGCTTGCTTCTTCGATGAGGGGTTCAATGCTGATTTCGTCGCCGGTTTCCGGGTCAATACGGGTGAGCCACAGGTCATTGAAGGCCCCCCAGCCGGGGCTGGTGGAACGCGGTGCCGCACGCGAATAGGCGATGACGTTCGAACGGCCAGGTACCCATTCGGCATAGAGCACGTTGGTTGGGCGCAATCCCAACAATGTCGCTTGCGAGGCACGCACATCGGGAATAAGCCAGAGCTGATTGCCGAATGTACCTGCTTCTTCCGCATTGGGCCGCGTCACCAGCAAACGTTGGCCGTCTGCGGAGAGACTGAAAGCGCGCGAAGCCTCAATGTCGCCAGTATCTGTGATGCGACGGCGTGCAGCACTGGTACCACGCATGACCCACACATTGCCATTGTTTAAGTAAACAATCGTCCCGTTGACATTGGCGGCGTCCAGGCTGGTGGTCGGGCCTACGTAATACAGTTCGTTTTGTGGTGCAGTGATGATGTTCGGCTGCCCAGTCTGGATCGGCGCTTGGCGCACACCATCCTCGACTAGCATACGGTAGCAAACTTGTTCAACACCATCTTGCCCTGCTTGCACCAGGCGTTCTTCACCTGGGGGCACATCTTCACTTGTCACGTATTCTTCTTCATAGGGAATAGGACGCTCTTCACAGTAGGTTTCTTCTTCAACACGAACAACTGTAATGCGCAAACCGTCGCTGATCTGGTTCGACAGTGGCGGGCTGACTCGATCTAACTCTTGCAGCTCCACGTCAATCTGAGCGAGAAACTCTCCAACTGTGATTAACTCCAATTGCGCATAAGTCTGCCGACGATTGTCCATGTCCAGGAAAACGGTCATGGTGTCAGCTTCTTCATTTGGTGTGCAGGCTGCCAACAGAGTAAATGCCAGAAAAGGTAGGAAAGCGAATATATGTTTCGGCATCGCGCGCATTCGAAACTCCGGGATTTGTTTTCACACTTAAGCTAAACGTTGCAACAGATAAATACGGGGATGCAGGCCGCGCAGATTAATGCGAATGGTATCTTGAAGTCGCCAACTTGTTTGAGCTTTCAAGACAGCCTGCATCAAGCGTACCTCATGCGTCAACACTGCGAAACGCGCATCCGCTTTCGCCGCACGCGCCGCTTGGTCAAGGGTCTGGGGATAAAGTGCTTTGTTGTCTTCATGAGAACCCACACGCTGCCCGAATGGCAGGTCAGCCAGAAACGCATCGACACTGTGCGCAGGCAGAGGCAAAGCACGCAGGTCAGCCTGAACCAAAGAGACAGGCACTCTCGCCGCATGCAGATTATCCTGGGCCAAGGCCAAATTCTGCGCAGCTTTGTCGATGCCCATAACAGATGCCCCTGGCAGAGAAAGCGCAGCTTCAATCAACAGTGAGCCAGAGCCACAAGCCAGGTTGACGATCTGTCGTGCGTCAGGCACTGCCACGAGCTGCACCATGGCATAGGCTACAGTTGCATTCAACGCACCCTCGAAGTTGCGCACACGCCAAGTACGGGTAACTAAGGGGCGTGGTGTCAAGCGCAGCAGCGCATCCCAGCCGTATTCGACGCGACGAATACGCACTTGCAAGTCGCCTTTGTCGGCCTGGGGCATCAGGTGCAGCGCATCTGCCAACTCCTGGCGCAGGCGCTGCATGACCGCTGTATGCGAGCCGGCGGCATCGATATAAAGCGACTCAAACGAGCCGGTCTGCTGGTTGAGTATCCAGGTCGCGGCGTCAACGATACGGGTAAAGTGTTGATGTCCTAGTAAGGCTTTGGGACGGGGCACCGCAAAAAAGAGCGGCACGTACAAAGCCATCACAGCACGCAGGCTGAGCAGATCGTGTGGGTTTCCCGCGTATTCAAAGGCGAAACGGCCTGTGCCACGGGTACTAATTTCCGCTCCCAGCGAACGAATCTCATCCTCGGCAATGGATTCTAGGCCTTGTATAACTTCAGCTTCAAATAACAACACCACACCTATCTCTGTGTTTGCGTACAAACCAACCGTGTCCTTATACCGTGAGGTCGGCACAAAAGGCAAGGGGTACACCCGAAGGTGTACCCCCTGTATGTGCGATCATCGGAAGTACGCGACCCCGGATATTTACGGAAACAGCGGGATCAGATCACCCAGGGTACGAAGCAGTGCGAAATGCCGTGCGTTCTCACCGTACTGGGTGATGACCGCATCGTCAATGAAGTCAGCACCGTCCGGGGCGACGCTGGGGTCATTGTCCGTCAGGCCTTGCTGTGGGAGCTGTGCAAGCAGGCGGTAGATGTTGAGCACAGGTACCTGCTTGTCCTGCGCAACCAGGATCACCGCCGCACTGAGGCGCTTCATGGCATCTTCTTCACCAGGACGCGGGTACACAGTCATCAGGACCGGCACTACACCAGCGTTGAGGGCTTCATCGACGACTGTGCCAAGGTTTGCCTGGAACTGAGCCAGGTCAGTGCTATCGCGCGCATCGCGGTAACCGATACCAATCAAGACCACACCGGCATTGGTCAAACGCAGCTCACAGCCCAGAACAGTTTCATCCGGGTTGCAGTCCGCTGCTGTTGCGGTGCCGTTGGCGAAGTCCGCTGCGAGCAGGGCCGGGTCCACAGCAGCGCCGACACGGGCAAAGCTGTTCTCGCCGGTCGGCAGGGTGGTCGCGCTAAAGTAGCCGAGTGTCGGCTGTAAGTCCACAGCACCGGCCAAGGTGTAGTCACCATCGCCGAAGGGCTGCAAGAAGCTGTCCTGGCGCAGGCTGCGACCGCCCACCACGGCAAAGGTGGTGAAGTCCGCACTGGAGGCTGCAACGATAGCGGAAAGCTGCGGCGAGAGCGCGGCGATGTCCGGGTTCACCGGGGTGTTGTCCACCAGAGCCGTGTCGATGTCTGGGGCTGCTGCGCTTACGGTTACGTCCTGGCTGACCGGCGCGGATGCACCGCCCGCGTTGCTCGCCGTCAAGGTCACCGTG